>NZ_CP107551.1:2719403-3021559 GCF_025837095.1 Rhodococcus sp. Z13
GGCCAGCAACGCCCGCGCCACCGCGGCGTTCTCCTCGGCGTCACCGCCGCGCAGCGCGTCCAGCGGCACGCGATCGATACCGACGTCCCGCGGATCGAGGGTGACCACCCGGATCTCGCCGTCACGGACGATGTGCACCGTGGACGTGGTGGACGTGGTGAGCTCGTCGAGACCGTCGTCGCCGCGCACCACCAGCGCCGAGTTGCCGCGCTGGGCGAGCACACCGGCGACGGTGCCGATCAGGCCCTCGAAGGCGCAGCCGATCAGACCCGCGCGCGGACGCGCCGGGTTGGTCAGCGGGCCGAGCACGTTGAAGGCCGTGGGGATACCGATCTGTTTGCGCGGCGCGGCCGCGAACCGCAGCGCCGGATGGAAGAGAGGAGCGAAGCAGAAGCCGATCCCGGCCTCGGCGACCGACTGCGCGACCTCCTCCGGTCCGAGGTCGATATGCACGCCGAGGGCCTCGAGCACGTCGGCGCCACCGCTCTTGGACGACGCCGCGCGGTTGCCATGCTTGACGACCCGGATGCCGGTCGCGGCCACGACCAGCGAGGACATCGTCGAGATGTTCACGGTGCCGGCCCGGTCACCGCCGGTGCCGACGATGTCGACGACGTCGTCGTCCACGGGCACCAGCCGGGCGTAGCCGAGCATCGTGTCGGCCAGGGCCTGCAATTCGTCGGGGGTCTCACCCTTCATCTTCAGGGCGACGCCGAACGCGGCGATCTGGGCGGGGGTGGCGTTGTCGGAGAAGATCTCGCTCATCGCCCACTGCGCCTCGGCACGGGTCAGATCCCGTCCGGCCGTCAGCGCGCCGAGAACGGCGGGCCAGCTCGTCGTCACCTCGTCCGCGTCACGCGTCGCGTTCATTCGCACCTGCCCCGCCGCATATCGCTCCCTACCGGGCACCGGCGTGCCCTCCGGACAGCAGCTTAGTCAGCGCTCTGCGGCGGTTGCAGAGCGTCCCATCCGAGGGCGGTCCCGCCGAGCCGCTGGGCGAGCGACGCCATGCGGGACTTCTCCTGGGCGCAGTGCAGCGCGTCGAGGACCTGCACGCGCTGCAGGGTGAGGGCGGCCCGGCCTTCCGCCGCTGCGGCGACCTCCTCGGGAAGCCGATCGGTGACGGCGACGGTGTACCCGTCCTGGGCGGCGAGCTCGGCGGCGCGGTCCACCCCCTCGGCGGGCAGGGACAGATGGTGACGCAGGACTGTCTCGCCCTCCGGATCCCACCGCGGTTCGGCTCCGGAGCCGCGTTCGAGGGCGGTCGAGCACGCCTCCGCGTCGTCGAAGGAGGACACGACGACGACCAGATCGTCACGCGCCGCGTCGAGCGGTTCGCTGCGCCGGCCGAAGAGGGCGCGCAGCCGCGCCCCGAGGCCTTTCCCCGTACTCATGGGACCACCTTCGCACGGCGCCCGATTCGTCGCCTCCGTACCCCTGTCGCATCGCTTCCGCTCGGTGGCACAGGGCGTCCACCTGGTGAAACTTCGGTGCCGGAGCTGCACGGACGCGCCGATTTCGGCCCCGATTGCCCAAGACGTACTACGACGGGTCATACTAGCCAGCGTGACGAGCGCAGTAGGGACTTCAGGATCTGCAATCACACAGCGCGTGCACTCGTTGAACCGGCCCAACCTGGTCAGCGTCGGCACCATCGTGTGGTTGTCCAGTGAGCTCATGTTTTTTGCGGGGCTCTTCGCCATGTACTTCGTGGCGCGGGCCCAAGCGCCGGAGGGCATGTGGCCTCCGCCTCCGACCGAGTTGAACCTGTGGCTCGCCGTTCCGGTGACCACGGTCCTCATCGCGTCCTCCTTCACGTGCCAGCTCGGCGTGTTCGCCGCCGAGCGGGGTGACGTGTTCGGACTCCGCCGCTGGTACATCGTCACCCTCGCCATGGGCACCTTCTTCGTGCTCGGCCAGGGTTACGAGTACATCCACCTGGTGGAGCACGGCACGACCATCCCCGGCTCCGTGTACGGCTCGGTGTTCTACATGACCACCGGCTTCCACGGCATGCACGTGATCGGCGGCCTCATCGCCTTCGTGTTCCTGTTGGTCCGTACCCGGGTCAGCAAGTTCACGCCTGCCCAGGCCACTGCAGCCATCGTCGTTTCGTATTACTGGCACTTCGTCGACATCGTGTGGATCGCCCTGTTTGCCACGATCTATTTCATCCGTTAGCCAGCTGAACGCACAGGCAGCCCCCTGACGTCCAGTCCGTCCCGACATACAAAAAGGGATACAGATGAGTTCATCCCCACCTCTCGCCTCCGAGGGTGACATGCCCGGTCAAACCTCGGCAGCCTCCGCTGCCAAGTCCCGCCGCCAGCGCAAGATGCGCCGTCGCATCACCGGAGCGCTGGTCCTCGCGCTCGGGCTGCTGAGCGCCGGCTTCATCGCCTCCGCTGTGACGCCTGCTCCACAGGTCGCGACGGCGCAGGACGATCAGAGCGCACTGATCCGCGAAGGCCAGAAGCTGTACGAGACCTCCTGCGTCACCTGCCACGGTGTCAACCTGCAGGGCGTCCAGGACCGCGGTCCCAGCCTGATCGGTGTCGGTGAGGCGGCCGTGTACTTCCAGGTCTCGTCCGGCCGTATGCCGGCTTCGCGCAACGAAGCGCAGATCGTGCGCAAGGAGCCGAAGTTCGACGCGCACCAGACCGACGCTCTCGGTGCGTACATCCAGGCCAACGGCGGCGGCCCCACGGTCATCCGCGACGAGAACGGTGAGATCGCCACCTCCTCGCTGCGCGGCGACGACATCGGACGCGGTTCCGAGCTGTTCCGCCAGAACTGCGCGTCGTGCCACAACTTCACCGGTCAGGGTGGCGCCCTGTCGTCCGGTAAGTTCGCACCGCCGCTGGCGCCCGCGAGCGAGCAGCAGATCTACACCGCGATGCTCACCGGCCCCCAGAACATGCCCAAGTTCTCCGACCGCCAGCTGACGGTCGAGGAGAAGCAGGACATCATCGCGTACATCAAGTCCGCCAACGAGACGAAGAACCCGGGCGGCTACGGGCTCGGTGGCTTCGGCCCCGGTGCCGAGGGGCCGACCATGTGGGTCGTCGGCATGGTTGCCGTCGTCGGCGCTGCACTGTGGATCGGAGCTAGGTCATGAGTGGCGGCGAAACGCCGAACAAGCACACTGTCGAGAACCTCGACCAGATGAGCCGGGACGATCTCGTCACCCTCGGTACGAACCTGGACGGGGTCGACGTCGCCTTCCGCAAGGACCGGTGGCCCGTCGAGGGCACCCGCGCCGAGAAGCGTGCGGAGCGCAACGTCGCCTTCTGGTTCGTCCTGGCCGGCCTGTCGGGTATCGCGTTCATTGCGATCTACCTGTTCTGGCCGTGGGAGTACCAATCCATCGGCGAGAAGGACTACGACTGGTACAGCCTGTACACCCCGATGCTCGGCATCACCCTGGGTCTGTCGATCCTCGGCATCGGTGTCGGCGCGGTGCAGTTCACCAAGAAGTTCATCCCCGAGGAGGTGTCGATCCAGGATCGGCACGACGGTGGTTCCTCCGAGGTCGATCGCAAGACGATCGTCGCGGAGCTCGCCGACTCCCTGGAGACCTCGACCCTTCCCCGCCGCAAGCTGATCAAGCGCACCGCCATCTTCGGTGGCGGCGCCCTCGGCCTCGGCCTGATCATGCCGCTCGGTGGCCTGATCAAGAATCCGTGGAAGGAACGGGGCGAGTCGCCGCTGTGGGTGTCGGGCTGGACGCCGCGGTACCCG
Source organism: Rhodococcus sp. Z13 (assembly GCF_025837095.1). Lineage (NCBI taxonomy): Bacteria > Bacillati > Actinomycetota > Actinomycetes > Mycobacteriales > Nocardiaceae > Rhodococcus > Rhodococcus sacchari. The sequence goes on from NZ_CP107551.1 coordinate 2,723,145, forward strand.
GGCGAGACGATCTACCTGCGTCGTGACACCGGCCGTCCCCAGGACATCGTCCTGGTGCGTCCGGAGGACCTCGACGCCGGCGGCATGGAGACGGTGTTCCCGTTCCGCGAGTCCGATCGCGGCGACGAGCACGCTCTGCTCGAGAGCCTGCGCGGTATCCGCAACGCCGTCATGCTGATCCGTCTGCGCACCGAGGACACCGAGCGCGTCGTCAAGCGCAAGGGCCAGGAGAGCTTCAACTACGGCGACTACTTCGCCTACTCGAAGATCTGCACCCACCTCGGTTGCCCGACCTCGCTGTACGAGCAGCAGACCAACCGCATCCTGTGCCCGTGCCACCAGTCGCAGTTCGATGCCCTGGAGTACGGCAAGGCGATTTTCGGTCCGGCTGCTCGCGCACTGCCGCAGCTGCCGATTACAGTGAACGAAGAGGGCTTCCTGGTCGCCAACGGTGACTTCATCGAGCCACTCGGCCCGGCCTTCTGGGAGCGTCGATCGTGAGTACTTCAACCCAATCCCGTGCCGCGCACATCGGCGAGAATCTCGATTCCCGCTACCACCTGTCCGCGGGTATCCGTCGTCAGATCAACAAGGTGTTCCCCACCCACTGGTCCTTCCTGCTGGGTGAGATCGCGCTGTACAGCTTCGTCATCCTGTTGATCTCGGGTGTCTTCCTCACCCTGTTCTTCGACCCGTCGATGGCCCACGTGGTCTACGACGGCGTCTACACGCCGCTGCGTGGTGTGGGCATGTCCCGCGCCTACGAGACGACCCTGAACCTGTCGTTCGAGGTCCGCGGTGGTCTGTTCGTCCGCCAGATCCACCACTGGGCGGCACTGATGTTCGCGGCGTCGATCATCGTGCACCTGCTGCGCATCTTCTTCACCGGTGCGTTCCGCCGCCCGCGTGAGGCGAACTGGGTGATCGGCTCGCTGCTGCTCATCCTGGCGATGTTCGAGGGCTTCTTCGGTTACTCGCTCCCCGACGACCTGCTCTCCGGTACGGGTCTGCGGGCCGCCTTCTCGGGCATCACGCTGTCGGTCCCGATCATCGGCACCTGGCTGCACTGGGCGATCTTCGGCGGCGACTTCCCCGGCGATCTGATCATCCCGCGCTTCTACGTGCTGCACGTGCTGCTCGTCCCGGGCATCATCCTGGCCCTGATCGCCGCGCACCTCGCGCTGGTCTGGTACCAGAAGCACACCCAGTTCCCCGGCCCCGCCCGGACCGAACAGAACGTCGTGGGTGTCCGCATCCTCCCGGTGTTCGCCGTCAAGTCGGGTGCCTTCTTCGCGATGACCTTCGCGGTCCTCGCCCTGATGAGCGGTCTGTTCCAGATCAACCCGGTCTGGTACCTCGGCCCGTACAACCCGTCGCAGGTCTCCGCCGGCTCGCAGCCGGACATCTACATGATGTGGACGGACGGCATGGCCCGTATCTGGCCGGCCTGGGAGCTGTACCCGTTCGGCCGGTACACGATCCCGCAGCCGTTCTGGATCGCGCTGATCATGGGCCTCGTCTTCGTGGTCCTCACGGTCTACCCGTGGATCGAGAAGAAGCTGACCAAGGACGACGCGCACCACAACCTGCTGCAGCGTCCTCGCGACGTGCCGGTCCGTACCGGCCTCGGGTTCATGGCGCTGGCCTTCTACGGTGTGGCCACGATCATGTGCATCAACGACCTCATCGCGTTCAAGTTCGACATCTCGATCAACGCGACGACGTGGATGGGTCGTATCGGCCTGGTCATCCTGCCGCCGCTGGCGTACTTCATCGCCTACCGCTTCTGCCTGGCACTTCAGCGCAGCGACCGCCAGGTCCTGGAGCACGGCGTGGAGACGGGCATCGTCCGTCGCCTGCCGCACGGTGAGTACATCGAGATCCACCAGCCGCTCGGCCCGGTCGACGAGCACGGCCACCCGGTTCCGCTGGAGTACCAGGGTGCTCCGGTCCCGAAGCGGATGAACAAGCTCGGTACCGCCGGCAAGCCCGGCTCCGGCAGCTGGTGGAGCCCGGACCCGGCCGACGAGGCCGCCGCGCTCGAGGCCGCGCACCACGAGGCCGAGCTCGAGCTGCGGAACACGCTCCGCGAGTACCAGGAGCGCATCCACGGCAACGGCGACGGTGCCAAGGAGCTGCCCGAGAAGTCGCACTGACACTCGGTAGCGAACGAGTCACCTCGTAAAGGGGCCCCGGACCTTCACGGTCCGGGGCCCCTTTCGTTGCTGCGCCGATTCCTCTGTGCCGAATCTTCTGTGTCGAATCTTCTGTGTCGAATCTTCTGGGCCGAATCGGCAGACCCCTCCCCTCCTCCACCGGTTATGGTCCGGATGTCTTGACCTTGACACCGTGACAGGCACTCGAATGGGTCGGTGAAGGAGGTGTCTTCCATGAGCACCCACCACGACCCGTCCGTCCGCGTCCCCACCCGAGTCCCCACCCGCGTCTCCGCCCCGGTCCCCATCGGTGTCCTCACTGTCGCCCTGACCGCCGCGGACACCCCGGTACGGCTGCGCGCAGCGCTCGAACTGGGGACCGCCGCCGACCCGCACACCGCCCGGGCGCTCGTCGAGCGGTGTGCCGTGGAACCGGACTTCTACGTCCGCGACATGCTGACCTGGGCGCTGTGCCGCCTCCCCGCCAGGATCACCGTGCCGCTCCTGCTCGCCGAGCTGGGGGCGGAGGGGACGCAGGCACGCAGCCAGGCCCTGCACACCCTCTCCAAGATCGGTGACCGGTCGGCCTGGCCCGGCGTGGCACGAATGCTGCACGACCCGCACGACGAGATCGCCCGCAGCGCGTGGCGGGCCGCGGTCGTCCTCGTCCCGGACGGGCAGGAGCCGCGGCTCGCCGCCGAGCTGGCCGGCGAACTCGGTCGCGGCGACCGGGAGGTCCGGCTGAGCCTGAGCCGGGCGCTCGCCGCCCTGGACGAGGCCGCTGTCCCCGCCCTGGAGGCCGCAGCGGCCCATCCCGACCCGCAGGTCCGGGCCCATGCGGCGGCCACCGAGCGGATCCGGGTCGATCCCGACAGTAGCTTCGACCTCGCGGTGGAGACCGCACACCGGATCGCGGTGACGGACCCCGACGGCTCCCGGGAGGTGACGTGATGCTCATCGGCGAGGTCTCGCAGCGGTCCGGGGTCAGCACACGGATGCTGCGGCACTACGACCGTCTCGGTCTGGTGTCGCCCACGGGCCGTACCGCGGGCGGCTACCGCGAGTACACCGATGACGACCTGCGTCGGCTGTTCCATGTGGAGAGCCTGCGCAGCCTCGGGATGTCGCTGCGGGAGGTGGGACGGGCGCTGGAGGACCCGACGTTCGCCCCGGCCGAACTGGTGCAGGAACTGATCCGGCACACTCAGGAGCGGATCGCGGCGGAGACGGAACTGCTCGCCCGCCTCGAAGGGGTCGGTGCGTCCTCCCCCACCGCCTGGGACGACGTGCTGCGCCTCGTCGCCCTGCTCCGCGCCTTCGAATCCGACTCCGGTTCCCGGCGTCAGCAGGCGGTGCTGTCGCAGACCGAGTCGGCGCCTCTTCCCGTCGATGCGCTGGTGGAGGCGGTGCTGACGGAGGAGAACGCATTCGTTGCAGGGGCACTGCGGTGGTCGCTGGCACGCAGCGGAACCGCGGCGCTCCCGGGGCTGGAGGCGGGGCTGGGCTCCCCCGACCCGCGCGTGCGCCGGCGGGCGATCGCCGCGCTCACCGAGATCCGTCTCCCGGAGGCCACCGCGCTGCTGCGCCGGGCCCTCGACGACGGCGACCGTACCGCCCGCACGTCGGCGGCCCTCGCGTTGGGTTTCCGCGGTGTGCAGGAGGCCGTCCCGGTGCTACTGGAGACGATCGTGGAGGGCCGGAAGGACGTCGAGGCGTCGGAGGTGCTCGGTGGGCTGGCCGACCGGTCGGTGCCGTCCGCGGAGATCGTGCGGTCCGTGCTGCGGGCCCTCGACGCGTCGTCCGATCCCCGCACGCGGCTGCGGCTCACCCAGACCCTCGCGGAGATCCCCGGGGACGCGGCCCACGACGCCCTGCTCGCCCTCACCGCCGACCGGGACCGCACGGTGGCGGCAACGGCGGCGGTCGCCCTCACGACCCGCCGAGGAGCACGCAGGGCCTGAGAATGCGCGACGGGCGCCGCACCCGAAGGTGCGGCGCCCGTGCGAGCGGGGTGTACGAGAGGCTCAGTGCTTCTCGGGGCCGAGGTGGTACTCGAACACCAGACCGGCAGCCGACGCGACGATCAGCACGACCGCGACGACGATCAGCCAGGGCTGGAAGAACGCCAGCGCGATGGCGGCGAAGGCGGCCGCACCGGCCAGAAGGATGGGCCAGAAGCTACCGGCACTGAAGAAGCCCAGGTCGCCGGCGCCGTCGCTGACCTCGGCGTCCTCGTAGTCCTCCGGACGGGTGTCGAGACGACGAGCGACGAACCGGAAGTACGTTCCGACGATCAGGGTCAGGCCCGCGGAGAGGACGATGGCCGTCAGACCCGCCCACTCGATGCCCTTGTCCGAGAGGCCGGTGAACGTGCCGTACACGATGGCGACGAGCACGAAGAACACCGTCACGACCTCGAAGAGCTTGGCTTCGATCTTCATATCAGCACTTGTCCTTGTCGGTGAGAGGTGGCCGTCACTCGCCGGCGGCGACGGAGGCCGACCGGTCCGTACGATCGGTCTTGAACGGGGTCGTCGAGGTTGCGATCGGGCTCTGGCCGATGGCCTCAAGCGCGGCGGCGTTCGACAGGCCCTGGCCGCCGTCCTCGACCGGCTTACGGAGCTCGATGTACCGGGCGAAGTCCTCGGGGCTGACCGCGCGGACCTCGAAGTTCATCATCGCGTGGTAGGTGCCGCACATCTCGGCGCAGCGGCCCACGAACGCACCCTCGCGCTCGATCTCGGAGATCTGGAAGACCGGATCGGAGTTGTTCTCGATCGGGTTCGGGTTCACGTCCCGCTTGAACAGGAACTCGGGGACCCAGAACGCGTGGATGACGTCCGACGACGCGAGCTGGAACTCGATGCGCTTGCCGGTGGGCAGAACGAGGACCGGGATCTCCTCGCTGGTGCCGATCGTCTCGATCTTGTCGTAGTGCAGGTAGGAGAGATCCTCCGTGGGCTTGCCGTGGATCGGGGGAACCTCGGCATGCTCGTCGTGGTCGCCCTCGATGCCCAGCTCGTAGGGCTGCAGGGCCATCGCGTCCTGGGCTTCCTGATCGGTGCCGTCGTAACGCGCGGTACCGTCACCGAGATCGACGGTGCGGTAACCGAACTTCCAGTTCCATTGGAACGCCGTGACGTCGACCACGACGTTCGGGTTGTCCTCCTTCTCGAGGACGTAGTTCTGCACCACGACGGTGAAGTAGAAGAGCACACACACGGCCACGAACGGAGCCGCGGTGTACGCGAGCTCGAGGGGCACGTTGTACGCCGTCTGGCGGGGGAACTCGGGGTCACCCTTGCGCCGGCGGTAGGCAGCCACCACCCAGAAGGTCAGGCCCCACACCAGAATGCCCATGACGAGGGCGGCGATCACCGACCACGTCCAGAGCTCACGCATACGCTCGGCCTGAGGAGTGACCCCCTCCGGCCAGCCGAAACGAAGGACTTCTTCGCTAGAACACCCGGTCAGCACCAAGGCTGCAATGCCGAGTGATGCTGCGAGCCCGAACCGCCGAAGGATCCGACCTTGCGCCACGTTCACGCCTTCCTGATCGCCGCAATTCCACTAGGGCACACCCGGAGGGCCAGCCCAATTACTACGCAGCGTAGACCAAACCCGGACGCAATCCATCGTCGGGGCACGAAGAAAGTGCCGGAGTGGGCGAAACGCCCGGAAGACGTACCTCGTGACCAGCGGTTCCCCGATCCGACGGTCCCTGCTCCGTCGTACGGCCGCCTGCCCGACTCGACCGTCTGCGGCATACTCCAGTAGAACCAACGCCGGACCCCGAGAGGAAGTTCCCGGTGTCACGCGCGGTGCGGTGTCCTGCGCTGTGCGCCCATCGGGGTTCGTTCGTGACACCCCGACCGGAATGAGGTAACCCACGCGTGTGCGGATTGCTCGGGTTTCTGACCACTGACGGCACCACCGACGACGCCGTCGCCCAGGTGGGCTCCGCAATGCACTGCCTGCGTCATCGCGGGCCCGACGAGCACGGCACCTGGCACGACGCCGACCTGGTCCTCGGATTCAACCGCCTGTCGATCATCGACATCGCGCATTCGCACCAGCCGCTGCGCTGGGGACCCCCGGAACAGCCCGACCGGTATGCGCTGACGTTCAACGGTGAGATCTACAACTACCTCGAACTGCGCGAGGAGCTCACCGAGAAGTTCGGTGCCGCCTTCGCCACCGAGGGCGACAGCGAGACCATCGTCGCGGCCTACCACCACTGGGGTGAGCGGGCCGTGCAGAAGCTGCGCGGCATGTTCGCCTTCGCGATCTGGGACACCCACACCCGTGAGCTGTTCCTCGCCCGCGATCCCTTCGGCATCAAGCCGCTGTTCATCGCGACCGGCCCGAACGGCACCGTCTTCGGTAGCGAGAAGAAGAGCCTGCTCGAGCTCGCCGATCTCGTCGGCATCGACACCGAACTCGACGCGCGGGCGATCGAGCACTACACGGTGCTCCAGTACGTCCCCGAGCCGGAGACCCTGCACCGCAGCATCCGGCGCCTCGAATCGGGCTGCCACGCGCGTCTGCGGCCCGGTTCCGAGCCGGAGATCACCCGCTACTTCCACCCGACCTTCCCGGTGCGGCCGTTCGCGGCCGGCCGCGAGCAGGACCGCTACCGCGAGATCGCCGAGGCGCTCGAGGACTCGGTGGCCAAGCACATGCGGGCCGACGTGACGGTCGGGTCGTTCCTCTCGGGCGGCATCGACTCCACCGCCATCGCCGCGCTGGCGATGCGCCACAACCCCAAGCTCATCACCTTCACCGCCGGTTTCGAGCGGGAGGGCTACTCCGAGGTCGACGTCGCCGCCGAGTCGGCCGCGGCGATCGGTGCCCGGCACGTGGTGCGGGTGGTCTCCCCCGCCGAGTTCGCCGCGGCGATCCCGGAGATCATCTGGTACCTCGACGACCCGGTGGCCGACCCGGCACTCGTGCCGCTGTGGTTCATCGCCCGCGAGGCCCGCAAGCACGTCAAGGTCGTGCTGTCCGGTGAGGGCGCCGACGAGCTGTTCGGCGGCTACACCATCTACCGCGAGCCGCTGTCGCTGCGCCCGTTCGAGTTCCTCCCGTCGGCGCTGCGCCGGGCCGCCGGGAAGCTGTCCGAGCGCATCCCCGAGGGCACCCGCGGCAAGAGCCTGCTGCACCGCGGCTCGATGACCCTCGAGGAGCGCTACTACGGCAATGCCCGCAGCTTCAACGACGCACAGCTGCGCGCGGTGCTGCGCGACTTCCGACCCGAGTGGACCCATCAGGACGTCACCGCGCCGATCTACGCGCAGTCGGCCGGCTGGGATCCGGTCGCCCGGATGCAGCACCTCGACCTGTTCACCTGGCTGCGCGGCGACATCCTCGTCAAGGCCGACAAGATGACGATGGCGAACTCGCTCGAGCTGCGTGTGCCGTTCCTCGACTCCGAGGTGTTCCGGGTGGCGTCGCAGGTGCCGTTGGAGCAGAAGATCACGAAGGACACGACGAAGTACGCGTTGCGTCAGGCTCTCGAGGGCATCGTGCCGCCGCACGTGCTGCACCGCGCGAAGCTGGGCTTCCCGGTGCCGCTGCGGCACTGGCTCGCCGGCACCGAGCTGTTCGACTGGGCGCACGAGGTGATCGCCGAGTCGCAGACCGATCACCTGCTGGACAAGACCGCGGTGACGAAGATGCTCGACGAGCACCGCACCGGCCCGATCGACCACAGCCGCCGCCTGTGGACGGTGCTGTGCTTCATGATCTGGCACGGCATCTTCGTCGAGAAGCGCGTCGTCCCGCAGATCCAGGAACCGGCCTACCCGGTCGAGCTCTGACCGTCACGACGAGAAACGGCCGCGAGCTTCCCACCGGGGCTCGCGGCCGTTCGTCGTCCGCGCGGTGTGTCGGACCGCTCCGCGTCAGGCGCCGAGCACCGCACCGATCTCGTCGGCGGCCTCGGCACCGTAGGCCTCACCGAGACGCTTGAGGGCATCGGCGCGGTCGAAGGTCCATTCCTGGGTGCCGGTGGTCTCGAGGACGTGCACGGCGACCAGGGAGCCGAGCTGCGCGGCGCGCTCGAGGCTCAGGCCGGCGCGGTGACCGAGCAGGAAACCGGCGCGGAAGGCATCGCCCACACCGGTGGGATCGACCTTGGCGCGCTCGGGCACGACACCCACCTGCACCCAGTTGCCGTCGCGGTCGACGATCTTCGCGCCGTCACCGCCGAGGGTGGTGATGCGGAGCCCGACCTTCGCCTGCACCTCGTCCTCGGTGAGACCGGTCTTCTGCAGCAGCAGACCCCACTCGTACTCGTTGGTGAACAGGTACTCGGCGCCGTCGATGAGCTGCTCGGCCTGCTTGCCGTCCAGGCGGGCGAGCTGCTGCGACGGGTCGGCGACGAAGGGGACGCCGAGGCGACGGCACTCCTCGGTGTGGCGGATCATCGCGTCGGGGTCGTTGGCGCCGATCAGCACCAGGTCGACGCCGTGCCGGCGCACGACCTCCTCGATGGAGATCTCGCGGGCCTCCGACATCGCGCCGGGGTAGAACGACGCGATCTGCGCCATGTCGAGGTCGGTGGTGCACACGAACCGCGCGGTGTGGGCGGTGGTCGACACCCGCACCGACGAGCAGTCCACGCCGTGGTCCTCGAGCCACGTCCGGTACTCGGCGAAGTCGGCGCCGACGGCACCGACGAGCACGGGCGATCCCCCGAGAACACCCATCGCGAAGGCGATGTTGCCGCCGACACCGCCGCGCCGCACGACCAGGTCGTCGACGAGGAAGCTGAGCGAGATGTGCGAGAGCTGGTCGGCGAGCAGCTGCTCGGCGAACCGGCCGGGGAAACGCATGAGGTGGTCGGTGGCGATGGAGCCGGTCACGGCGATGGTCACGAGGCTGAGCCTTTCCGTGGATGTCTGGTGATGTGGCTGCTCACACGGAGAGCCGTAGCGGTCCCACGGTACTACCGCGGACACGACGGGACCCCGGTGCCGTTCCGGCACCGGGGTCCCGAGTCACGTTCTCAGTTGAACGAGTCGCCGCAGGCGCACGACCCCGTCGCGTTGGGGTTGTCGATCGTGAAGCCCTGCTTCTCGATGGTGTCGACGAAGTCGATGGACGCACCCTCGACGTAGGGGGCGCTCATCCGGTCGACGACGAGGTTCACACCGCCGAACTCCTTGGTGAGGTCGCCGTCGAGCGTGCGATCGTCGAAGAACAGCTGGTACCGCAGACCCGCGCAGCCGCCGGGCTGAACGGCGATACGCAGTGCCAGGTCGTCACGGCCCTCCTGATCGAGCAGTGCCTTCGCCTTGGCAGCGGCAGCCTCGGTCAGGATGACGCCGTGAGTGTCGGTCTCTTGCTGCACAGTCATGGGCGCTCCCTGTCGTTCGTATCCAAACCCGGTTGCTTCAACGGTACCGTGCCGGAATCTATTCCTCGTGGTCGAGGCGCGTGGGTCCTCGGCCGCGGGTGGTGAGCCTCGCGGATTTTCCGCTTCCCTCGACTATCCCATAGCCTGGTGGTGTGAAGTTGCTACGCCGCGGTGGTTCCGACGACTCTGCCGATCACGAGGTCCCTGCGACCGAGACCGCTCAGGCTGCGGCTCCCGAGGAGCCGGCGCCTGCGAAGACGACCGGTAAGGGACGCCCGACGCCCAAGCGACGCGACGCCGAGAACCGGCGGCGCGGTCCCGTCGCGCCCGCCCCCCTGACGGCGAAGGAGGCGCGCGAGCGGCGCAAGGCGCTGCGCAAGTCCCAGACCAAGGAGGAGCGCAAGGCGGCCGCCGCCCAGCGGCGCTCCGAAGCGGCGGAACGCCGCAACCGGATGCTCGCCGGTGAGGAGAAGTACCTCCTGCCCCGCGACCGCGGCCCGGTCCGCGCGTACGTGCGCGATCTCGTCGACAGCCGGCGCAATCTCGTCGGTCTGTTCATGCCGCTCGCGCTGGTGCTGATCCTGTCCATGTTCCTGGGCCCGGTGGTGCAGCAGTACGTCACCCTCGCGATGTTCGTGATGATGCTGCTGATGGTCATCGAGGGCGTCTACCTGGGCCGCATGGTGAACAAGAAGGCCCGCGAGCGCTTCCCCGACTCCACGGACGGCGGCTTCGGTCTCGGCTGGTACGCCTTCGTGCGTGCCTCCCAGATCCGGAAGCTGCGGGCCCCGCTGCCCCGGGTCGAGCCCGGCGACGCCGTCTGACGAACCTCACACCTCCGGAGGGCGGGGCGGCGCGGACGGATTGATAGCGTCACACGGTGATTTCCCACGCGAGAGGTGACCTGTGACAACCGGTTCCGAATCCCCCACCGACGTCGTCTTCCCCCGGGTCGTCGCACCCGACCTCGAGGCCCGGGTGCAGGCCGAGGAGCGCCAGCGGGATCTGACGAAGCCGGCGGGATCCCTCGGCCGTCTCGAGGATCTCGGCTGCTGGGTGGCCGCCTGCCAGGGCGAGGTCCCGCCGCATCCCTTCCGCCGTCCGCGGGTCGTGGTGTTCGCCGGCGACCACGGGGTGGCCCGTCACGGCGTGTCCGCCTATCCGCCCGAGGTCACCGCGCAGATGGTCGCGAACCTCGCCTCCGGTGGTGCGGCCGTCAACGTCCTCGCGAACGCGGCCGGTGCCGGTGTGCGCGTGGTGGACATGGCGGTCGACTGTGACACCTCCCCCGAGGTCTCGCAGTACAAGATCCGTCGCTCGAGCGGCCGCATCGACCGTGAGGACGCGCTGACCCACGAGGAGACCGTCCGCGCGATCGAGGTCGGCCGCGGTCTCGCCGACCGTGAGGTCGACGAGGGCGCGGACCTGCTCGTCGCCGGCGACATGGGCATCGGCAACACCACCCCGGCGACCGTGCTCATCGCCACCCTCACCGCCACCGAACCCGTCGCCGCCGTCGGTCGCGGCACCGGGATCGACGACAAGGGCTGGATGCGCAAGGTCACGGCGATCCGGGATGCGATGCGCCGTGCCCGGCCCCACGTGAAGGATCCCGTCGCCCTGCTGCGCACCGCCGGCGGCGCCGACTTCGCGGCGATGGCCGGTTTCCTCGCCCAGGCCGCGGTGCGCCGCACCCCGGTGATCCTCGACGGTGTCGTCGTCACCGCCGCTGCGATGGTCGCAGAGGAGATGGCTCCCGGCGCCGCACGCTGGTGGGTGGCCGGGCACCGGTCCGTCGAACCCGCCCACAGTCTCGCCCTGCGCCACCTGCGTCTCGACCCGATCGTCGAGCTGGACATGCGGCTCGGTGAGGGTTCCGGTGCGGTGACGGCACTGCCGATCCTGCAGGGCGCCGTCGCGATCCTGGCGCAGATGGCGACCTTCTCCGAGGCCGGTGTGAGCACTCGCGACGAGTCCGCGCCGACCCCGATCGACTGATGCTCCGGCGCTGGACCGGCGGGGTGGCACTGGCACTGTCCTGGCTGACGGTGCTCCCCTTCCGCGGGCCGTCCGAGATCGATCGTGCGGTCGCCGCGCGCGCCATCACCGCCGCCCCCGTGGCCGGTGCCGTGCTCGGCGCCGCGGCCGCGGTGGTGTGCCTGCTCACGTCGGGTCTCGGCGCTCCCGCCCTGGTGACGGGTCTGCTGTGCGTCGGTGTGCTCGCCGTCGGCACCCGCGGGATGCACGTCGACGGGTTGAGCGACACCGCCGACGGTCTCGGATGCTACGGCCCGCCCGAGCGGGCACGCGAGGTGATGCACGGTGGCGGTGCAGGCCCGTTCGGGGTGGCCGCGCTCGTCGTCGTACTCGGACTGCAGGCCGCGTCCTTCGGAACCCTCGCCGACGCCCGCGCGTGGACGGCGGTGGCCGTCGCCGTGTTCACCGGACGGGTCGCGGTGGTGCTCGCCTGCCGGCGCGGCATCGACGCCGCACCGGGCAGTGGATTCGGCACGCTCGTCGCCGGGAGCCAGGGGCCGGTCGCGGCCGTGCTGTGGCCGCTCGCGGCGGCCGTGCTCGCGGCGGTGTGGCTGCCCGGTCCCTGGTGGGCGGGACCGCTCGTCGTGGCGGTGGTGCTCCTGGTGTCCGTGCCGTTCGTCCGGCACTGCGCGACCCGCTTCGGGGGCCTGAACGGGGACGTCCTCGGAGCGGTCACCGAGGGCACGGTCGCCGCGATCGCGGTGGCCGCCACCTGCCTGCTCTGAGCGGCTTCGCCACCTATGCCGCGGGGCGTCACCGGATTCCGGTGACGCCCCGCGCGGGTCTCGGCGACCGACGATTCACTTGCGCAGCGTGGTCATCCATCCGTGGGTGTCGGCGAAGGTGCCGCGCTGGATCCCGGTGAGGGTGTCGCGCAGCGCCATCGTGATCGGGCCGGGCTCGCCGTCGGCAATGGTGAACTCGCCGTCCTTGTCCTTGACCTTGCCGACCGGGGTGATGACGGCGGCGGTGCCGCACGCGAACACCTCGGTGATCTCGCCGCTCGCGGCCTTCTCGCGCCACTCGTCGGTGCTGATGCGCCGCTCCTCGACCGCCAGGCCGGAGTCCTTGGCGAGGGTGAGCAGCGAGTCGCGGGTGATGCCCGGCAGCAGGGAGCCGGACAGCTCCGGGGTGACGAGGCGCGCGTCGGCGCCGGACCCGTACACGAAGTACAGGTTCATGCCGCCCATCTCCTCGACGTACTTGCGCTCGATCGCGTCGAGCCACACCACCTGGTCACAGCCCTGGTCGGCGGCGTAGGCCTGCGCGACCAGCGAGGCCGCGTAGTTGCCGGCGAACTTCGCCGCCCCGGTGCCGCCGGGAGCGGCCCGCACGTACTCACGCGACAGCCACACGTTGACGGGCTTGACGCCGCGCGGGAAGTACGCGCCGGCCGGGGAGGCGATGACGAGGAACCTGTACTCGCCGGCCGGGTGCACACCGAGGGCCGCCTCGGTCGCGAATGCGAAGGGACGCAGGTAGAGCGACTCCTCGCCACCGGCGGCCGGGACCCATTCGTTGTCGACGTCGATCAGCTCGGTGATCGCCTGCACGAAGAGCTCCTCCGGCAGGTTCGGCATCGCGAGACGTTCCGCGGACCGGTTCATGCGCGCGGCGTTGGCGGTCACGCGGAACGACGCGATGCTGCCGTCGGGCTGCCGGTAGGCCTTGAGGCCCTCGAAGATGGCCTGTCCGTAGTGCAGCACCATCGCGGCCGGATCGAGGGTGATGGGCGAGTACGGCTCGACCTTGGCGTCGTGCCAGCCCTTCCCCTCGATGTAGGTGATCGACACCATGTGGTCGGTGAAGTGCTTCCCGAAGCCGGGATTCGACAGAATCTCCTGTCGCCGCTCAGCGGGTGTCGGGGAAGGATGCTGGATGCGGGCGAATTCGAGGACCTCTGTCATGGACGTCAATGGTACAACCGGACCCGATCGCACTACCTCGTGTGGTCCTCGACGAAGGGCGGAACGACCACCTCGGCGCGCAGCGACCGGCCCCGCACGTCGACCGTGACCTCGTCACCGGCCTCGATGCCCGCCGCCGTGTCGAGCAGGGCGAGCGCGATCCCGACCTTGAGGGTCGGCGAGAAGGTACCCGAGGTGGTCCGGCCCACCGCGTCGCCCTCGCGCAGGACGGTCAGGTCCTGCCGCAGCACACCGCGGGCGAGGGCGCGCAGGCCCCACAGCCGCCGTGCCGGACCGGACTCCTTCTGTGCGAGCAGCGCGTCGCGGCCCCAGAACTGCGGCTTCTTCCAGCCGACGGCCCAGCCGACCCGCGCTTCGAGCGGGGAGATGTCGACCGACAGTTCGTGGCCGTGCAGGGCGTAGCCCATCTCGGTGCGCAGCGTGTCGCGGGCACCGAGCCCGGCGACCTGGCCGCCCTCCGCGCGCACCGCTTCGAGCAGGGCACGGAAGACGGTCTCGGCGTCGTCCCGGAGCGGCAGCACCTCGTAGCCGCGTTCTCCGGTGTAGCCGCTGCGACACACCCGCACCGGTGCGCCCCGGTACTCGGCGTCGGCGAAGCCCATGTAGTCGATGTCGGTGGGCAGCCCCAGCGCGGTGAGGACCGCCACGGACTTCGGGCCCTGCACGGCGAAGACGGCGTGGTCGCGGTGCCGGTTCGTCACGGTGACATCCGCGGGCGCGGCGGCGGCCAGCGCCTCGACGACGGCAGCGGTGTTCGCGGCGTTCGGGACGAGGAAGAGTTCCTCGTCGGAGACGTAGTAGACGATCAGGTCGTCGATCACGCCACCGGTCTCGGTGCAGCACAGCGTGTACTGGGCCCTGCCGGGGCCGATGCGGGTGAGGTCGTTGGTCAGGGCCGTGTTCACGAACTCGGCGGCACCCGGACCGGCGACGACCGCCTTGCCGAGGTGGCTGACGTCGAACAGGCCCACCGTCTCACGGACGGCGGTGTGCTCGGCGACCGTCCCGGCGTACGAGACCGGCATCTCCCACCCGCCGAAGGGGGCGAAGGTGGCGCCGAGTTCGGTGTGCACCGCGTGGATCGGACCGTGCTGCAGATCGTCGCTCATGACCCTGGACGCTATCCCACCGGCGCGCCGATCGTCGCCGTGGTCACTAGCATCGAGTCGTTCCCGCCGACGACATGTCCTGTCGCCGCTACTGCTTCAAGGAGACGCCCTGTGAGTGCACCGAGCCCCGACCTCCCCGAACTCGTTCTCGCCGGATCGGTATCGAAGCGAGCCGACGTTCTCGTCGTCGGCCTGACCTCCTCCGACGGGACCCCCGAGATCCTCGCCGGCAACGCACCGGTGGACGAGGAGATCCTCGGTGAGGTGCTCGACGCGGTGGTGGCGGTGGGCGCGAAGGGCCGCAGCGAGGAGCTGACCCGCGTCCCGGCACCGGCCTCGCTACCCGTGGCGAGCGTCCTGGCGGTCGGTCTCGGTGACGCCGACCGGATCGACGCCGAGCAGGTCCGCCGCTCCGCCGGTGCCGCCGCGCGCGCCCTGACAGGGGTCGGCACGGTCGCGACCATCCTGTCGGCCGTCGACCTCGGTGCCGCCGCGGAGGGATTCGCCCTCGGTGCGTACACCTACACCGAATTCCGTTCGGAGAAGTCCGCGCCGAAGGAGGACGCCCGCCCGGTCGCTCGTGTCGAACTGCTCGTCCCGTCCACCCGGGACCGTGCCGCCAAAGCCGCGCTGACGCGCGCCGTCGCGGTCGCGGAGGCCGTCGCGATCGCCCGCGACTTCGTCAACACCCCGCCGAGCCACCTGTACCCCGCCGAGTTCGCGGAGCGCGCCAAGGCGCTGGGCGAGGCCGCAGGTCTGAAGGTCGAGGTGCTCGACGAGAAGGCCCTCGAGAAGCAGGGCTTCGGCGGCATCATCGGCGTCGGCAAGGGCTCGTCGCGGCCGCCGCGCCTGGTGCGCCTGTCGTACACGGCCAAGAAGCGCAAGGCCCCGAAGGTCGCGCTGGTGGGCAAGGGCATCACCTTCGACACCGGTGGCATCTCCATCAAGCCGGCCGCGGGCATGGAGCAGATGACCTCCGACATGGCCGGTGCGGCCGCGGTCGTCGCGACCGTGGTGCTCGCCGCGAAGCTCGGGGTCGGTGCGAACGTCACCGCCACGGTGCCGATGGCCGAGAACATGCCGTCGGCGACGGCGCAGCGTCCGGGTGACGTCCTGACGCAGTACGGCGGCACGACCGTCGAGGTGATCAACACCGACGCCGAGGGCCGCCTCATTCTGGCCGACGCGATCGTGCGGGCCTGCGAGGACGAACCGGACTACCTCATCGACACCGCGACCCTCACCGGCGCGCAGATGGTCGCGCTGGGCACCCGCACCCCGGGCGTCATGGGACACGACGAGTTCCGCGATCGCGTGGCCGCGCTGTCGCAGGAGGTCGGCGAGAACGGCTGGCCCATGCCGTTCCCGAAGGAACTGCGCGGCGACCTCGAGTCCCGCGTGGCCGATCTCGCGAACGTCTCCCCGCACCGCTGGGGCGGCATGCTCACGGCCGGGATCTTCCTGAAGGAGTTCGTCGCCGAGGGTGTCCAGTGGGCCCACATCGACGTCGCCGGCCCTGCCTTCAACACGGGTGGTCCCTACGGTTACGTGGGCAAGGGCGGCACCGGTGTCCCGGTCCGCACGATGCTCGCGGTCATCGAGGACGTCGCCGAGCGCGGATGATCTTCCTACCGGTTCCCTCCCCTCCCGCGGAAGGGAGGGAACCGGTGTGATCGGCAACAACGGACGCGCCGCTGTGAGGTGATCCGCCCCTCCCCGAACGTCACCGAAAGATAGGTGCAAGGATGAGAGGGGCCATGCCTCGCCGGTATCGGCCCGACCGAACACGTGAACCAGCAGGCACGGGGGCCTTCCCCCGCGCAGAATGGTCGACGACCACACAATGGTCGGAGACCACGAGTCGGTACAACTCAACACACACGAACACAACCGTCGAGGAGTCAACAGACATGGCCTTCTCCGTCCAGATGCCAGCGCTTGGTGAGAGCGTCACCGAGGGAACTGTCACGCGATGGCTCAAGCAGGAAGGAGACACGGTCGAAGTCGACGAGCCCTTGCTCGAAGTCTCCACGGACAAGGTCGACACCGAGATCCCCTCGCCCGCTTCCGGTGTGCTGATCAAGATCGTCGCGCAGGAGGACGACACCGTCGAGATCGGCGGTGAGCTCGCCGTCATCGGTGAGGCAGGCGAGTCCGCCGGCAGCGCCCCCGCGCCCGCCGCCGAGGCTCCGGCCGCCGAGGCCGCTCCGGCTCCCGCCGCAGAAGCGGCTCCGGCTCCGTCCGCGCCCGCCCCCACCTCGGGCGGCAGCGCCGAGGGCACCCCGGTCACCATGCCGGCGCTCGGCGAGTCGGTCACCGAAGGCACCGTCACCCGCTGGCTGAAGTCCGTCGGCGACGAGGTCGCCGTCGACGAGCCGCTCCTCGAGGTCTCCACCGACAAGGTCGACACCGAGATCCCCTCCCCCGTGGCCGGCATCCTCGTCGAGATCTCCGCCCAGGAGGACGAGACCGTCGAGGTCGGCGGACAGCTCGCCGTCATCGGCTCCGAGGCACCCGCCGCCGAGACCGCCCCGGCTGCTCCCGCCCCGGCCCCGGCCGCCGAGGAGAAGCCCGCCGCAGAAGCGGCTCCGGCTCCGTCCGCGCCCGCCCCCACCTCGGGCGGCAGCGCCGAGGGCACCCCGGTCACCATGCCGGCGCTCGGCGAGTCGGTCACCGAAGGCACCGTCACCCGCTGGCTGAAGTCCGTCGGCGACGAGGTCGCCGTCGACGAGCCGCTCCTCGAGGTCTCCACCGACAAGGTCGACACCGAGATCCCCTCCCCCGTGGCCGGCATCCTCGTCGAGATCTCCGCCCAGGAGGACGAGACCGTCGAGGTCGGCGGACAGCTCGCCGTCATCGGCTCCGAGGCACCCGCCGCCGAGACCGCCCCGGCTGCTCCCGCCCCGGCCCCGGCCGCCGAGGGGAAGCCCGCTCCGGCTCCCGCCCCGAAGGCCGAGCCGGCTGCTCCCGCCCCGGCTCCGAAGGTCGAGCAGTCCGCCCCGGCCCCGGCGCCGAAGCCGGTCGCGGCCCCGGCCCCGGCCGCGCAGCAGTCCGCTCCGAGCGGTGCGACCCCGTACGTCACGCCGCTGGTCCGCAAGCTCGCCGCCCAGCACGGCGTGGACCTGTCCACGGTCCAGGGCACCGGCGTCGGTGGCCGCATCCGCAAGCAGGACGTCCTGGCCGCTGCCGAGGGCAGTAAGGCCGCCGGTGGCGAGAAGAAGGCCGCCGCTCCGGCCGGTCCGCTGCCGGGCGTGCGCCCCGAGCTCGCCAAGCTGCGCGGCACCACCCAGAAGGTCAACCGCATCCGCCAGATCACGGCGAAGAAGACCCTCGAGTCGCTGCAGACCACCGCGCAGCTCACGCAGACCTTCGAAGTCGACGTGACCAAGATCGCGCAGCTGCGCGCCGAGGCGAAGAAGGCCTTCTCGGAGCGCGAGGGCGTCAACCTCACCTTCCTGCCCTTCTTCGCGAAGGCGGTCGTCGAGGCGCTGCGTCTGCATCCGAACGTCAACGCCTCGTACGACGACAGCAAGAAGGAGATCACCTACCACGCCGCCGAGAACCTCGGCATCGCGGTCGACACCGAGCAGGGTCTGCTCTCCCCGGTGATCCACAACGCCGGCGACCTGTCGCTGGCCGAGCTGGCCCGGGCGATCGCCGACATCGCCGACCGTGCGCGCAACGGTGGCCTCAAGCCCGACGAGCTGGCCGGTGG
Source organism: Rhodococcus sp. Z13 (assembly GCF_025837095.1). NCBI lineage: Bacteria > Bacillati > Actinomycetota > Actinomycetes > Mycobacteriales > Nocardiaceae > Rhodococcus > Rhodococcus sacchari. Next base: position 2,741,450 of record NZ_CP107551.1, read on the forward strand.
CACCTTCACCATCACCAACATCGGCAGCCAGGGCGCACTGTTCGACACCCCGATCCTCGTGCCGCCGCAGGCCGCGATGCTCGGCACCGGCGCGATCGTCAAGCGCCCGGTCGTGGTGATCGACGAGACCGGCAACGAGTCCATCGGCGTCCGCTCGATGTGCTACCTGCCGCTCACCTACGATCACCGCTTGATCGACGGCGCCGACGCGGGCCGCTTCCTCAAGACGATCAAGCATCGTCTCGAGGAAGGTGCGTTCGAGGCCGATCTGGGCCTGTAGTCCCGGAACCGGACACGACCGGAACCTCGTAGCGGGGGCATCGCCGAGAGGCGGTGCCCCCGCTCGCGTCCGCACCCCCGCGGCGTAGAGTTCGGAAACATGAGCGATCCCTCGTCTTCCGCCCGTTTCGATTCGACGCCGGTCACCGTCGCCCGTCTCGGAACGGTCGACTATCTCGAGGCGTGGGAGAAGCAGCGCGAGCTCGCGAACGAGCGTGCCGAGGGTGTCGGCACCGACACGCTGCTGCTGCTCGAGCACCCGCCCGTCTACACCGCGGGGCGCCGCACCGAGGACGCCGACCGGCCCACCGACGGCACCCCGGTCATCGATGTCGACCGCGGCGGCAAGATCACCTGGCACGGTCCCGGTCAGCTCGTCGGTTACCCGATCGTGCGGCTCGCCGAGCCGATCGACGTCGTCGGCTACGTGCGCCGCATCGAGCAGGCCCTGATCCACGTGTGCACGGAGATGGGACTGGTGTGCGGACGCGTCGAGGGACGCTCCGGTGTGTGGCTGCCGGCCGAGATGCGCGACGGCACGTGGCTGCCCGAACGCAAGATCGCCGCCATCGGCATCCGGGTGCAGCGCGGCGTCGCGATGCACGGTTTCGCACTCAACTGCAATGCGGCGCTGGACGCCTTCGACGCGATCGTGCCGTGCGGCATCCGCGATGCCGGGGTGGCGTCGCTGAGCCGCGAGCTCGGCCGCGACGTCACCGTCGACGAGATGATCCCCGCGGTCACCGAGGCCGTCATCGCTGCACTCGACGGCCGAATCCCCGTGACCGAGTGCGACATCGAGCGGGTCACCTTCGAGGAGGCCGCGCGTCGCGCCGGAAGCCCGTCCTCCACGCCCGAATTCACTACTCACCGGTTCTGACCGGGCCCGCTCCCCGGCCGGATACGGGCGTGACGAGCGGCGTACGATCGAGGTCGTGACTGTGGCCCCAGAAGGACGCAAGCTGCTGCGGATCGAGACCCGAAACGTGCAGACGCCGATCGAACGCAAACCCAACTGGATCAGGACCCGGGCGAAGATGGGCCCGGAGTACACCGACCTCAAGGGCCTGGTGCGACGCGAGGGTCTGCACACGGTCTGCGAGGAAGCCGGCTGCCCCAACATCTACGAGTGCTGGGAGGACCGGGAGGCGACCTTCCTCATCGGTGGCGAGCAGTGCACGCGGCGCTGCGACTTCTGCCAGATCGACACCGGTAAGCCCACCGCACTCGACCGGGACGAACCGCGCCGGGTCGCCGAGTCGGTGCGCTCGATGGGACTGCGCTACTCGACCATCACCGGTGTCGCCCGCGACGACCTGCCCGACGGCGGTGCCTGGCTGTACGCCGAGACCGTGCGGCAGATCCACGAACTCAACCCGGGCACGGGCGTCGAGAACCTCATCCCCGACTTCAACGGCAAGCCCGACCTCCTGCAGGAGGTCTTCGAGTCGCGTCCCGAGGTACTCGCGCACAACGTCGAGACCGTGCCGCGCATCTTCAAGCGCATCCGCCCGGCCTTCCGTTACGAGCGGTCGCTCGACGTGATCCGCCAGGCCCGCGACTTCGGTCTGGTCACCAAGTCGAACCTCATCCTCGGTATGGGCGAGACCCCCGAGGAGGTCACCGAGGCGCTGCAGGACCTGCACGACGCGGGCTGCGACATCATCACCATCACCCAGTACCTGCGGCCCTCGCCGCTGCATCATCCCGTCGAACGGTGGGTCAAGCCGCAGGAGTTCGTCGAGCACTCCGAGAAGGCCCGAGAGATCGGGTTCGCCGGTGTGATGGCCGGACCGCTGGTGCGCTCGTCCTACCGCGCCGGCCGCCTCTACGCGCAGGCGATGGCCCGGCACGGTCGCGAACTGTCCCCGGCGCTGGCACATCTCGCCGAGGAGGGCACCGCCTCGCAGGAGGCGAGCGCCGTGCTCGCCCGCTTCGGCGACTGACGTCCGAGCCGCTCGTCGCGGCTTTCCGGTACGGCCCCGGTGGTGGTAATCGCGCCCTCACCGGGGCCGTATCCTTGTGGCATGGCCAAGGGCAGCAACACCGACAAGGAAGCGAAGGCAGCGGCGAAAGCCGCACGGAAGCAGGCGTCGAAGGAGCGTCGCACCCAGTTGTGGCAGGCGTTCCAGATCCAGCGCAAGGAGGACAAGCTCCTCCTGCCGTGGATGATCGGAGCGCTGGTCGCCTCGATCGTGGTCTTCTTCCTCGTGGGCCTGATCTTCGGGATCCAGTGGTTCCTGCTGCCCGTCGGCATCCTCGTCGGTGTCCTGCTGGCGTTCATCATCTTCGGCCGCCGCGTGCAGAAGACCGTCTACGCCAAGGCGGAGGGCCAGGCCGGAGCCGCGGCCTGGGCTCTCGACAACCTGCAGGGCGCGTGGCGCGTGACGCAGGCGGTCGCCGGCACCACCCAGCTCGACGCCGTGCACCGCGTGATCGGACGTCCCGGCGTCATCCTCGTCGGCGAGGGCAATCCGGGTCGCGTGAAGGGCCTGCTGGCGCAGGAGAAGAAGCGGGTCGCGCGGCTCGTCGGCGACACCCCGATCTACGAGTTCGTCGTCGGCAACGACGAGGGCCAGGTGCCGCTGTCGCAGCTGCAGAAGCGTCTGAACAAGCTGCCCCGCAACATCGACACCAAGCGCATGGACACCATCGAGGGACGCCTGTCGGCGCTCAGCTCGAAGAAGTCCGGTCCGGCGATGCCCAAGGGCCCGCTTCCTCCCGGCGCGAAGATGCGCAGCGTGCAGCGCACGATGCGTCGCCGCTGACATCCACGCGGGCATCCACGACGGAGGCCGCGCTCATCCCTCGGGGATGGGCGCGGCCTTCGTCGTAGGAGCGTGGTCGTGGGAGCGTGACGGGGTCAGCGGGAGCGGACGACGGCGGTGCCGGTCGCGCGGTCCTGCAGGCCGCGGCCGTCGACGTCGGTGACGAGCGCGGGCGCGATGAACACCAGCAGGAGCTGACGGGCGAGCGCCCGCACGATGCCCACGCGGACGGGCCGGTCCACGCGGACCACCTGCAGCCCGGCGATGAACTGGCCGGGGGTGAAGGAGAACAGGCTCACGCACGCGACGCCGACGACGAACCACACGATGAGGGTGTACGCCGAGATCTGCGAGCTCTCCAGGGGGTTGCCCGCCACCAGCGCGGAAGCGATCGTCATCGACATGAACCAGTCGATGACGAGCGCGAGGGTGCGCCGGAGGCTGGTGACCATCGAACCCGGACCGGACTCCGGGAGACCGAGCATCTGTCCGGGGTAGTCCTGCTCCTGCTGCTGTCCCTTGGGGAGTGCCGCGGAGGGCCCCGAAAGCCAGCTACCCGTCATGCGTGCCATAGGGTCCAGGATAGGCTGTCACGTGCGGACCATGACCAAGGCCGTGCTACCGCGGTGAGTTATACCACAATCCGGGCCTCACAGCAGGACTTCGACAGGTGTAACACCGCCGAAACATAGGCTTGATGGACGGGCAACACCATATCCATAACGTCTGATCCGACGCAGGCGCCCAGCACCCATGGCGCGCACCGAATGAAGGAGCACAAGCGTGGCGTTCACCTCGGCCGAAGAGGTCATCAAGTTCATCGCGGACGAGAAAGTCGAATACGTCGACATCCGCTTCACGGACCTGCCCGGCATCGAGCAGCACTTCTCGATCCCCGCGAAGGCGTTCAACGAGGATGTCTTCGAGGACGGCCTCGCGTTCGACGGCTCGTCCGTCCGCGGTTTCCAGTCCATCCACGAGTCGGACATGCTCCTGCTCCCGGACGTGACGACCGCTCGGATCGATCCCTTCCGTGCCGCCAAGACCCTGAACGTCAGCTTCTTCGTCCACGATCCCTTCACGCGTGAGTCCTACTCCCGCGACCCGCGCAACGTCGCCCGCAAGGCCGAGGAGTACCTGAAGTCGACCGGCATCGCCGACACCGCCTTCTTCGGTGCCGAGGCCGAGTTCTACATCTTCGACTCCGTCTCCTACGACTCGAAGATGAACGGCGCGTTCTACGAGCTCGACTCGATCTCGGGCTCCTGGAACACCGGCGTCGAGTACAACGCCGACGGCACCCCCAACCGCGGTTACAAGGTCCGCCCGAAGGGTGGCTACTTCCCCGTCGCGCCGTACGACCACTACGTCGACCTCCGCGACGAGATCTCCACCAACCTGCAGCTCGCCGGCTTCGAGCTCGAGCGCGGCCACCACGAGGTGGGCACCGGCGGCCAGGCCGAGATCAACTACAAGTTCAACACGCTGCTCGCCGCGGCCGACGACCTGCAGCTGTTCAAGTACATCGTCAAGAACACGGCGTGGAAGAACGGCAAGACCGCCACCTTCATGCCGAAGCCGCTCTTCGGTGACAACGGTTCGGGCATGCACGTCCACCAGTCGCTGTGGAAGGACGGCAAGCCGCTGTTCCACGACGAGGCCGGCTACGCGGGCCTGTCCGACCTCGCCCGCTGGTACATCGGCGGCATCCTGCACCATGCGCCGTCGCTGCTCGCCTTCACGAACCCGACGATCAACTCCTACCACCGTCTGGTTCCGGGCTACGAGGCCCCGATCAACCTGGTCTACAGCCAGCGCAACCGTTCGGCCGCCGTCCGTATCCCGATCACGGGCAACAACCCGAAGGCCAAGCGCCTCGAGTTCCGCGCGCCGGACTCCTCGGGTAACCCCTACCTGAACTTCGCCGCGCAGATGATGGCCGGCCTCGACGGCATCAAGAACAAGATCGAGCCGCTCGCCCCGGTCGACAAGGACCTCTACGAGCTCCCGCCGGAGGAGGCCAAGAACATCCCGCAGGCCCCCACCAGCCTCGCGGACGTCATCGACAACCTCGAGAAGGACCACGACTACCTGACCGAGGGTGGCGTGTTCACCACCGACCTGATCGAGACCTGGATCTCGCTCAAGCGCGAGCAGGAGATCGCCCCGGTCAACCTGCGTCCGCACCCCTACGAGTTCCAGCTGTACTTCGACTGCTGAGTTCGTTCGGGCTCCTGCGTCGAGTCCGCTGCCGATGGCCGCTCACCCGTTCCGGGTGGGCGGCCTTCGCCGTTTCCGGGACGTCCCCGGCCGGTCGCTACATCCTTCGCTGTCCGCTGCAGCAATCGTCGCGGCGGAGGACGAAACCGTGAGCGGATGGCGCGGACGCGGATGGTACGGACACTGCGGTCCCCTCCTGCGGATCTCCCCAAAGTCGCGACCGATTCCAGAAAAGTGCGTCATAGTGAGGTCTCGGAGGCCCATGCCCCACCTGCTCTGCACGGACAGGCCTCGCGATCACAGCCCTCACATGGTCCTATCCGGAAGGAACCCGCAGTGTCCGAAAGCGAGAACCCGGCAGTCCCCACCCCCGAACCGTCCCGGCACCGCCCCAGGACCAACCAGGACTGGTGGCCGGAGCAGTTGGACCTGTCGGTACTGCACCAGCATTCGTCCCTGTCCAACCCGATGGAACCGGACTTCGACTATCGGAAGGAGTTCGAGAAGCTCGACGTCGAGGCCCTCCGTCAGGATCTCATCGACCTGATGACGGACTCGCAGGACTGGTGGCCGGCGGACTTCGGCCACTACGGCGGTCTGTTCATCCGCATGAGCTGGCACTCCGCCGGCACCTACCGCATCGCCGACGGCCGCGGCGGTGGCGGCAAGGGCGCCCAGCGGTTCGCGCCGCTCAACAGCTGGCCCGACAACGTCAGCCTCGACAAGGCACGACGTCTGCTGTGGCCGATCAAGAAGAAGTACGGCCGTGCCCTGTCCTGGGCCGACCTGCTGGTCTTCGCCGGCAACTGCGCCTACGAGTCGATGGGCTTCAAGACCTTCGGCTTCGCGTTCGGCCGCGAGGACATCTACGAACCCGACGAGGTCTTCTGGGGCCCGGAGGACACCTGGCTCGGCGACGAGCGCTACGCCGGCGACCGCGAGCTCCAGGGCCCGCTCGGCGCCGTCCAGATGGGTCTGATCTACGTCAATCCCGAAGGCCCGAACGGCAATCCGGAGATCCTCGCCTCGGGGCGCGACATCCGCGAGACGTTCGCGCGGATGGCGATGAACGACGTCGAGACGGCCGCGCTGATCGTCGGCGGGCACACCGTCGGCAAGACGCACGGCGCCGGTCCGGCCGACAACCTCGGACCCGAACCGGAAGCCGCCCCGCTCGAGCAGCAGGGCCTCGGCTGGAAGAACTCCTACGGCACCGGCAAGGGCGGCGACACGATCACCAGCGGCCTCGAGGTGACGTGGACGCCCACCCCGACGAAGTGGGACAACTCCTTCCTCGAGACCCTCTACGCCTACGAGTGGGAGAAGACCAAGAGCCCCGCCGGTGCGTGGCAGTGGACGCCGAAGGACGGCGCCGGCGCCGGCACCGTGCCCGACGCACACGACCCGACGAAGAAGCACGCCCCGGGCATGCTCACCAGCGACCTGGCGCTGCGCTACGACCCGATCTACGGCGAGATCACCCGCCGCTGGCTCGACCATCCGGAGGAACTCGAGCAGGAGTTCGCCAAGGCGTGGTTCAAGCTGCTGCACCGCGACATGGGTCCGATCTCCCGCTATCTCGGGCCGTGGATCCCGGAGCCGCAGATCTGGCAGGACCCGGTTCCGGAGGTCGACCACGAACTGATCGACGACGGCGACATCGCGTCGCTGAAGGAGTCGATCCTCGGTTCCGGCCTGACGATCCCCGAGCTGGTCGCGACGGCGTGGGCGTCGGCGGCGAGCTTCCGCGGCACCGACAAGCGCGGCGGCGCGAACGGCGCCCGGGTGCGGCTCGAACCGCAGAAGAACTGGGAGGCCAACGAGCCCGAGCAGCTCGCCCGGGTGCTGCCGGTGCTCGAGCGGATCCAGCAGGAGTTCAACGGCTCGGCGACGGGCAACAAGAAGGTGTCCCTCGCCGACGTGATCGTCCTCGGCGGTTGCGCGGCGGTAGAGAAGGCCGCCCGCGACGCCGGTCACGACATCACGGTGCCGTTCTCCCCGGGCCGCACCGACGCCACCCAGGAGTGGACCGACGCCGAGTCGTTCGCGGTGCTCGAACCGAAGCACGACGGCTTCCGCAACTACCTGCGTGCGGGTGAGAAGCTGCCGCCGGAGAAGCTGTTCCTCGAGCGGGCGAACCTGCTCACCCTCACCGCCCCGGAGATGACGGTGCTCACCGGCGGGTTCCGTGCGCTGGGCGCGAACCACGGCGGCAACAAGCACGGTGTGTTGACCGACCGGCCGCAGCAGCTGACGAACGACTTCTTCGTGAACCTGCTCGACATGGGCATCGAGTGGAAGGTGTCGGAGTCGAGCGAGGGCGTCTACGAGGGCCGGGTCCGCGGCACCGACGAGGTCCGGTACACCGCCACCGCGGTGGATCTCGTCTTCGGCGCGAACTCGCAGCTGCGGGCGCTGTCGGAGGTGTACGCGGCCGACGACGCCGAACCGAAGTTCGTCCGCGACTTCGTGGCGGCGTGGACGAAGGTGATGGAACTGGACCGGTTCGACCTGCACAACTGATCACCCGGATCATGACAGGAGCCACCTGCCCACCCGGCAGGTGGCTCCGTCGTTCGTGCCGAGTCCCGGTGGGACGGCACCCTCCTCGCGGGGGCCGTTACGCCCCGAACACCCGCTCGACCACCGCGCGGGCCCGGCGGGTGATCCGCAGGTACTGGTCGAGGAACTCCGAGGCGTCCTCCCCGCGCCACCCGGTGACCCGCGCGACCGCCTCGAGCAACCGTCCCGGTCCGGGCAGCTGGTCGGTCGGCTTGCCACGCACGAGCACCAGCGCGTTGCGGGCGTGCGTCGCGGTGATCCACGCGGTGCGCAGCAGCTCGACGTCGGTCGCGCTGAGCAGTTCCGCCGCGCCGATCGCGTCGAGCGTCTCGAGGGTGGAGGTGTTACGCAGCGACTCGATGCGGTGCGCGTGCTGCAGCTGCAGCAGCTGCACGGTCCACTCGATGTCGGCCAGGCCGCCGCGGCCGAGCTTCGTGTGGGTGGCGGGGTCGGCGCCGCGCGGCAACCGTTCGGAGTCGACGCGGGCCTTGATCCGCCGGATCTCCCGCACCGCCTCCGGCGACACTCCCCCTTCGGGATAGCGCACGGTGTCGATCATGCGCAGGAACTCCAACCCGAGATCGGGATCGCCGGCGACCGCGTGCGCACGCAGCAGGGCCTGCACCTCCCACGCCTCGGCCCACTGCGAGTAGTAGGCGCGGTAGGAGGCGAGGCTGCGCACCAGCGCGCCGCTGCGTCCCTCGGGCCGCAGGTCGAGGTCCACCTCGAGCGGCGGGTCGGTGCTCGGCGCCCCGAGCAGGCGCCGCACCTGTTCGGCGACGCTGGTCGCCCACTTCACGGCGTCGGTCTCGTCGGCGTCGGGCAGCGGATCGCACACGAACAGCACGTCGGCGTCGGAGCCGTAACCGAGTTCGCCGCCACCGAGTCGGCCCATGCCGATCACGGCGATGCGGGCGGGTGCCGGTCCGCGGCTCTGTTCCGAGGCCCGCACGACCGCGTCGAGGGCCGCCTGGAGCACCCCGGCCCACACGCTCGACAGCGCCCGGCACACCTGCGGCACGTCGAGCATGCCGAGGATGTCGGCGCTCGCGACCCGCGCGAGTTCGGCCCGGCGCAGCGACCGTGCCGCGGCGATCGCGCGCACCGGATCGGAGTAGCGGCCCGACGAGGTGACGAGCGCGCGGGCGACCTCCGGCGGGTTCGGTTCGAGCAGCCGCGGACCGGTGGGGCCGTCGGCATAGGACCGGATGACGTCCGGCGACTTCACGAGCAGTTCCGAGACGTAGGCCGACGAGCCGAGCACCGTCATGAGACGTTCGGCGACGGCCGGTTCGTCACGCAGCACCCGCAGGAACCAGACGTTGTCGTAGAGCGCGTCGGACAGTCGCCGGTAGGCGAGCAGGCCGGCGTCGGGATCGGTGGTCTCCCCGAGGTATTCGAGCAACTGCGGCAGCAGCAGCGCTTGGATCCGCGCCTTGCGGGAGGCGCCCCCGGACAGCGCTGCGAGATGTTCCATCGCGTGCTGGGGCGCGCTGTAGCCGAGAGCGGCGAGCTGGCGGACGGCGGCGTCCGGCGACAGCCGCAGCGCCTCCTTGTCGAGCTTGGCCACCGATTCGAGCAGCGGCCGGTAGAACAGGCGGGTGTGCAGCTTCCGGATCCGCGAGGTGTTGCGCTTGATCTCCGACTCGAGCACCCCGAGCGCGTCCTTGCGTCCGTCGGGGCGCATGTGAGCGGCGCGGGCGAGCCAGCGCAGTCCCTCCCGGTCCTCCGGCGGTGGGAGGGTGTGGGTGCGCTTGAGCCGCTGCAGCTGCAGCCGGTGTTCGAGCAGCCGCAGGAACTCGTAGGAGGCGCGCAGGTTCGCGGCGTCCTCGCGGCCCACGTATCCCCCGTCGGCGAGCGCGGCGAGCGCCTCGACGGTGTTGGGCACGCGCAGCGACTCGTCGACGCGGCCGTGCACCAGTTGCAGCAGCTGGACCGCGAACTCGACGTCGCGGAGACTGCCGCGGCCGAGTTTGAGTTCGCGCTCACGCAGGTCGGCAGGCACGAGTTCCTCGACGCGCCGCCGCATGGCCTGCACGTCGGGCACGAAGTCCTCGCGTTCGGAGGCCGTCCACACCATGGGGCTCAGCGCGTCCATGTAGCGGCGGCCGAGGTCGAGGTCGCCGGTCATCGGCCGCGCCTTGAGCAGCGCCTGGAACTCCCAGGTCTTGGCCCACCGGTTGTAGTAGGCGACATGGGATTCGAGGGTGCGCACGAGTTCTCCGCGCTTGCCCTCGGGACGCAGGGCGGCGTCCACCTCGAAGAAGGCCGCGCTGCCGATGCGCATCATCTCCGCGGCGATCCGGCTCGCCTTGGAATCGGCCGGTTCGGCGACGAAGACGACGTCGACGTCGCTGACGTAGTTGAGTTCGCGCGCGCCGCACTTGCCCATCGCGATGACGGCGAGGTCGACGGGGCACGGTCCCTCGGGCACCACGGTGGACACGGCCACCGCGAGCGCCGCGGTGAGCGCCGCGTCGGCGAGGTCGGCGAGCAGTGCCCCCACCTGCAGGTAGGGCAGGACGGGTTCGTTCTCGACGACGGGGGCGAGATCGGCCGCGGCGATCAGCATGAGCTGGTCGCGGTAGGTGGTGCGCAGTGCGGAGATCGCGTCCGGACCCGTGATCCCGGCGCGGTGGATCAGCCGCCCGGGACGTCCCTCGGGCTCGGGCACCGCGTCGACGCTGTCGAGCATCCGCGCGGTGAAGGTGTGCTTGTCGGGCAGGTCCACCGTGCCCGCGAGCATCCGCCAGCGGTCGGGGTGGGCGACGACGTGGTCGCCGAGCGCCGAGGACGACCCGAACAGACCGAACAGCCGGCCGCGCAGGCCCGTGTCGGAGCGCAGCGCCGTATCGAGTTCGGTCCACTCGTCACCGAGGGCCTCGGACAAGCGCACGAGGGTGCGCAGGGCGAGGTCGGCGTTGGGGGCGCGGGACAGCGCCCACAGCAGCTCGATGCTGCCGACGTCGTTCCAGCCGAGCTGGGCGAGTTCGGCGGCCGCGGTCGGCTCGACGAGGCCGAGCCGACCGGGACCGGGAATCGCCGAACGCCCGCTGGGTGGCCTCACCACGACTCCACCGCGTTCGACTCCACCGCGTTTACAGCCCCAGATACTGCTCGAGCTCGTACGGGGTGACCTGGCTGCGGTAGTTCTCCCACTCCCGCCACTTGTTGCGCAGGAAGTAGTCGAAGACGTGCTCGCCGAGGGTCTCCGCGACGAGCTCGGACTTCTCCATCTCGCGCAGCGCGATGTCGAGGTCGGTGGGCAGCTCGCGGTAGCCCATCGCCCGGCGCTCGGCCGAGGTCAGCGACCACACGTCGTCCTCCGCCTCGGGGGCGAGCTCGTAGCCCTTCTCGATGCCGCGCAGGCCGGCGGCTAGGAGCACCGCGAAGGTCAGGTAGGGGTTGCACGCCGAGTCGGGGGTGCGGATCTCGACGCGGCGCGACGAGGCCTTGCTCGGGGTGTACATCGGGACGCGGACCAGCGCGGAGCGGTTCGACGGACCCCAGCACGCGGCGGTGGGGGCCTCTCCCCCGTGCACCAGGCGCTTGTAGGAGTTCACCCACTGGTTGGTGACGGCGCTGATCTCGTTGGCGTGCTCGAGGATGCCGGCGATGAACGCCTTGCCGGTCGCCGACAGCTGCAGCGGATCGTCGGGATCGTGGAAGGCGTTGGTCTCGCCTTCAAACAGCGACATGTGGGTGTGCATCGCGGAGCCGGCGTGCTCGTGGAAGGGCTTGGGCATGAAGGTCGCCCGCACACCCTCCTGCATCGCGATCTCCTTGACCACGTAGCGGAAGGTCATGACGTTGTCGGCCATGGACAGCGCGTCGGCGTAGCGCAGGTCGATCTCCTGCTGGCCCGGCGCGGTCTCGTGGTGGCTGAACTCCACCGAGATGCCCATGGATTCGAGGGCGTCGATGGCGTGGCGCCGGAAGTGCGGCGCCGAGCGGTGCACCGACTGGTCGAAGTAGCCGCCGTTGTCGGCCGGCACCGGCACACCGTTGGGGCCCTCCTCGACGAGGAAGAACTCGATCTCGGGGTGCACGTAGCAGCTGAAGCCGAGGTCGGAGGCCTTGTTGAGCTGGCGGCGCAGCACGTGCCGCGGGTCGGCCCAGGCGGGGGTGCCGCCCGGCATGGTGATGTCGCAGAACATGCGGGCCGAGTACTGGTGGCCGCGATCGTCCGTCCAGGGCAGCACCTGGAAGGTGGTGGCGTCGGGTCGCGCGACCATGTCGGCCTCGGAGATGCGCGAGAACCCTTCGATGGCCGAACCGTCGAAGCCGATGCCCTCCTCGAAGGCGCCCTCCAGTTCGGCCGGCGCGATCGCCACCGACTTGAGGGTGCCGACGACGTCGGTGAACCACAGACGCACGAACCGAATGTCGCGCTCTTCGAGGGTGCGGAGCACGAACTCCTTCTGGCGATCCATACTGGCGAGACTAGGCACTATCCGTTAATTCCGTGTTACATCCGCCACCTCTGATCGATGGCGTGTCGCTCACATCCCGATCCGGTCAGCAGTGAGGGTCCGAATCGGGCACCTGCAGATCGACAAGATAGCGGGTCACGACATCGTCGACGCACCCCTCCCCGTCGAGGACGACGGTGTGCTGGGTGCCCTCGAAGGTCACCAGTGCGCCGCCGAGGCGGGCCGCCAGTTCCACGCCGGCATCGTACGGGGTGGCCGGATCACCGGTCGTGGACACCACCAGCACCGGGGCCAGTCCGGGCACCTCGGGGGTGTGCGGCTCGCCCGTCGCGGGCACTGGCCAGAAGACGCAGACGTCGAGCGGCGCGGTGCCGTTGCCGCGCCCGTCGTCGAGGAAGGGCGCCGCGGCCCGGAAACGGGTGTCGAGTTCCCCGGCGAGGGCCCGGTCGGTCACCGGCGGGTCGTCGACGCAGCGGATCGCGTTGAAGGCGTCGGTGATGTTGCTGTAGGTGCCGTCGTCGTTGCGCCCCTCGTACAGGTCGGCGAGCTGCAGCAGCGAGTCGCCGGTGCCGCTGACGGCCAAGGAGGTGAGCCCGCCGCGCAGCGTCCCCCACAGCGACGGCGAGTAGAGCCCTTGCTGCACCCCGGTGATCGCGTCGCGGTGGGTCAGGCCGCGCGGGTCGGTGGTCGGGGCGGGCGCGGCGATCAGCGGATCGACCAGCGCCCGGAACCGTTCGGTGGCCCGGGCCGGGTCGGAGCCGAGCGCACAGTCGGCGTACCCGGCGCAATAGGCGGCGAACTCGTCGAAGGCCTTCTGGAATCCCTCCGCCTGCAGCACGATCTCCTCGACCGGGTCCTGCTCGGGGTCGATGGCACCGTCGAGCACCATCGCCCGCACCCGGTCGGGGAACCGTTCGGCGTAGAGGGTGCCGAGCCGGGTGCCGTAGGAGTAGCCGAGGAAGTTCAGGGTGTCCTCGCCGAGGACACCGCGGATCACGTCCATGTCCCGGACCACCTCGCGGCTGCCGACATGGGCGAGGACGTCGGGGCCGGTGCGGTCGGCGCACAGCTCGGCGTACTCCCGGTTGTGTTTCTCCGCTTCGGCGATGCCCTCCGGGCTCGTGTCGCCGTCGTCGAGGGCCCGCTCGGCGTCGAACTCGGCGTCGGTGAGGCAGCGGACCGCGGGGTCGGACACCCCGATGCCGCGGGGGTCGAAGCCGACGACGTCGAACCGGTCCCCGAGGGTGGTGCCGTCGGCCGTGAGCGCCGAGGACAGTCCGGAGGCGCCGGGGCCGCCGGGGTTGACGAGCAGCGCGCCGATCCGGTCCCCGGTCGCCTCGGCCCGGGAGAGCGCGAGGGTGATCGTGCGGCCGTCGGGGTCCTCGTAGTCGAGGGGCACGGTGATGCGGGCGCACTCCACGCCCTGCCGCGCGAGATAGGGGCCGTCGTCGCCGTAGCCGGTGCAGGACTCCCAGTCGACGGGCTGCTCGTAGAAGCGCTCGAGGCCGGGCACGACCCCCGCCGTCGACGGTCCGGGATCACCGGCCGACGCGCTGCACGCGGTGAGCGCGACCGCGGCGGCGAACAGGGGGACGGTCAGGGGGACGGACAGACGGCGCAGACGCGTGCGAGCAGGGATAACCACGCTCCGATCGTGCCACGCGACGATGTGACCAATCGCACCGCCATGTCCCCTTCGAACCCTCGGAGCGGGCTGGCAGACTGAGACAGTCATCACCCGACCCGGGGACCCAGAGGGCCTCGAGGAAGAAAGGGACAGCGATGTCCGACAACGTGACGTCCGTATACGGTGGCGCGGCTTCCGCTGCAGCCCCGGCCGACACCCCCAAGCGCAAGACGCGAGTCCACCACCTGCAGGCGATGAAGGCCGAGGGCCGCCGCTGGGCGGAGCTGACCGCGTACGACTACTCCACCGCCCGCATCTTCGAAGAGGCCGGTATCCCGGTCCTGCTCGTGGGCGATTCCGCAGCCAACGTCGTCTACGGCTACGACACCACCGTGCCGGTGACCGTCGACGAACTCCTCCCCCTCGTCCGGGGTGTGGTGCGCGGTGCACCCAACGCTCTGGTCGTGGCCGACCTGCCGTTCGGCACCTACGAGGCCTCGCCCGAGCAGGCGCTCGCGACCGCCGTGCGGTTCATGAAGGAGGGTGGCGCGCACGCCGTCAAGCTCGAGGGCGGCGAGCGGATGGCTCCGCAGATCGCGGCGATCACCGCGGCCGGCATCCCGGTGCAGGCCCACATCGGTTTCACCCCGCAGTCGGTGAACTCGCTCGGCGGGTTCCGGGTGCAGGGCCGCGGCGACGGCGCCGAGCAGCTCGTCGCCGACGCGATCGCCGTGCAGGAGGCGGGTGCCTTCTCCGTCGTGATGGAGATGGTGCCGGCGGAGCTGGCCGGGCAGGTCACCCGCAAGCTGAGCATCCCGACCGTCGGCATCGGCGCGGGCAACGAGTGCGACGCGCAGGTGCTGGTCTGGCAGGACATGGCCGGCTACACCAGCGGCAAGACGGCCAAGTTCGTCAAGAAGTTCGGGCAGGTCGGCGACGAACTGCGCAGTGCCGCGGCCCAGTACGCGGCCGAGGTCGCGCAGGGCACCTTCCCGGGACCCGAACACTCCTTCTGAGACCGATCCGGGTGAGGGGCACCATCGCATCGCGGTGTTGCCCCTCACCCGTGTGTCCCGAGCGTTTCCGGGCAGTGCACGGATCGGTGGCAGACTCGACGGCGACCCGCCCGCACGACCCGTGAGGTGTCCATGCAGATCCGTTCCGGTCCCGTCCCCCTCGTCGCCGCGCTCACGCTGACCGGGCTGCTCGCGGCGTGCTCGCCGTCCCAGGAACCGGCACCGGCCGGAACGTCCACCGGGACCCCGGCGACGACGCAGTCGACCTCGGCCGCGGCGCCGTCGGTCCCGTCGGGTTCCCAGGAGGCCGGGGCGGGTGGTTTCACCGAGGCGCAGACCGCCGACCTGTGCGCGCGGATGGAGGCCCAGCTGCAGAGCTGGCGCACCTACACCCCGTCGATCGGCCGCGGGGGCCTGAACATCCTCGTCGGCGAATGGGGTGCGGCGAACGGCATCGATCTGTTCGCGCTCGCGGGCGACCGGAGCCGCATCGACGCGGCGACCTCCGCGCAGTGCCCCGAGGTGCGCGAGGAAGCGATCCGGTCCCTGGAGATCCCGGATCTCGCGTCCGGCCTGGTGGGGTTCTGACATGGCGCTGCGCGAGTTGTACCCGCCCATCGAACCGCACGCCACGGGCATGCTCGACGTGGGCGACGGCCAGCAGCTGTACTGGGAGGAGAGCGGGAACCCGGACGGCAAGCCGGTGGTGTTCCTGCACGGCGGTCCCGGCGGGGGCACCTCGCCGAACCAGCGGCAGTTCTTCGATCCGCAGGCCTACCGCATCGTGCTGTTCGACCAGCGCGGCTGCGGCCGCTCGCTGCCGCACGTCGCCGACGGCGCCGATCTGTCGGTCAACACCACCGACCACCTGATCGCCGACATCGAGCGGCTGCAGGTGTTCCTCGGGGTGGAACGGTGGATGGTGTTCGGCGGGTCGTGGGGGTCGACGCTGGCCCTGGCGTACGCGCAGCGTCATCCCGGCCGGGTCACCGAACTGGTGCTGCGCGGCATCTTCCTGCTGCGCCGCAGCGAGATCGACTGGTACTACAACGGCGGTGCCGGACAGGTGTTCCCGGAGGCCTGGGAGGGTTTCTGCGCGCCGCTCGCGGCCGCGGAACCGGGCGAGCATCCCGTCGACACCTACCACCGGTTGCTGCACTCCCACGACCCGCGGGTCGCGCTGGACGCGGCGGTGGCGTGGTCCACCTGGGAGGGCGCGACGAGCACCCTGCTGCCGCATCCCGAGCGGGTCGCCGAGACCGCCGAGTCGCGGTTCGCGTTGGCGTTCGCCCGCATCGAGAACCACTACTTCCACCACCGCGGGTTCCTCGACGAAGGGCAGCTGCTGCGCGACATCGATGTGATGCAGGACATCCCGGGGGTGATCGTGCAGGGCCGCTACGACGTGGTGTGTCCGGCCCGCAGCGCGTGGGATCTGCACCGGGCGTGGCCGTCGTCGCGGCTGATCGTCGTCGACGACGCCGGGCACTCGGCGCACGAGCCGGGGATCGCCCACCATCTGCTCGAGGCCACCGACGGGTTCCGCTGACCCGGATCAGTCCGCGGTCGGCTGCTCCGGGAGCCGGCCGAAGCCGACGACGGCACCGTCGCCGGCCCAGTCGAGTTCGTGCACGCGGATACGGCCCATCTCGTTGCCGCCCACGGTGATCGCGCGGTCCCCGTCGACGGCGACGACGATGTTGGTGTGTTCGCGCTGCCCGAACCCGACGGCGCTGTGGTACAGCACCACATCGCCGACCTGCGGCCGGTGACCGCTGCCCGCGGGTTCGAAGCGCCCGGTCTGCTCGTAGTACTCCTGCAGGGTGTACACGCCGGGGATGCGCCAGTGCCCTGAGTGCGGATTCGCGAGCGGCACACCGGCTTCCCGCATCACCCAGCTGACGAAGTCGGCGCACCAGGGTTCCTCGACGCCCTCCGAGTAGAAGGTGCCGGGATGCTGCGCGTCGTGCTGGTCGGCGAGCAGGTCGACGATCCGCAACTGGGTCGACGTCAGTGCCGCGCGGTCGATCTCGGGGAAGTCGGCGCTGTCCCAGGGGAGCAACCGGTGCGGGGCGAGCGACCACACCAGCAGGGCCAGGGCAGCGAGCACCGGCACCACCACGGCGGCGACGAACACCGGTCGCCGCCGCGCGGGCGCTCCGCTCGACGGCTCACCGCTCGACGGTTCAGCGCTCCCCGACGGCTCAGCGTTCATGGTCGAAACGGATCTTGCGGGCCCGCGGGTCGGCGAGGGTGAGCCGGACCGGTACGGTGCGGCCTTCCTCCGGGGCACCTCCGCACGGACCGATCACGGTCTCGGCGGCGACGAACACCTCCGCGTCGCGACGGTCCGTGGCCTCCTTCAGCACCGTGGCCTCGAAGATCTCCCCGACGCGCGGACCGAGGACCACCGCTTCGGTGAGGTCGATGCAGGCCCGGTCGACCTTGCCCGCGAGCGAGTCGGTGGACGACATGATGCGCGGGAGGGTCGCGAGTTCCTCACGGACCGGGGCGGGCACCGGTCCGCCGGCCGACACGGCCAGGAACACCTCGGTGGCGTAGCGGTCCGACAGGCGCCGCAGCGGCGCGGTGACGTGGGCGTAGGGCGCGCCGATCGCGCCGTGCAGGGTGGACGACGGCAACTCGCCGTCGAACGCCGTGTAGGACGCGCCGCGCAGCAGCCGCGGGGCCTCGCTCATCAGCACCAGGGTCTCGGGGGCGTTCGCGTCGAGTCCGGCGAGGAACGCACCGACACCGAGGTCGGCGGGCCAGCGCACGCCGAGCGACCCGGCAGTGCGGCGCAGCGCGGCGACGGCTTCCGGGTCGGCGGGCGGCAACGTGCGCAGCAGCCCCACCCGCGCGTCGATCATCAACTGTGCCGCGCACATCCCGGTGAGCAGCGAGACCTGCGAGTTCCAGTCGTCGGCCGCGGTGCGGGGCTCGATCTGCAGCTTCCAGCCGTCACCGTGGGCGACGACGTCCTGGGTGGGCAGTCGCAGTTCGATGGCACCGCGTCGCAGCGCGGCATCCTCCCGCAGCCGGCCGAAGTCGGGCAGGGCGGCGATGGAGGGGTGCAGCGTGCCGCGGTCGGCGTCGTGCTGGACCCCGGCGTAATCGAACCGCGCGACCGAACGGATCAGGGCGCGCCGCACCTGCACCGCGACGGGTTCGGCACGCTCGTCGGTCTCGATGCGCCACACCACCGCGGGCCGGATCTCGCCCGGCAGCAGGCTCGCGGTGCCCTCGGACAGTTCGCGCGGATGCAGCGGGATCGACCCGTCGGGCAGGTAGTAGGTCTGCCCGCGACTGTGCGTCTCCGCATCGAGGGCGCCGCCCGGTTCGACGAGGGCGTAGACGTCGGCGATCGCGTAGTGCAGGACGAAGCCGTGTGCGGTGCGTTCGAGGTGCAGCGCCTGGTCGAGATCCATCGAACCCGGCGGGTCGATGGTCACGAAGGGCAGGTCGGTGCGGTCCTCGCGCGCGTCCGCGTAGCGGTCCGTGGCCAGGCGGGCCTCGGCGAGGGCGTCGTCCGGGAAGTCGCCGGGCAGCTCGAACTCGGCACGTACCTCGGCGAAGTCGATCGCCGGGGCGAAGACGATGGGGGTGGTCACCACCGTGGTCACCTACCCCGCCCGGCGCTCAACCGTTCTGCCACTCGTCGTCCGCCGCGTCGGCCGCCTTGTTCCGTTCGGCGGCGATCTGGAGGGCGCGTCGCGCGGTCTCCTCGTCCGGATAGGGCCCCATGCGGTTGAGGGCGTTGGGGTCCTTGCCCTGGGTGACCTGCCCGGTCCGTACGTCGTAGTACCAGCCGTCGTCGTCGCTCATGGCTCCCAGTGTGCCCGAATAGCGGCATTGTGTGCGGGGAACTCACCGGGGAGGTGCCGCGCCGGACCCCCGGCAGGTACTGTCGTCCGACACGCACATCCGCTGCATTGACGAAGGAGCACGCTTCATGTCCTACATCCTCTTCGACACGTTGCTGCCCTGGCTGGGAGCGGAGGCGTCCTCGTACTGGGCGCATCTGCTGGTGATCGATCCGATCTGATCCGCCGGGATGCGCGGCGTGGGGACAGGGAGCGTGAGCGAACGAGCCGGCCTGTAAGCCGGATCCTGTCCCCCGCCGAGGGCGGGGTGGCGGCCATCCATCTGGGCACACCGTCGCCGGGTACCTCGAGCGGTCCACCCGCAGGCTCGGGCGAGCAGCCCTCGAACACCTGCGCAGACGCACCGCAAGCGGTGCGCCCTTCGACCTTGCTCCGGGCGGGGTTTACCGAGCCACCCCGGTCACCCGGGGTGCTGGTGCGCTCTTACCGCACCGTTTCACCCTTACCTGCCCCGAAGGGCAGGCGGTCTGTTTTCTGTGGCACTGTCCCGCGAGTCACCTCGGGTTGCCGTTAGCAACCGCCCTGCTCTGTGGAGTCCGGACTTTCCTCGACCCGGGGCCTGACACCGTGTGGTGCCGGTTCCCCGTGCCGCGACCGCCCGGCCGACTCGTTCGCTCGACCAGACTAGCCCCCGCCCTGTCGCGGTCGCCAACTACGGTGCATCCATGACTCGATATGCGGCCCTTCTGCGCGGGATCAACGTGGGCGGGATCCGGATCCGGATGGCGGATCTGAAGGACGTCTTCACCGGGCTCGGCCTGACCGAGGTCCGCACGGTGCTCGCCTCCGGGAACGTGCTGTTCGAGTCGCCCGACTCCCCCGAGACCCTCGAGCCCCGGATCGAGGCGGCGCTGACCGAACGGTTCGGCTACGACGCCCACGTGTTCGTCGTGGAGCGGTCGTACCTCGAGCGGGTCGTCGACGCGTTCCCCTTCGACGAGACCCGCGAGGGGTGGCACTCGTACGTGGTCCTCGTCTCCGATCCGGCGGTGCTCGCGCAACTGGACACCCTCGCGGACGGTCTCGACCCGCAGCTCGAGCAGGTCGCGACCGGCGAGGGCGTCCTCTACTGGCAGGTCGAGAAGGGCCGCACCCTCGACAGCGTCGTCGGCAAGCGGTCCGGTTCGGCGAAGCACAAGGCGACGACGACGGTCCGCAACATGAAGACCCTGCGGAAACTGCTCTGATCACGACGGCTCGTCCCATTTTCCGTGATCTGCCCGACCGTGCATACCGATTGCAGGTATCTTCCCCCGCATCGACGACCCGTCCACGAGGACACAGGGGGCAGAATGCGCATCGGTGCCGGAGTGCTGGCCGCGGCCGCAGCCGCGACTCTCGTCGCGGCGGGAGCGACGGGCGTGACACACGCCCACGCCGACCCGGTACCGGACTTCTACACCCCACCGGCCGCCTTCCAGGACTCCGCGCCGGGTGAGATCCTGCGCACCGCCCCGTCGGTCGCCGCGGTCGTCCCGAACACTCCGGCGGTGATCGACGCGTCGGTGACCCGCGTGATGTACCGCAGCACCGACGCGCGCGGCGGCCCGGTCGCGACGGTCGGCACCGTGCTCGTCCCGTCGCAGCCGTGGACCGGGGACGGACCGCGGCCCACCGTCGTGCTCGGCCCCGGCACCCAGGGTATGGGCGACCAGTGCGCCCCGTCGAAGCTCATGACCTTCGGGCAGGAGTACGAGTACATCCACATCGGGCCGATGCTCGCCCGCGGCTACGCCGTCGCGGTCACCGACTACGAGGGTCTGGGCACCCCGGGTGTGCACCCCTATCTCAACCGGGAATCGCAGGGCCGGGCGATGCTCGACCTCGCCCGCGCCACCCGCTCGCTCGACGGGCTCGGGGTGGATCCGGACGGCCCGATCGCGTTCTGGGGCTACTCGCAGGGCGGGATGTCCTCGGCGTCCGCCGCCGAGCTCCTCGCGTCGTACGCGCCGGAACTGCCGGTGGTGGGCGCGGTCGCCGGCTCACCGCCCGCCGATCTCGCCGACCTCGCGGTCGCCGGCGACGGATCCTCGCTGGTCGGCGGCATCGGTTGGGTCGTCGACGGGTTCGTCTCGGCGTATCCGGAGCACCGCGACGAGATGCTGTCGGTGTTCAACGATGCCGGCCTCGACATCCTGCGGCGTGCCGAGACGGCGTGCGTCTTCGACGCCCTGCTGCTGAACCCGTTCATGCCGACCTCGGCGTACACGCGCGACGGCCGTCCCATCGCCGCTCATCTCGACACCGAACCGTGGGCGTCGGTGGTGGAGGAGCAGCGGCTGGGCAACCGCATCCCGTCGGTCCCGGTGTTCGTCGCGCAGAGCACGAACGACGACTTCGTGCTCGTGCAGGGCGTCGACGGCATGGTCGCGAAGTGGTGCGCAGGTGGTGCCGACGTCACCTACCGTCGCTACGACGTGCCGCCGGTGCTCACCAAGACCGGTGCGGGGCACCTGATCGGGATGTTCCCGTCGCTGGTCGAGGGCCTGGACTGGCTCGACCAGCGGTTCGCCGGCGAGCCTCCGGCCTCGGGCTGCGGGGCCTGAGACCCGGGGGTCCGGGAAAAAATTCTGCGGCCCGTGTAACGCCTGTCGCGTGGGCCCGATAGACAGGGTGAGTGGCCGCGCAGGCAATCCCCCGACATGCTTGCGCGGCCACTTTTCGTCTGTCTGCTCCCCTGTTACAGGTGCGAGGTGTCGTTGACCAGCCGCACCGACGAGCCACCGTCCGGATAGAACTCCGCGATGCTCAGCGAGGCCAGGTCCAGGTGCAGGCGGTACAGCAGCGACGGCCCGGATTCGAGCGCGAGCTGCAGGAACGTCTTGATCGGCGTCACGTGGGAGACGACGAGGACGGTCGAGCCGCCGTACTCGGCGAGCAGGTCGTCGCGGACCACCTCGATCCGCTTGGCGACCTCGTCGAAGCTCTCCCCCTTCGGGGGCCGCACCGAGGTGTCGCCCAGCCAGCGACGGTGCAGCTCGGGGTCGCGCTCGGCGGCCTCCCCGAAGGTGAGCCCCTCCCAGTCCCCGAAGTCGGTCTCTATGAGACCGTCGTGCACGGTCAAGGGCAGGCCGAGGGCGTCGGCCGCGGCCGTGGCGGTCTCCCGGGCCCGTCCGAGCGGCGACGACACGACGGCGGCGACACCGCCGCGCGCCCCGATCCGGCGGGCGGCGGCCAGTGCCTGTTCGCGTCCGAGTTCGGTCAGCGGCGGGTTACCGCGCCCCGAATAGCGGCGTTCGACCGACAGCGGGGTCTGGCCGTGCCGCAGCAGCAGCAGACGCGTCGGAGTGCCGGTCGCACCGGTCCAGCCGGGCGAGGACGTCTTCCCGGGATCCGGCGCGGTGGTCCCGCGGGAGTCCTGCACGACGGGATCCTGTGCCGCATCCCCGTCGGCCGACTCGGCGGCCGCATCCCCGCCGGCCGACTCGGCGGCCGCGTCCATCGCCTCGTTGGCGAGGCGGTCGGCGTGGGCGTTCTCGGCGCGCGGGATCCAGGTGAAGCTCACCCGCGCGAAGCGTCCGGCCAGGGCCCGGGCCTCGGCGGCGAGCGGCTTCATGTCCGGATGCTTGACCTGCCAGCGACCGCTCATCTGCTCGACGACGAGCTTGGAATCCATCCGGACGTCCACCTCGTCGGCGCCGAGTTCGGCGGCGGCGGTCAGGCCCGCGATGAGCCCCTTGTACTCGGCCACGTTGTTGGTGGCGCGGCCGACGCTCGCCTGCCGTTCGGCCAGGATCGTGCGGTGGTCGGCGTCGAAGACCACGGCGCCGTAGCCGGCAGGGCCGGGATTGCCCCGGGAACCGCCGTCCGCTTCGACGACGACCCTGGTCACAGGCCGGATTCCTTGGTGCGCACCATGATCGCGTCGCACTCGGGGCAGCGCACGAGCACCTCGGCGGGGGTCGCCGCGATGCGGGCGATCTCACCGCGATCGAGCTCGAGACGGCAGGCGCCGCAGCGGCGGCCCTGCAGCAGGGCGGCACCGATACCCGCCCGCTCCCGCTGCTTCTCGTAGAGGGCCACCAACTCGTCCGGGAACACCGCGAGCAGGGCTTCGCGGTCGCTGCGGCAGCGCTGCTCGGCGACCTCGATGTCGGCGAGGGCCTCGTCGCGGGCCCGCATCGCGTCGGCGATCTGCTCGTCGATCTGCGAGACCTGGGCGCCGGCGTGGTCGTGGTCGGCCTTGGACGCCTCGCGGCGTTCCATCACCTCGAGCAGGTCGTCCTCGAGGACGGACTGGCGGCGTTCGAGGCTGCCGAGCTCGTGCTGCAGTTCGGTGAGCTGCTTGGATCCCACCGAACCGCTCTGGAGCAGCGACCGGTCGCGGTCCGCACGCTTGCGCACGGCCTCGATCTCGCTCTCGAGCTTGCGGATGTCGCGGTCCAGATCGTCGAGGACGATCTCGACGGCGACCGCGGCGTCCTTACGGGCGTTGCGTTCGACCTGGAGCCGGTCCACCTCCTGCTGTTCGGGCAGTGTCCGACGGCGGTGCGCGAGGCGGTTGAGCTCGGCGTCCACGGCAGCGAGGGACAGGAGCTTGGCCTGCACGGTGGGTTCGACGTTCACTCGGGTGGTTCCTGCTTTCGGTGATGATCGGGATGTGTCGGGCGGTGCGGCCACCGGCCCTGCACGGGCGTGTCGTAGCTGATTACCGTACCGCGCGGGCCGCGGTCGTCCAGGGATCGGTACGCAGTTCGCTCACTCGCGACTCCCAGCCGTCGCGCTCGGCGAACGCCCCGTCGAGGACGCCGCGGGCCTGGGCGCACCAGGGATACTCACTCGCCCAGTGTGCGACGTCCACCAGCGCCGGGCCACCCGCACGCAGATGTTCGTCGGCGGGATGGTGCCGCAGGTCGGCGGTGACGTAGGCGTCCACCCCGAGGGCGGCGACGGTCGCCAGGAAGGAGTCACCCGAGCCGCCGCACACCGCGACGGTGCGGATGGGCCGGTCCGGGTCGCCGGCGCCGCGCACACCCCATTCGGTGGCGGGCAGGGCCGCGGCGACGTCGGCGGTGAACTCGCGCAGCGTCCGGGTCTCCGGCAGCTCCCCCACCCGCCCGAGCCCGCGGTCGCTCGGCAGGTCGGCGAGTTCGAGGACGTCGAAGGCCGGTTCCTCGTAGGGATGCGCCGCCCGCAGGGCTGCGAGGACCGCCTTCCGCAGCCGCCGCGGGGCGACGACCTCGATGCGGTCCTCGGGGACGGTTTCGAGGTCCCCGACCGAGCCGATGGCGGGGTCGGCGCCGTCGACGGGCCGGAACTGCCCGGTGCCGCTGGTGCTCCAGCAACACTCGCGGTAGTTGCCGAGTGCTCCGGCGCCGGCGGCGAACAGCGCGGCGCGGACCGTGTCCGCGGCGTCGGTGGGGACCATGACGACCCACTTGTCGGTGGCCGGTTCCGGCTTGGGTTCGAGGGGGCGCAGCCCGGTCAGGCCCAGCACCGCGGCGAGCGCGTCGGACACGCCCGGGTTGGCGCGGTCGGCGTTGGTGTGGGCGGTGAACAACGCGCAGCCACCCCGGATGAGGCGGTGGATCAGAGCGCCCTTCGGGGTGTGGGCACCGACGGTGTCGACGCCGCGCAGCAGCAGCGGGTGGTGCACGAGCAGCAGCTGCGCACCCCAGTCGAGGGCCTCGTCGACGACCGCGGCGGTCGCGTCCACGGCGAGGAGCACCTTGCGGACCGGCTCGGCCGGGTCCCCGGCCACGAGGCCCACCGAATCCCAGCTCTCCGCGAGCGACGGGGGGTAGGCCGTCTCGAGAACGTCGATCACCTCACGCAGCGTCGGCGCCGTCACGTGTCCTCCTCGATTGCTGTACGTGTCCGGTGCAGGAGCCCTCCTGCCGGGCCTCCCACCCGCACGACCCTACGCGGCGCGATGGGCCACGCCCGGGGACAATGGCCCGGTGACCGTTCTCGCAGACACGCATCCCCTCGTCGTTCCCGCTCCGGTCGTGCTGTTCGACCTGGACGGTACGCTCACCGATTCCGCGACCGGGGTGATCAACGGGTTCCTGCACGCGGCCGAGAAGGTCGGCTTCGCGGCGCCGGAGGGCGCGCTCGAACGGCTGCTCGGACCGCCGATGCGCGACACCCTGCAGACCCTCGGTCTGGACGAGCCGCGGATCGCGGCGGGTCTCGCCGCGTACCGGGAGTACTACTCCGCCACCGGCTGGGCCGAGAACGCGGTCTTCGACGGGATCGAGGCGCTGCTGGAGTCGGTGCGGGCGGCGGGCAGCCGGCTGGCGGTCGCGACCTCGAAGTCGCAGACCTTCGCCGAGCGCATCCTCGAGCACTTCGGGCTGGCCGGGTACTTCGAGTTCATCGGCGGGGCCAGCGACGACGGCAGCCGCAGGCACAAGTCCGACGTGGTCGCGCACAGCCTCGCCGCGCTCGGTGTCGTCCCGCGCGACGTCGCGGGGGGCGGCACCCCGGGTGTGGTGATGGTCGGCGACCGCGAGCACGACATCCACGGCGCGGGCCGGTGGGGCATCCCGACCGTCTTCGTGGAGTGGGGTTACGGCACGGACGACGAGGGTCGCGCGGCGGCCCGCACGACCGCGAACGTCGACGAACTGCGCGAGGTGCTCACCGGTGGACGCTGAACACATGCTGCACGTGACGTTCGTGTGCACGGGGAACATCTGCCGGTCCCCGATGGCCGAGAAGATCTTCGCCGAGCACCTGCGCCGGGAGGGTCTCGACCACAGGGTGCGGGTGTCCAGCGCGGGCACGCACGGCTGGCACGTCGGGTCCGAGGCCGATCCGCGTACCAACGCGGTGCTGCAGCAGCACGGCTATCCGACGGGTCACAGTGCCGCGAAGCTCGGCGCCGAGCACCTGTCGGCGGATCTCGTCGTCGCGATGACCACCACGCACGAGCGCACGCTCGCGCAGCTCGGAGTGCCGTCGGACCGGCGGGTGCTGCTG
This sequence comes from Rhodococcus sp. Z13, assembly GCF_025837095.1. Taxonomy (NCBI): domain Bacteria; kingdom Bacillati; phylum Actinomycetota; class Actinomycetes; order Mycobacteriales; family Nocardiaceae; genus Rhodococcus; species Rhodococcus sacchari. Next base: position 2,767,163 of record NZ_CP107551.1, read on the forward strand.
CGCTCGTTCGACCCGGACGCCGACGACGACTCGGTGCCCGACCCCTACTACGGGTCGCTGGCCGAGTTCGAGCTGGTCCGCGAGCAGATCGAGGCTGCGGTGCCGGGTCTGCTCGACTGGGTGCGACGGCAGTGAGACGTACTTCACCGGCTACCGTGGATCTGTGCGCCGATTGACGTTTCTCCTCCGCCCGGGCTGGCTCGTCCTGGCCCTGGTCGTCGTGGGCTTCGCCTATGCGTGCTTCACGGTGCTCGCACCCTGGCAGCTCGGCAAGAACACGGACACCGAGGAGCGCAACGCACGGATCTCCGCGTCGATGGCCCAGGATCCGGTGCCCGTCGGCGACCTGCTGGGCGGTGACGGGCCGACGATCGACGACGAGTGGCGTCGTGTTGTCGCGGAGGGCAGCTACCTGCCGGACTCGGACGTGCTGGTGCGGTTGCGCAGCGTCGAGTCCAAGCCCGCCTACGAGGTGCTGACCCCGCTCGCGCTGAACGACGGCCGCACGATCCTGGTCAACCGCGGTTACGTGCGTCCGGTGCAGGGCACCGAGGTGCCCGAGATCCCTCCGGCGCCGACCGGACCGGTCACCCTCGACGCCCGCATCCGCATGTCCGAGGGCACGGTGCCGGGCAAGGACCCGTTCACCGACGCCGGTTACCAGCAGGTGTACTTCATCGATGCCCCGCAGGTCGCGTCGCTGACGGGTCTCGAGCTCGAGGACGTCTACCTGCAACTCGACGCCGACCAGCCCGGTGGGCTCGGTGTGGTGCCGCTCCCCCAGCTCGATTCGGGTCCGTACCTGTCGTACGGGCTGCAGTGGCTCGCGTTCGGGATCATGGCGCCGCTCGGCCTGGGCTACTTCGTGTGGGCGGAGCTGCGGGAGCGCCGCAAGGCGAAGGCCGCGGCGGCCGGGACCCCGGAGGCGCCCGTCGAGCCGGCTCCGCGCACCACGGCCGAGAAGCTCGCCGATCGATACGGCCGCCCCCGGTGACCGCCCTGCCCCGACTCGAGGAGTCCCCGATGTACGTCACCGTCGACGACTATCTGGCCGACAAGGATCCGGCGGCCGTCGACGTCTTCCGGCGGGTGCGCGCGATGATCCTGGACCTCGGGGACGACGTCACCGAGCAGGTGCACTCGTCGGAGATCTCCTGGTCCCGCACCCGCGTCTTCGCCGCGGCGTTCGTCTATTCGTCGCGGCTGGAGGTCGCGCTGGATCTGCCCAAGCGCGTCCACCATCGCACGCTGCGCGAGGTGTTCCCGAACAAGGGCCCCGTCACGACGCACCGGCTGAGCGTGTCGTCCGTCGACGAGCTCGACGACCATTTCATCGCGCTGCTCGAGGAGGCCTACCGCACCGCCGCAGGCCGTCCCTGACTCCGATCCGGTGTTCTCGACTTCCTCATACGCAGTCGAGAACACCGGATCTCGTCGATCGCTCGGGTGACGAGCCGCTTCATTACTACGGATTACTACGGAGTTGTCACAAGTCGCACTCGGAACGGCTCTGCCCGACCGAATCGCAACCCCCCGCCGACGGCCGTCCGTACCGTTCCCGGAAACGGGCACCGCCCGCCGTGCGTGTCGAGTGGACGGGGAAACCGATGTCCCAACCTCCAGAATCGTCCCAGCCGTCTCCGGGCTTCTATCCCGATCCCAGTGGGGTGATGCGGTGGTGGGACGGCAAAGCGTGGACCGACCGGACGCAGGGCGGTGTTCCTCCGCAGGCACCCCCGCCCAAGAAGTCGCACACCACGCGGAACATCCTGCTCGCGCTGCTCGCCGTGGTCGTTCTCGTCGTCGGCGGATGTGTCGCCTTCCTCGGAGTGGCAGCCAACGAGGTGAACGAGGCCATCGAATCCGGGCAGGCGGAGAACGCCCGGCCGGGTGGCCCCGACAATCCCCTCACCATCGTCGAAGGCCGGCCCTTCGAGGTCGCCGGATTCCGGTACGCACCCGGCTGGGCGGTCGCCGACGACGGGTTGGGTGGCGTCACCGTCGAGAACCTGAAAGTGACGAACTCTCGTGACGACCGGGACGGTGCCCTCGTGGAAATCAAGTTCATGGCGGGCAACGAGGTCGTGGCACTGGTCGACTGCACGACGGAACAGATCCCGGTGGGACAGACCACGACGCTGAACTGCATCAGCAGCGACGACTTCCCGACGGACTACGACCGGATCACCATCAACGACGCGTTCTGAGCCGAGCCGGGAGTTGTGTGGGTCCGGCCCCGCTGAGCGAGGTCGGATCCACCGAAATCGACGTCACCTCTCCGCTGCCGAGTCGAGCAGGCCGCGGTCGGCACTGGCACGGCGGAAGAACCTGTCCGCCCCGAACCACGGGACGACGCGCTCGGCAAGCCGGGGCGCGATCTCGGCGAGCGCCAGGACCGGGCGCACCGGGATCCCGTTGACCTGGACCTCCGGCAGGTCCCGCCGGATCGCGACGAGCGCTTTCCCCGCCACCCGATCGAGTGTCGTGTGGCCGAGCGCCCGCGGCGGCGTCAGCCCCTCGTCCAGGTAACGCTGGAACATTCCGTCACCGGCGACGAAGCCAGGACAGACGACGGAGAACCCCACAGGGGTGCTCGCGTACTCGGTACGCAGGGACTGGACCAGCGTCACGAGACCGGCTTTGCTGGCGCAGTACGGACCCTGATAGGCAGCGCCCCGCTTCCCGGCGACAGAGCTCATGAACACGACGTGCCCCGCCCCTCGCTCGAGCATCCCGGGCAGCACGCGGTGGGTGAGCAGCATCGGCGCGGTGAGGTTCAGGTCGACCGTCGCGGTCAGGTCCTCCCGGGTGCGACGGGTGAACGACGCGCAGCTCTCGACCCCGGCGTTGTTGATCAGCAGGTCGACGGGGCCGAGCGCCTCCTCGGTGCGGTCCACCACGCTGTCGACCCGATCGAGGTCCGCGAGGTCGGCGGGCACCACTGCGGCCCGGACACCTCTGTCGCGCAGGTCCCGGGCCAGCGCCTCGAGGACGTCGGCGCGTCTGCCGGACACAGCGACGTCCACGCCTTCCGTCGCCAGCGCCCGGGCGACGGCGTGCCCGATTCCACCGGAAGCTCCGGTCAGCAGTGCGACCTTGTTGCGCAGGCTCTTCATGGGATCACATCCCTCGTGCGGCGGCTTCACCCACGATCCCATGTTCCGGTACCGACGCCCAGAAAAATCCGGTGGTTCCCGCCCCCGCTCGGCGCGGGCCGGAACCACCGGATTCGATGTCTGGATGTGGGCGCGGAGGGTTTCGAACCCCCGACCGCTGGTGTGTAAAACCAGAGCTCTACCACTGAGCTACACGCCCGGACGGTCGACGGCTGTCGCCGCCGACGTCGCCTCAGGACTTTAGCGCGGCGAGCGCTCTGGCCCAAGCGCCCTGGTCACGGGGCTCTCCGGGCTGGTTCTCCTCGGAGAACCGGATGATGCCGTCCTTGTCGATGACGAAGGTGCCACGGTTCGCGAAGCCGAGCTTGTCGTTGAAGACCTCGTAGGCCTGCGCGACGGCGCCGTGCGGCCAGAAGTCGGACAGCAGCGGGAAGGTGTAGCCCTGCTCGGCGGCCCACACCTTGTGGGTGGGCGATGCGCCCACGGACACGGCGAGGACGGCGGTGTCGTCGTTCTCGAAGGTGGGCAGGTCGTCGCGGACGGCGCACAGCTCGCCCTGGCACACACCGGTGAAGGCGAGCGGGTAGAACACCAGGAGCACGTTCTTCTTGCCCCGGAAGCCGGACAGCGTGACTTCCTGGTTGTTCTGGTCCTTGAGAGTGAAATCGGGGGCTTCGGAGCCCACAGCGAGAGCCATGCTCGGAACAGTCCTTCGTTCGGTGGGGATCTTCGGTCAGCGGCGGGGGCGACCGGACTTCGGCTGCACCAGCCGGCTGCCGATCCAGTCTCCCAGGTTCGCGGTCGACGTCTGGGTGAGGCCGGCGGTGGTCGCGGATTCGGCGATCTCGCTGGGCTCGACGTGGTCGGGGCGACCGGTCTTGGGGGTGAGCACCCACACGACACCTTCGTCGGAGAGCGGGGTGATGGCGTCCATCAGCGTGTCGACGAGATCGCCGTCGCTGTCGCGCCACCACAGCAGAACGACGTCGACGACCTCGTCCGAGTCCTCGTCGAGGAGTTCCGTGCCGGTGATCTCCTCGATGGCGGCTCGCAACTCGTCATCGGTGTCCTCGTCCCAACCGAGTTCCTGCACCACGTGGTCGTGAGTGATACCGAGCTTCGAGACGTAGTTCTTGGCATCCGCCGCGGCGACCACGGTGGCTCCTCCTAACGTTCGTGGTGCGCGATGCGGGTCCGCGTACCGGTGTGTGTCGAGCAATTGGTCAAAGCGAACATCGTCGGCGGGCTCTGCGCAACCCGAATCGCGGGGAAACAGAGGAGAATCTTTCCCACCGGACCGTACGCCCCTCTCTCACGAACCTCCCACACTGTCGGTTCCGTCGTACTCCGACGTGATCCTTCCGGACCGATGGGGGAAGATGAGGGGTGCATCATGTTCAGATGTCGATTGCGTCGGCTCCCACAAGAGCCGACCTACGGAGAGGGCGCCCCACCTGCGCGCCCACCACGATGAGGAGCAGACGTTGACAGACCTGATCCACGGATCCGACTCCCGTGAAGGCGCCGCACCGGGCGCGTCGGGAACGGGTCCCTCGGCCAAGCCTGCGGGCAAGGACAACCGTGTCCGGGTCATCCGCGAGGGTGTGGCCTCCTACCTGCCGGACATCGACCCGGCGGAAACCGAAGAGTGGCTCGAGTCGTTCGACGGGATGCTCGACGCGGAGGGCCCGACCCGCGCACGTTACCTTCTTCTGCGCATGCTCGAGCGCGCGAACGAGCGCAAGGTGTCGCTTCCCGCTCTGACCTCCACCGACTACGTCAACACCATCCCCACCGAGAGCGAACCGTGGTTCCCCGGTGACGAGGAGGTCGAGCGCCGCTACCGCGCCTACATCCGTTGGAACGCGGCGATCATGGTCACCCGCGCGCAGCGCCCGGGTGTCGGCGTGGGTGGCCACATCTCCACCTACGCGTCGTCGGCGGCGCTCTACGAGGTCGGTTTCAACCACTTCTTCCGCGGCAAGGACCATCCGGGCGGCGGCGACCAGGTGTTCATCCAGGGCCACGCCTCCCCCGGCATCTACGCCCGCGCCTTCCTCGAGGGTCGCATCAGCGCGGACCAGCTCGACGGTTTCCGTCAGGAGCACAGCCACGCCTCGTTCGGCGGTGGCCTGCCGTCCTACCCGCACCCGCGGCTGCTCCCGAACTTCTGGGAGTACCCGACGGTGTCGATGGGCCTCGGTCCCATGAACGCCATCTACCAGGCGCGGTTCAACCACTACCTGCACGACCGCGGCATCAAGGACACCTCCGACCAGCACGTGTGGGCGTTCCTCGGCGACGGTGAGATGGACGAGCCCGAGTCGCGGGGCCTGGCGCACGTCGCCGCGACCGAGGGTCTCGACAACCTCACCTTCGTCGTCAACTGCAACCTGCAGCGTCTCGACGGCCCGGTCCGCGGCAACGGCAAGATCATCCAGGAGCTGGAATCGTTCTTCCGAGGCGCCGGCTGGAACGTCATCAAGGTGGTCTGGGGCCGCGAGTGGGACGCCCTGCTGCACGCCGACAAGGACGGCGCGCTCGTCAATCTCATGAACGTCACGCCGGACGGCGACTACCAGACGTACAAGGCGAACGACGGTGCGTTCGTGCGTGAGCACTTCTTCGGCCGCGATCCGCGCACGAAGGAGCTGGTCAAGGACCTCACCGACCAGGAGATCTGGAATCTCAAGCGCGGCGGCCACGACTACCGCAAGATCTACGCGGCCTACAAGGCGGCGATGGAGCACAAGGGTCAGCCGACGGTGATCCTCGCGCACACCATCAAGGGCTACACGCTCGGTAAGCACTTCGAGGGCCGTAACGCGACCCACCAGATGAAGAAGCTCACCCTCGAGGACCTGAAGTACTTCCGCGACCTGCAGCGGATCCCGATCTCGGACGCCGAGCTCGAGAAGGATCCGAAGATGCCGCCGTACTACCACCCCGGTTTCGACGCCCCCGAGATCCAGTACATGCTCGAGCGGCGCAGGGCCCTCGGCGGTTTCCTGCCGGAGCGCCGCACGAACGCGAAGCCGCTGAAGCTGCCCGAGGACAAGACCTACGAGGTGGTCCGCAAGGGTTCGGGCAAGCAGGAGGTCGCCACCACGATGGCGGCGGTGCGTGTGCTCAAGGAACTGTTGCGCGACAAGGAGATCGGCCCGCGCATCGTGCCGATCATCCCGGACGAGGCCCGCACCTTCGGTATGGACTCGTGGTTCCCGTCGCTGAAGATCTACAACCGCAACGGCCAGCTGTACACCTCGGTGGACGCCGACCTCATGCTGGCGTACAAGGAGAGCCCGGTCGGGCAGATCCTGCACGAGGGCATCAACGAGGCCGGTTCGACGGCGTCGTTCACGGCGGTCGGCACGTCCTACGCCACGCAGGGCGAGCCGATGATCCCGGTGTACATCTTCTACTCGATGTTCGGTTTCCAGCGCACGGGCGACGGCCTGTGGGCGGCGGCCGATCAGATGGCCCGCGGTTTCGTGCTCGGCGCCACGGCCGGTCGCACCACGCTGACCGGTGAGGGTCTGCAGCACGCCGACGGGCACTCGCAGCTGCTGGCGTCGACCAACCCGGCGGCGGTGACCTACGACCCGGCGTTCTCCTACGAGATCGCGCACATCTTCCGCGACGGTCTGCGCCGCATGTACGGCGGGACCGAGGGTGTCGACGGGTTCGGCGGTGAGGACGTCTTCTACTACATCACCGTCTACAACGAGCCCTACGCGCAGCCGGCCGAGCCGGAGGATCTCGACGTCGAGGGCCTGCTCAAGGGCATCTACCTGTACAAGCGGGGCCAGGAGTCCGGTCCGAAGGCGCAGATCCTGGTGTCGGGCGTGATGATGCCCGAGGCGCTGCGCGCGCAGGAACTCCTCGCCGACGAGTGGGGTGTCTCGGCGGACGTCTGGTCGGTCACCTCGTGGGGCGAGTTGCGCCGGGACGGTGTCGAGTGCGACCGGCAGGCGCTGCTGAACCCGGGCGAGGATGCCCCGGTGCCGTACGTCGCGTCGGTGCTCAGCGACGCGGCCGGTCCGTTCGTGGCGGTCTCCGACTGGATGCGTGCCGTGCCGGACCAGATCCGCAAGTGGGTTCCGGGCGACTACACGGTGCTCGGTGCCGACGGGTTCGGTTTCTCCGACACCCGTCCGGCGGCGCGTCGTGTGTTCAACATCGACGCCGAGTCGACGGTCGTCGCGGTGCTCGCGGCCCTGGGGCGCGACGGCGCGATCGATCGCGAGAAGGCGGTCGAGGCGGCACGCAAGTACCGCATCGACGACGTCACCGCCGCGCCGGTGTCGATGGCGGATCCCGGCGTCGCCTGAGGTCACCACTCCACGGAGGCTCGTGACCCCGGACACCGGGGCCCTTGGGTAGTTTCGACCCATGGTCGACGAGCCGCCCCGCCGGATCACACGGGTACCGGGTGCTCCCCGTGAGCGCCCGGTACCCCTTCGGCGTCCCGAGCGGGCGCCCCTGCCCGACGCATTGCTCCGCCGGGTCAAGCAGTTCTCCGGACGCCTCGCCACCGAGGCCGTGCACGTCATGCAGGAGCAACTGCCGTTCTTCGCCGATCTCGACGCCTCCCAGCGGGCGACGGTCCAGCTGGTCATCCAGACGTCGGTGGTCGATTTCCTCGAATGGGTCCGCGATCCCGAGAACGACATCCGGTTCGGTTTCGACGCGTTCCAGGTCATCCCGCAGGAGCTGGCCCGGAGCCTGACCCTGCGGCAGACGGTGGAGATGGTCCGCGCCGCGATGGAGTTCTTCGAGCAATGGCTGCCGGCGCTGGCCCGCAACGAGGAGCAGCTGACCGCGCTCACCGAGGCGATCCTGCGGTACGGCCGCGAGCTCGGCTTCGCCGCGGCGGCGGTCTACGCGAGTGCCGCGGAGTCGCGCAGCGCGTGGGACACCCGACTCGAGGCCCTGGTCGTCGACGCGGTGGTGCGCGGTGACCCCGGCCCGGACATGCAGTCGCAGGCGGCGACGCTCAACTGGGACGCGACCGCCCCGGCGACCGTCATCGTCGGCACTCCTCCGCCCGAGGAGGGGGTCTCGGTGGTCACCACGGTGCACGACATCGCCCAGCTGCACGGACGGGCCGCACTGGCCGTGGTGCAGGGCGAGCGGCTGGTGATGGTGGTCAGCGGGGAGCTGCACGGTTCGCCGGAGGCACTGGAGTTCCGCGACGAGCTGATGCGGGCCTTCTCGGAGGATCCGGTGGTGATCGGCCCGACGACCCCGTCACTGGCGTCCGCGCACGCGTCCGCGGTGGAGGCGCTGGCGGGGATGGAGGCGGTGGCGGGCTGGCCGGGAGCTCCGCGACCGGTGCACGCCGGTGAGCTGCTGCCCGAACGCGCGCTGCTCGGCGATCCGGCGGCGATCGCCGCGCTCGACGACTACATCGTGGCGCCGTTGTCGGCGGCCGGGCCGGCGCTGGCCGACACGTTGGACGCATACCTCGACAGTGGGGGTGCTGTCGAGACCTGCGCGCGAAAGCTGTTTGTTCATCCAAATACCGTGCGGTATCGATTGAAGCGGATCACAGAAGTGACGGGTCGGGATCCCACAAATCCGCGCGATGCGTACGTGTTGCGGACAGCCGCTACCGTGGGCCGACTGGCACGAACGCATAACGAAATGAGAACACCTGCACCACCGGTCTCCCGCTTCACAATTCGCAAATCGGACACGTAACACTTCCGGCCCTCGGACCGATTGCCCACGCCGACGTGCAGATTTGTGGGAACCCTACAAAAGTGAGGCCGACGTTTCATCGTCACCGACATCTCGCGGCGGCGGGTCCGGGGTGTTCTCTTGGGATCGTGATTTCGCTGCTCGCCCCCGGTCAGGGGTCTCAGACACCCGGAATGCTCGCCCCGTGGCTCGAGCAGTCCGGCGCGCGTGAGCGCATCGAGAAGTGGTCGAACACGTCCGGACTCGATCTGGAGCGACTCGGCACCACCGCCACCGCGGAGGAGATCACGGACACGGCGGTGACCCAGCCGCTCGTCGTGGCCTCCGCACTGCTGGCCTTCGAGGAGCTCGAGCGGCAGGGCCTGGTCCCCGCGGACACGATCGTGGCCGGACACTCGGTCGGCGAGCTCGCCGCCGCCGCGGTCGCCGGAGTCATCACCGCCGACGACGCCGTCGCGCTCGCCGCGATCCGCGGCGCCGAGATGGCCAAGGCCTGTGCACTCGAACCCACCGGTATGTCCGCCGTGCTCGGCGGCGCCGAGGACGAGGTGCTCGCGCGCCTCGAGGAACTGGATCTGACCCCCGCCAACATGAACGCGGCGGGCCAGATCGTCGCGGCCGGGCGCCTCGACGCGCTCGAGGAACTCGCCGCGAACCCGCCGGAGAAGGCACGCGTCCGGGCACTCCCGGTCGCCGGGGCCTTCCACACCCGATTCATGGCCCCGGCGCAGGACGCCGTGGCCGCCGCCGCGGCGAAGATCACCCCCGCCGATCCGACCCGCACGTTGCTGTCGAACTACGACGGCAAGCCGGTCACGTCCGGGCGCGAAGCGCTCGAGCGGCTCGCCGCCCAGGTCACCCGGCCCGTCCGGTGGGATCTGTGCACCGCTCACCTGCGGGAGGCACAGGTGAGCCGGATCGTCGAGCTGCCCCCGGCCGGCACGCTCGTGGGTATCGCCAAGCGCGAGATGCGCGGCACCCCCACGGTCGCCCTCAAGACCCCCGCGGAGATCTCCGCTCTGGCCGAATCCCTCCAACTCGGTTAGGTTGCTGCGCGCGCCGTCGCACAGCACGGGCACCTCACCGGGACATCCCGGGCCCCGGACGGAAACATCCGGCCGGGTCGATACGACAAAGTCGACAGACGAAGAAGGGAGCCACGTCGTGGCCGCCACTCAGGAAGAAATCATCGCCGGTCTCGCCGAGATCATCGAAGAGGTCACCGGTATCGAGCCCTCCGAGGTGACCATCGAGAAGTCCTTCGTCGACGACCTCGACATCGACTCGCTGTCCATGGTCGAGATCGCCGTCCAGACCGAGGACAAGTACGGCGTCAAGATCCCGGACGAGGATCTCGCCAGCCTCCGCACCGTCGGTGACGCCGTCAACTACATCCAGAAGCTCGAGGCCGACGGCGTCCAGGCCACGAACGACAACGAGTGAGCTCTGCCGTGACCTCCCCTTCTCCTCGGACACTGCGGAACGTCGTCGTCACCAGCCTCGCGGCTACGACGTCGATCGCCGGCGACGTGGACGCCACCTGGAAGGCACTCCTGGCCGGTGAGAGCGGGATCGGCACCATCGAGCGCGACTTCGTCGACGAGTTCGATCTTCCCGTCCGCATCGGTGGCACACTCAAGGTCAGCCCCGACGAGGGACTGTCCCGCGTCGAACTGCGGCGTATGAGCTTCGTCGAGCGCCTCGCGCTCACCCTCGGCCGCACCGTCTGGGAGAACGCCGGGAGCCCGGAGGTCGACCAGGACCGTCTCGGTGTCGTCATCGGCACCGGCCTCGGCGGCGGCGAAGCCCTCATCGACGCGGTCGACAAGCTCCGCGACGGCGGCTACCGCAAGGTGTCGCCGTTCGCGGTGCAGATGATCATGCCCAACGGGCCGTCGGCCACCGTCGGGCTCGAACTCGGCGCCCGCGCCGGGGTCATCACGCCCGTCTCGGCGTGCTCGTCCGGATCCGAGGCGATCGCCCACGCGTTCCGCATGATCGCGTTCGGCGACGCCGACATCGTCGTCACCGGCGGTGTCGAGGGCCAGCTCGACGCGGTCGCCACCGCGGGCTTCTCGATGATGCGGGCGCTGAGCACCCGCAACGACGACCCGAAAGGCGCCTCGCGGCCGTTCGACAAGGATCGCGACGGCTTCGTCTTCGGTGAGGCCGGCGCACTGATGGTCCTCGAGAGCGAGGAGCACGCCAAGGCACGTGGCGCGCGGATCCACGCCCGCCTCCTCGGGGCCGGTATCACCTCGGACGGCTACCACATCGTCGCACCGGATCCGGAAGGCACCGGCGCGGCACGGGCGATGACGCGGGCGATCGAGACCGCGGGCATCACCAAGACCGATGTGGGGCACATCAACGCCCATGCGACGGCGACCCCCATCGGTGACGTGGCCGAGGCCAAGGCCATCAACGCGGCCGTGGGCAACCACGCCGCGGTGTACGCACCGAAGTCCGCACTCGGTCATTCGATCGGCGCGGTCGGTGCACTCGAAGCAGTGCTCACGGTCCTGGCGCTGCGTGACGGGGTCATCCCGCCCACGCTGAATCTCGAGAACCAGGATCCAGAGATCGATCTCGACGTGGTCAAGGGCGAACCGCGTTACGGGCAGATCGATTTCGCGCTGAACAACTCGTTCGGTTTCGGTGGGCACAACGTGGCGCTCGCTTTCGGTCGCGCCTGACCGACTGCGCCCGTTCGCCCCTGCGGTGGGGACTTCCTCCAGGAGGTCCCCGCCGCAGCCCCACCACCACGGCGTCTGCCCGAGGAGCACCCCATGACCGTCCTGGATCCCACCCTCAGCAACACGGCGGTGGACCCACGTGATCCGCTGGCCCGCCTCGAGAAACTGTTCGATCCGGGCAGCCTGGAACTGCTCCACGAACGCGACCGGTCCGGTGTCCTCGCCGCCATCGGCGACATCGACGGCATCCGCACGGTGGCCTACTGCTCCGATGCGACCGTCATGGGCGGCGCCATGGGCGTCGAGGGTTGCCGGCACATCGTCGCCGCCATCGACCTCGCCATCGAGCGCGAGATCCCCGTCGTCGGTGTCTTCCACTCCGGCGGAGCACGTCTGGCCGAGGGCGTCGAGGCCCTCCACGCCGTCGGTCTCGTCTTCGAGGCCATGGTCCGCGCGTCGGGCCTGATCCCCCAGATCTCCGTCGTCCTCGGTTTCGCCGCGGGCGGCGCCGCCTACGGCCCCGCCCTGACCGACGTCGTCATCATGGCGCCCGAGGGCCGTGTCTTCGTCACCGGCCCCGACGTGGTGCGCAGCGTCACCGGCGAGCAGGTCGACATGGAGTCCCTCGGCGGACCCGACACCCACTACAAGAAATCGGGCGTCGCCCACATCACCGCCCACGACGAGCCGGACGCCCTCGACCGCGCCCGCCGCCTCGTGGCCATGCTGGCCGAGCAGGGCGAATTCGACCTCGAGGCAGCCGCTCTCGGCGACACCGATCTGCGCGCGCTGCTCCCCGCGTCCCCGCGTCGCGCCTATGACGTCAAACCCATCGTCCACGCCCTCCTCGACGACGTCGACGGCGAGACGACCTTCGAGGAACTCCAGGGCGGTTGGGCCCGCAGCATCGTCACCGGCTTCGGCCGTCTCGCCGGCCGCACCGTCGGCGTCATCGCCAACAACCCGCTGCGCCTCGGCGGCTGCCTCAACTCCGAGAGCGCCGAGAAGGCCGCGCGTTTCGTGCGGATGTGCAACGCCTTCGGTGTCCCGCTCGTCGTGATCGTCGACGTCCCCGGCTATCTGCCGGGTGTGAGCCAGGAATGGGAAGGCGTCGTGCGGCGCGGAGCGAAGCTGCTCCACGCCTTCGCCGAGGCCCGGGTCCCGCGCGTCACGCTCGTCACCCGCAAGATCTACGGCGGCGCCTACATCGCGATGAACTCCCGCGCCCTCGGTGCCACCGCCGTGTTCGCCTGGCCCGAGGCCGAAGTGGCCGTGATGGGCGCGAAGGCCGCAGTGGAGATCCTGCACCGCAAAGCCCTCGCCGCGGCTCCCGACGACGAGCGGGAGGCGTTGCACGAGCGTCTCGCCGCCGAACACGAGGCCATCGCGGGCGGTGTCGGCCGGGCGATGTCGATCGGCGTCGTCGACGAGATGATCGACCCCGCCGTCACCCGCAGCACCCTCGCCGCTGCGCTCGCCGCGGCTCCCTCGGTCCGGGCGCGGCACAAGAACATTCCGCTCTGACGAGGAGCACGGACGGCACCGGCGCCGCTCGGATTCCGAGCGGCGCCGGTGCCGTGTCCACGAGAGAGCCGTGTCTATGAGAGATAGGGCGTCGAGAGAACGGACGTCCACGACGGAGATGTCCGGGGCAGAGCGGACGCCTTCGACAGAGGAGGCATCCCGGCCGAGGTCCTCGACCGGAGTCAGCCGACGTCGCGTCTGAGCCAGGTCACCTGGGCGCCCTCGTCGCCGCTGCGGTACGGCTCGAGCTCCTCGTCCCAGGCCGTGCCGAGGGCGCGGTGCAGTTCGCTCTCGATGTCGGAGGCGGAGGCGAGGAGGGCCCGCAACCGCATCTCGCCGACGACGACGTCGCCGTTGGCGCTGGTCGTTCCCCGCCAGAGTCCGAGATGCGGTACGTAGCTGAAGCGTTCCCCGTCCACTCCTTCGCTGGGGTTCTCGGTGATCTCGAAACGCAACATCGGCCAGGCACGCAGCGTCTCGGCGAGCCGGGCACCGGTACCCACCGGTCCGACCCACTCCACGCACGTGCGCAGCAGGCCGGGAGCGGCCGGCTGCCCCGTCCAGGTCAGTTCGGGCCGGCAATCGAGGACGGCAGCCAGCGCCCACTCGATATGCGGACACACGGCAGCCGGGGAGGAGTGCACGTAGATCACTCCTGCCGTGGCATCCGCGAACTGATTGGATGCACGCATACATTCACCTCCGATTCGACCAGGACGTCTTCCCCAACGACCCTTGTCGATCAAGGTGCCTCCATGCGGACTGGGTACAAGTGTGCCTGTGTGTCGTGTGTTTCGCCAGAGAACCAGAGAGGTTTATGTGAATTCCGCGATAACCGCTTCCCCGAGGGCCGGCCAGCGCGGTTTCGCCCAGTCTCCGAATGCACGATCAGTAAGTACCACACAGGCAGTGGAGATTTCTGGGTCATTCCAGAGAAATGTCCCCGATTGACCGAAATGTCCGAAAGTTCGGTTCGAATTCGTCGGTGCGGTCCAGTGCGGGTTCTTCTCGCCCCGAATCTCGAAACCCAGACCCCAGTCGTTCGATTTGAAGGAGCCGTAACCCGGCACGATTCCGCGCAATCCGGGGAACTGCACACTGGTCGCCTCCGCGAAGAGTTCCGCGGACACCAGAACCGGGGCGAGCAGTTCGGCCGCGAAGCGCGCCAGGTCGGCCACCGACGACTCGCCACCGTGACCCGCGGGGCCCAGCAGCGCGGAGTTGCGCATCCCGAGGGGCTCGAAGACCGCCTGTTCCAGATATTCGGGGAAGGGGATGTCGGTCTCGGCCTCGACGAGTTCGGCGAGCACCTCGAATCCGGCGCTCGAGTAGATCCGCTTCTGCCCCGGCTCCGCCTGCACGGTGCGCTCGCCGAAGGCGAGTCCGGAGGCGTGGGCGAGCAGATGCCGCACCGTCGAACCGGGCGGGCCCGCAGGCTGATCCAGTTCGATGGCGCCTTCCTCCACGGCCACGAGGGCGGCGTAGGCGACCAGCAGCTTCGTCACCGAGGCGAGAGGGAAGACCGCGTCGAGGTCGCCGGTGGACGCGACCGTGCCGCCGCCGCGGGTCACCACCGCGGCGGCGGCACGGTCGACGGGCCATTCGCTGATCAGATCGAGACTGGACACGCGTTCAGCCTACGAGACGCCGATCGGGCGCGGCCCACCAGTCGGGGTATCCGTGAGCGTGCGGCTCACCGGCCCCGGCTCGTGAGCGTGCGGCTCACCAGTCCGCTTCGGTGTAGCGGATGACACCGCGGATGTTCTTGCCGTCGAGCATGTCCTGGTAACCCTCGTTGATCTGCTCGAGGGTGTAGGTGCGGGTGACCATGTCGGCCAGGTTGAGCTGACCCGACTTGTACAGGTCGAGCAGGTTGGGGATGTCGACGCGGGCGTTGCAGCCACCGAAGATGTTGCCTTTGAGGTCCTTCTGCAGCATGGAGAACAGGAAGGAGTTGAGCTTGACGTCCATGTCGGACATGTAGCCCATCGCGGTCACGACGCAGCGCCCCCCCTTGGCGGTGAGGGTGAGGGCGGGGTCGACGAGTTCACCCTTCATCTCACCGACGGTGATGATCGTCTTGTGGCACATCCGGCCCCAGGTGATCTCCATGATCGGCACAATGGCCTCCTCGATGGAGGCATAGGCGTGGGTGGCACCGAACTTCAGGGCCTGCTCGCGCTTCCACGGCACCGGATCGATCGCGAAGACGTGGCGGGCACCGGACGCGACGGCACCCTGCAGGGCGCTCATGCCGACACCGCCGACGCCGATGATCGCCACCGAGTCGCCGGCCTTGACCTCGGCGATGTTCGTCGCCGACCCCCAGCCGGTGGGCACGCCGCAGCCGACCAGCGCGGCGAGCTCGAACGGCACGTCCTTGTCGATCTTGACGACCTGGCTCTGGTTGACCGTCATGTACGGCGCGAAGGTGCCGAGCAGGCACATGGCGATCACGTTCTGGCCGCGCGCCTGGATGCGGTAGGTGCCGTCGGAGATCGCCTGGCCGCTGAGCAGACCGGCGCCGAGGTCGCACAGGTTCGAGTGCCCCGAGGCACAGGACGGACAGCGTCCGCACGCGGGGATGAAGGACAGCACGACATGGTCACCCACCTCGAGGCCCACGACGCCCTCGCCGACCTTCGTGATCACGCCCGCACCCTCGTGGCCGCCCATCGCGGGGAAGGACGGCATCGGCGTGGCTCCGGTGACGATGTGGTGGTCCGAGTGGCACATGCCGGCAGCTTCCATGCGGATCTGCACTTCACCCGCAACGGGATCACCGAGTTCGATCTCCTCGACCGACCACGGCTCGTTGAGTCCCCACAGCACTGCACCCTTGGTCTTCATCTGGCTCGCCCTCCATCGCATTGCCTGTTGTGCACGTGACGATAGCCACATTCGCACAGAATTGGAACAGGTTCTAGAGGTTGTCCCGATCGGTGGCACCGCCACGCCCCGAGCCGAGGCGACCCGGCATCCTTCCGCGGGCCGCGTCCGGATCGATCTCGATCGAACGCAGGTGCCGTGCTCACGGGCGTCCGGGTGGCGCACCGGCGACGTCCGCCGGGGCCACATCCGACATCCCACCACCCGATACTGTCACCGCAGGTATCACTCACTTCGGCGAAAGCGCCGCATCCACAGTGGAACTCGTTCCCGCGCCCAGTCGAAATGCGAGGTCACCCTTACCCAAACCCCTTGGCACGCCGCGGGTATCCTTCTGCCACGGGTCGAATCGGGGACGACTCGGTCACCATCACCTGCCGAATCGAGGAGTTCCTTCCGTGCGTCGTCCGTCCGCATTCCGCCGTGGCGCAGCAGTTCTCACGCTCGGCATCGCTGTCGCACTGTCCGGCGCCCCGGCCGCACATGCCATCCCCGAGCCCGCGACCGCCTACGTCGAAGGCGTGGAGGAGATCTCGCCCCAGCACTGGAGGGTTCAGGTCTATTCCCCCGCCATGGACACGGTCGTACCGCTCGACGTTCTCCGGCCCGCGGACACGAGCGAATCCCGCCCCGTCGTCTACGCCCTCGGCGGCGCCGGTGTCGGCGTCATCCCCGGGACCGGCTGGATGGAGAGCAGCGACATCGAGGAGTTCTTCGCCGACAAGAACGTCAACGTCGTGGTGCCGGCCACCGGGAACTTCAGCTACTTCACCGACTGGGCCGCCGACGATCCCACCCTCGGCCGCAACCGGTGGCAGACCTTCCTGCTCGAGGAGCTCCCACCGGTCGTCGACGAACTGTTGGACGCCAACGGCATCCAGTCGATCATCGGGATGTCGATGAGTGCCGGGTCCGCATTGGACCTCGCGATCCACGGCGGCGACCTGTACTCGGGTGTCGCCTCCTTCAGCGGGTGCGTGCGCACCAGCGACCCCCTCGGGCAGCAGTACGTCAAGCTCGTCGTCGAGCTCCGCGGCAAGGGCGACGTGCTGAACATGTGGGGTCCGACGAGCGATCCGCGCTGGGCCGAGCACGACGTGTACCTCAACGCCGAGCGGCTGCGTGGCAAGGCGCTGTACCTCACGAGCCGCAACGGTCTCCCCGGGCCCTACGACGTTCCGGGGCAGGAACGGGTGGCGGGCGAGTCGTTCGCGACCCAGATCGTCGCGGGCGGTGCGATCGAGGCGGCCACGCTCCAGTGCACCCAGCAGCTGGCGGAGCGGCTCGACTCCCTGGACATCCCGTTCACCGCAGAGCTGGGTGCCCCCGGTACGCACTCCTGGGGTTACTGGGAGGACGATCTGCGCAATGCGTGGCCGATCCTCGCCGAGTCGATGGACATCGACGAGTGACAGATCGGATCTAGTTCGCTTCCAACAGGATTCGCGCAACAACGGCGCGGTGGTCCGATCCGGGCAGGTCGACCGTGTCCACCTCGAGAGCGGTGCGGTCGGCGACCAGGACGTGATCGATGGCGACGACGGGTGGGATGCCACGGTCGGTCGGATAGGTCGGCGGGGCGCCGACGGCGGGCGCGCACCCTCGGGTCCTCACCGCGGCGGATCGGTCTCCGCCATCGCGGCGAGACGGTGCGCGAGACGTGCGGCGGACTCGCGCAGTTCGGGTGGGTCCAGCAGCACCGATTCGAAACCCATTCGCGCGACGTGCATCACGACCCAGTCGGGATCCTGGGCGCCGACGACGAGGACGCACCAGCCGTCGACGTCGTCCTCGACCCGTCCGATCTGCGGCGGCACCAGGTCGCGGACCTGCTCGGCGGAGGCGCGCAGCCGGATGCGGGCGACGTACCGGTAGGGCGCCTCGGTCACGGCCCGCCGGACGTAGGCCACCGGGTCGGGGTGCGCGCGGGGCCGGAAACGCCGTGTGGTGGAGGCGAGTTCGCGGATCCGGTCGAGCCGGAAGGTCCGCCAGTCGTCGCGGTCGACGTCCCAGGCCATGAGGTACCAGCGTTGCCCGGCGGCGACCATGCGGACCGGTTCCACCGTGCGTTCGCGGTCGGGCTCGTCCCGCGTGGCGTACCGGAACCGCATGCGCGTCGCGTCGCGGCAGCCGCGCGCCAGGGCGGTCAGCACCTCGGCGTCGATCTCGGTCTCCGGCCCGCCGAGGGTCTCCGTGGCCCCGTACACCGCGCACCTCGGCGCGCAGACGTGGGGACATGACCTGGTCCAGCTTGGCCAGCGCCCGCAGTGCGGCCTCGGCGGCGCCGGTGATCGCACTGCCCGAAGCCAGTCGCAGTGCGACGGCCGTCGCGACGACCTCCTCGTCGTCGAGGAGCAACGGGGGAAGCCGGGTGCCCGCGCCGAGCTGGTATCCGCCGCCGACACCGGCGGTCGCGCGCACGGGATAGCCGAGCGCCCGCAGCCGTTCGATGTCGCGCCGGACGGATCGGTCGGTGACGCCGAGTTCTTCGGCCAGGTCGGTGGCGGTCCAGGAGGGCCGGCTCTGCAGCAGTGCCAGCAGCCGCAGGACCCGTTCGGTCGTCGTCTCGACGGTCACGCGGTCATCGTCGCACGGATCACGGACCGAATCTGTCCGCAATATGGCGCACCCTGAGGTCATGACCGCACTCGACTGGAACGAACTGCTCCGCAACCAGCTCACCTACCCGGTGCGCCGCCGACTGCACGGACTCACCGACGACGAGTACTTCTGGGAACCCGCGCCCGGCTGCTGGAGCGTGCGCCCCCGGGGTACGGGCACCGCACCGGTACAGGCCGGAGCCGGGGGAATGACCATCGATTTCGCGTTCCCCCGAACCCGATCCGCCGCCGTTCACCACGATCGCCTGGCGGCTCGGCCACGTGATCGTCGGAGTACTGGCGATGCGCAACGCGAGCCACTTCGGACGACCCCCGACCGACTACACCTCGTTCGAATACGCGGCGACCGCCGACGAGGCCCTGGCCCAGCTCGACACCGAGCTGGCGATCTGGACCGAGGGGGTGGCCTCCCTGGGCGAGGCAGGCCTCGCCCGCCCGTGCGGAGAGGCCGAGGGACCCTACGCGCAGTACCCGATGGCGGCGCTCGTGCTGCACATTCACCGCGAGCTGATCCATCATCTGTCGGAGGTCTGCCTCCTGCGGGACCTCCACCTGCATTCGCACGCCCGGATCACCCAGGAGACGAACTGACATGGCCCGCGACGTCCAGATCACCTTCGACTGCGCCGACCCCGCCGCCCTGGCGGCCTTCTGGGCCGAGGCACTCGGCTACCGGGTGCAAGGTCCGCCACCGGGATTCACGTCCTGGGACGAAGCACTCGACGCGATGGGGGTGCCGGCCGAGCGCCGGAACGACGCGTCGGCGGTCGTCGATCCCGAGGGCACCGGCCCGCGCCTGTTCTTCCAGCGGGTTCCCGAGGGCAAGCAGGCGAAGAACCGGGTGCACCTCGACGTGCGGGCCGCCCCCGGCCTCGACGGTGCGGACCGGATGGCGGCGCTGGAGGCCGAGGCCGATCGCCTGGTCGCGCTCGGGGCCCGTCGCGTGGAGCGGCACGAACCCGCTCCCCCGCTCGGCGCCGGTCACATCGTGATGACCGATCCGGAGGGCAACGAATTCTGTCTGGACTGAACCGGATTCGTCGGGGCCGAATCGTCGGGCCCGTGCCGTCGGGACCGGGTCGTCAGACCTGCACGTCGGCGGGCGGTTCCGACACCCACTGCACGAGCTGCCAGACGAGCCCGTTGGGATCGGCGAACTGGCAGTACCGCTCGCCCCACGGTTCGGTCTCGGGTTCGGTGAGCACCGCCGCGCCGGCCGCCGCAATGCGCGCGAACTCGGCGTCGAGGTCGTCGACCTCGAACACGATGAGCATCCCCTGCCCTGCGGAACCGGCGATCGACGCCGGCTTGAAGGTGCCGAGCCCGGTGCGCAGGAAGACGAGATGGAACCCGGCGTCGGGATGGGCGAGGGAGACGAATCCGTCCGCCGCCATCGCCTCCTCGAACCCGAAGTGACGGCGGGCGAAGTCGGCGGAGGCCGCCGTGTCGGGGACGTTCAGGGACAGTGCGGTCGCGGAAATCTTCACGGGGCGCCTCCGGGGGTAAACTTCGTACGTTGTACAGTGTAAGCGGGGAGGTCGGGATGCGCGAAGGTTTTCTCCATGGCTCGTGAACTGATCGATCTGCTGTGGCGCGACCACCCCGACGCCCCCCGGGGCGGCAGCCGTGGCCCCCGCGCGAAGGTGACCACCTCCCGGGCCGTCGACACTGCCGTCGGCATCGCCGACGCCGAGGGCCTCGACGCGGTGACGATCCGCCGGCTCGCCGCCGACCTGGGGGTGTCCGCGATGGCGCTGTACACCCACGTCGGCTCCCGTGACGATCTGCTCGTCCTCATGGTCGACCGGGTGCACGCCCGGCAGCCACGCCCGCCCTACCCGTCGTCGTCCTGGCGGGAGCGGGTGCGGCAGGTCGCCGAGACCGAGCTCGCCCACTACGCGGCGCACGCGTGGCTCCTCGACGTCGACGACCAGCGCACCGCCCTCGGCCCCGGCACCATCGCGAAGTACGACCACGAACTCCACGCCTTCGACGGCACCGGCCTGACCGACGTGCAGCGCGACGCGGCCCTGACCTTCGTCGCCGATTTCGTCCGGGCCGCCGCACGGGCCCGGCGCCCGGATCCGCACGCCGCCGATATGGCCGAGACGTGGGCGCGCTGGAACGAGAGACTGGCCCACTATCTCGGCGACGCGCATCCGCTCGCGCAGCGGGTCGGCGGCGCGGCGGGTGAGGCGATGAACGCCACCTACAGTCCCGACCACGCCTGGACGTTCGGGCTGCAGCGGGTCCTCGACGGTCTCGACGCGCTCGTCGCGGCTTCGGTGGACTGAGCCCCGCTATGCGGGGTCGGATCCACCGAACTCCTCGAGCCGCCGGATGAGGGTGGCCGCGTCGAAGGGCCCGGTGTGCCGGAGCAGGTCCGATCCGGTGGCACCGAGATAGAAGGTCGGGGTGCCGGAGACGTCGCCGGTCTCGGCGTCGAGTTCGTCGTCCTCGACCCGGTGCCGGTACCGCCCCACCCGCAGGTCCTCGTCGAACCGGTCCATGTCGAGCCCGAGGCGTTCGGCGTGCTCGTAGATCTCGTCGCGGGACAGGGCGTCGCTGTGCGCGAACAGATGGTCGTGCATCTCCCAGAACCGGCCCTGCGCAGCGGCCGCCTCCGAGGCCTCGGCCGCGACGCGCGCGTGCGGGTGTTCATGGTCGAGCGGCAGGTGGCGGAAGACGTAGCGCAGGTCGTCGCCGAAGTGGTCGTGCACGTCGCGGATGCTGCCGGTGGCCCGGCTGCAGAAGGGACACTCGAAGTCGCCGTACTCGACGAGGGTGAGCGGCGCGTCGTGCCGCCCGCGCACGTGGTCGCGGTCCGGGTCCACCGGGCGCAGCAACACGAGCCCGGCCGGCCCCTCGGGCGGGTGGCGGCGGTCGGCCAGCCGGAACAGCGCCCAGCCCAGCGCGGTGGCCAGCACCGCGGCGGCGAGCACACCGATGCGGGCGTCGTCGGCGGCGTCGGGTGACTCGATCGCCAGGTCCACGATGAACAGCGAGATCGTGAACCCGATACCGGCGAGCGCCGCGCCCCCACCGATCTGCGAGAGCGTCAATCCCGGCGGCAGACTTCCCGGACGCAGCCTGGCGAAGATCGCGGTGGCCGCCGTGATCCCGACCAGTTTGCCGACCACCAACCCGACGACGACGCCCCAGGTGATCGGCGACCGCACCGCGGCGGCGAGGGTCGCGGCGGTGATTTCCACCCCGGCGTTGGCCAGCGCGAAGATCGGCACCACGAGGAAGGCCGTGTAGGGGCGGTAGAGACGCAGCAGCCGCTCGTTGACGGACACCGCGCGCAGCACCCCGAGCTGAGCGGCCCGCGCGTAGTCGGAGTTGGGCGACTGCCGGAACGCGCGGGTGAGCTCGTGCGCGCGTTCCACCTCGGTGCGACGCGGCGGGTAGACGGGAAGGATCAGTGCGATCAGCACCCCGGCGAGGGTGGGGTGGACGCCCGACTCGTAGAACGCCACCCAGGTCGCGGCCGCGACGACGAAGTAGACGACACCCCGCCACACCTCGAGTCGGCGGAACTGGAGGATCAGCAGCAGGCCGAGCGCGGCGGGGATCAGGAAGACCGGCCGCAGGTGGTCGGTGTAGACGAAGGCGATGATGCCGAGCGCACCGATGTCGTCGGCCACGGCGAGGGTCAGGACGAACACCCGGAGCCGCGCCGGGCAGCGGGGGCCGACCAGGGCGAGCGCGCCGAGCACGAATGCGGTGTCGGTGGAGACCACCACTCCCCATGCACCCGCTTCCTCGCCACCGGGGTTGAACAGCAGGAAGAGCAGGGCGGGCAGCACCAGGCCGGCGACGGCCGCCACCAGCGGAACCGCGGCGCGGGTGCGGTCGGTGAGTTCCCCGAGGGTGAGTTCACGTTTGACCTCGAGGCCGACGACGAAGAAGAACAGGGTCATCAGCGCGTCGTTGACCCAGTGCTGCAGGTCGAGGTCGATGCCGTAGTCGCCGATGCGGATGCTCACCGGCGTGTGCCAGAACGCCTCGTAGGAGCCGCCGAGGTTGGCCCAGATCAGTGCCGTGAGGGTGGCGGCGAGCACGACCTCTGCGGCGAGGGTGTCGTCGTCGGTACCGCCGCGGACCCCGGCGAGGAGATCGCCCACGCGGCGCAGCTTCGTCGGATTCTCGTCGACCGTCATGGGTCCCCTCGTTCCGCTGTCCGTCCCCCGACGCCGGTGGGTGCGCCGACGACTGCTCACAACGCCGCGCCCGTCGTCGATTATTTCCGGCGGCCGATGTTCCCGGCAGGCCATTGCGTTCCCGTCCCGTTCTGCGGGCCGCCGCGCAAGGGTGAAAAATGAGGGCGAATTAATGGGGGCGGCATCCTCGTGAAATTGAGAATTCGGCACGCGAAGGCAGGTCAGATGAGCCTTCTCCGTGGGGATCTCGTGGAGATCGCAGCGTTTTCACCACCCGTCTGCCACCTTCGTGGATAATGCCGAATCGGCCGATGCGGGACCACCCTGTCAAAGGCCTGCGTAATGACAATTTGCGGTATAACCAAAATCCATGACGACTACCATCCTGCACAATGCCCGGTTGATCGACGGCACGGGCGCGGATCCGGTTGCGGACGCGGTCGTGGTGATCGAGGACGACAAGATCACCTACGCGGGAGCGGCCGACGGCGCGCCACAGATCGACGACGCGACGAAGCCGGTGAGGGTGGACGTCGGCGGCAACACGATCTGCCCGGGATTCTTCGACTGCCACGTGCACCTGTCACTGCCGGGCACCAAGGGCTCCCCCATCATGGCAGCGATGGTTCCGCCGTCCTACCGCTACTTCGAACTCATCGATCGGCTGAAGACCACCATCGGCGCCGGCGTCACCACGGTGCGCGACCTCATGGGCGTCGACGTCGGTGTCCGCGACGCCGTCGCGCACGGTCTGGTTTCCGGTCCGCGTCTGCTGGTCGCCGACAAGATGTTCAGCCAGACCGGCGGCCACGCCGATTTCCACATCCCCTCGGGCCTCGACGGCACCGGGCTCGTCGGTGGCCTGATCGTCGACACCGTCGACGAGGCACGCCGCGAGGTGCGTGCGCTGCTGCGCAACGGCATCGACGTCGTCAAGGTGGCCTCGAGCGGTGGTGTCACCTCCCCCAGCGACGACCCGGACTGGCTGGGTGCGCGCACCGAGATCGTCGCCGCGCTGGTCGAGGAGGCCGAGAACTACGGCGGGCGTAAGGTCGCCGCGCACGCGATCGGCTTCGCGGGCATCCGGGCCGCCGTCCAGGGCGGCGCCCACTCCATCGAGCACGGTTACGCCCTCACCGACGAGCTGCGCGCCGAGATGGTCGACCGGGGCCAGTTCCTCGTCCCCACCCTCATCGAGACCCTCAAGCCCGACACCGCGACCCCTCAGGCGGTCGCCAAGAGCACCAAGTGGCACGCCCTGGCGCACGAGTCCATCGCCGCCTCCGTCGAGGCGGGCATCAAGGTCGCCGTCGGCACCGACGCCGGTCTCGTCCCCGATCACGGCGCGACCCTCGAGGAACTCGGCTGCCTGGTGAAGTTCGGCGGCATGACCCCGATGCAGGCCATCGTCGCCGGCACCCGCACCTCCGCCGAACTGTGCGGTGTGGAGGACAAGCTCGGCACCCTCGAGGCCGGCAAACTCGCCGACGTCGTCGTGGTCAAGGGCGATCCGCTGGCGAACATCGAGTCGCTGGCCAACCACGACAACATCCTCCTCGTACTCAAGGAGGGCAAGGCCGCCAGCAACCGCGGCGGATACGCCGTCTGACCCGGCACTCGAAGGCTCCGGGCCGCGCAGCCACCCGCTGCGCGACCCGGAGCCTTCTGCTGTCGCACGGAAACCGATTTCGGTGGATCGAGCCCTGCTTTCCGGGGTCGGATCCACCGTAATCGGATGAAGGTGGGGCGGGCGGGGCTCGAACCCGCGACCAGCGGATTATGAGTCCGCGGCTCTAACCGACTGAGCTACCGCCCCGTCGCGACCACTCGTCGCATCGCCGCCCTCATCGGGCGGCGCGTTGGAATGCTACCCGGATACGACGGGCCGCACTCCCCAGGGTGCGACTTCGACGTGATCACACCGCTCTCGCGGGGCCGGATCTCCTACCCCACATACAAGGAATCCTCCCACCCGGATCGGGTGGGAGGATTCTGTCCGCTCCCCCGGCTGGACTCGAACCAGCAACCGTTCGATTAACAGTCGAATGCTCTGCCAATTGAGCTACAGGGGATCGTCCTGCGGTGCTCCGCGGTTTCCCTCGGTGCGTGAAAAACCATAGCGTCCCACCCGCCTCAGCACCAAATCGCCTGCATATGGGCATGATGACTACAGTTCGGGCAGGATGGAGCACACGCGCAAGCACAGGGTGGAAGGACAACACATTGATGCGTTTGTTGATCGGCGTCGCCGCGGGGTACGTACTCGGCACCCGGGCGGGCCGGGCCCGCTACGAACAGATCAGCAAGACCGCCCGGGCGGTGGCGGCGAGCCCCGTCACGAAGAAGGCGATCGAGGTGGGGCGGCAGAAGCTCGCCGACAGTCTGAGTCCGCAGCCGAAGCTCGAACCGATGAAGCCGATCGACGAGACCACCACGATCATGGTCCCGCACGATCAGCTCAAGCGCTGACGCGCGACGAGGGGCTCTAGCCGGCCAAGCCGTCGCCGATGGCCTGATCGAGCAGGCTCCGGCGGTACTGCTCGAGCGCCATGAGGTCGCCGAGGAGGGCGTGGAACTCCTCCGACTCGGTCGCCGGGGAGATGCGCTGGAGTTTGGACTTCAGTTCGGCGACCTGCTCCCCGACCCACACCTCCTGCAGCCGGGCCAGCACGCCCCCGACGTAGCGGGGCAGGCGGTCCTCCTCGGCGGGGATGGGTTCGACGGCGAGTTCCATCACGAGGGAGTGCGCGACCGGGTCGGTGGCGGCGCGTCCGACGGCGTCGACCCATTCGGCGCCCCCGAGTCCGACCGCGGTGCCGCCGGCGTCGGCGACGGCCTTGCGAACGGCGGCGTAGGCCGGGTCGGTGAACGTCTCCTCCGGCAGGGAGTCGAACACGGTGCCCGCGATACCGGGGTACTGCAGTACGGCCTTCAGAGCGTCCCTCTGGGGCCACAGCGCCGGATCGTTGGGCCGGGGCCGCCGCAGCGCCGACGCGGTCTCGCGGGCCGCCGGACGAGCCTTCGCCTCGGGGGCGCGGGTGCCGCGGCGGGCCTCCTCCTGGACGCGTCGCCGCACGGCGGGGATGTCGTCCCAACCGGTCCAGTGCGCGAGCTGCACGGCGTAGTTGTCGCGGATCGTGCGGTCCTTGATGCGCGCCACCACCGGCACACACCGTCGCAGTGCCTCGACCCGCCCCTCGACGGTGTCGAGATCATGCTCGGCGAGAATCGATTTCACGACGAACTCGAACATCGGGGTGCGCCGCGCGACGAGATCGCGCACGGCTCCGTCACCGGAGGCCTGACGCAACTCGCACGGGTCCATGCCCTTCGGTGCGATCGCGACGTAGGTCTTCGCAGCGGTCTTCTGATCCCCCTCGAAGGCCTTCATCGCTGCGGCGCGACCGGCCTCGTCACCGTCGAAGGTGTAGATGACCTCGCCACGGAAGAAGCTGTCGTCCATGAGAAGTCGGCGCAGCAACGCAAGATGTTCGTCACCGAATGCCGTACCACACGCTGCCACAGCGGTTTTCACTCCCGCCAGATGCATGGCCATGACGTCGGTGTACCCCTCGACGATCACCGCCTGGTGCGACCGGGCGATCTCCCGCTTGGCGAGGTCGAGCCCGAACAGCACCTGAGATTTCTTGTACAACACCGTTTCCGGTGTGTTCATGTACTTCGCGGTGATCTGGTCGTCGTCGTAGAGCCGGCGGGCACCGAAGCCGATGACGTCGCCCGCGAGGTTGCGGATCGGCCACAGCAACCGGCGGTGGAAGCGGTCGATCGGTCCGCGCCGCCCCTGCCGCGACAGTCCGGCCGCCTCGAGTTCCGAGAACTCGAAGCCCCGGCCCAGCAGATGCTTGGTGAGCGCGTCCCAGCCGGCGGGCGCGTAGCCGCAGCCGAACATCTCGGCGGCGGCGGTGTCGAAGTTGCGTTCGGTGAGATAGTCGCGGGCGGCCTGCGCGTCGGGGGTGCGCAACTGCTCGGCGTAGAACTCCTGCGCCGCGGCGTTCGCGGCGACCAGCCGGGCGCGGGTGCCGCGGTCACGCTGGACGGACGGTCCCCCGCCCTCGTAGTTCAGGGTGTAGCCGACCCGCTCGGCGAGCTGCTCGACCGCCTCGACGAAGCTGATGTGTTCGATCTTCTGCAGGAACGAGTAGACGTCGCCGCCCTCGCCGCAACCGAAGCAGTGGAAGTGACCATGATTGGGCCGCACGTGGAAAGAGGGTGACTTCTCGTCGTGGAAGGGGCACAGCCCCTTGAGCGAATCGGCGCCGCCCCGCTTGAGGGCGACGTACTCGCCGACGATGTCCTCGATGCGCACGCGGTCGCGAACGGCCGCGATGTCCCTGTCTGAAATACGGCCCGCCACGCTGCGAGTCTAAGCCGCCGCGCCGACCTACCCCCAGCTGGCCTGCGCAGCGAGACTGTCGCGGTCGATGCGTTCGAGCCGGGACTCGGTGCACGACGCGATCTGGTCCACCACGACCCGCACCTTCGCGGCGTCGTCCGGCGCCGCCTTCCACGCGGCGGCGAAGATCGGGTCGAGTCCCACCGGCGCGGTGCGCAGCAGCCACTCGGCGACGCGGTGGATGCGTTCGCGCTGCGCCTCCTGCCGCGCGCGGTGCGCCTGGTTCGACATGACGAACTGCAGCGCCATCGTCTTGAGCAGCGCGACCTCCGAGGCCACCACCGCGGGCACCACCAGATCGGCGTCGTAGCGGGTGACGGACCGCCCCTCGGTGGCCTCCCGGGTGCCGAGGATCGCCGCGGTCGCGAACCGGCCGACCAGCTCGCTGGTGAGCCGCTTGAGCGCCACGGAACTGGCGAGGGTGCCGTCGTAGGTTCCGACGTCGAGGACCACCGGCATGGACGACAACCGGTCGGCCGCCTCGACGAGCTCGTCCGGGACGAGTCCGGAGAACTCGCGCATGCCGAGTTCGATGAGCGCGGCGACGGCGTCGGGGTCCTTCAGTACCCGCAGGTCGATGCGGCCGTCGATGACCCCGTCCTCGAGGTCGTGCACGGAGTACGCGACGTCGTCGGACCAGTCCATGATCTGCGCCTCGAGGCACTTGCGCCGCTCGGGTGCACCCTCGCGGACCCAGTTCAACACGTCGACGTCGTCGTCGTAGGCCCCGAATTTCGCGCCCGGCGACGGGCGGGTCCAGGGGTACTTCAGGGTCGCGTCGAGGGAGGCGCGGGTGAGGTTCAGGCCCGCGCTCGATCCGTCCGGATACAGGACCTTCGGTTCGAGGCAGGACAGGATGCGCAGGTTCTGCGCGTTGCCCTCGAAACCACCGCAGGCGGCCGCGACCGCGTCGAGCGCCCGCTCACCGTTGTGGCCGTAGGGCGGGTGCCCGATGTCGTGGGCCAACCCGGCGAGTTCGACGAGGTCCGGGTCGGCGCCGAGACCCTCGGCGATGCTGCGGCCGATCTGCGCGACCTCCATCGAGTGCGTCAGCCGGGTGCGAGGCGTGTCGCCGTCGCGGGGCCCGACCACCTGGGTCTTGTCGGCCAGCCGGCGCAGCGCGGCGCAGTGCTGCACGCGCGCACGGTCGCGCGCGAAGGCGGTGCGTTCGGAGGCCGCCACCTCCGCCCCGGCGAGCGCCGAGCGCTTGCGCGGCTCGGCGACCCGGCGTTCGAGATCGTGTTCGCTGTAACCCTGCATCCCACTGCCCTCCGTCACCGAAGACCCTACGTTCCCGTCACCGCCCCGTCGCGTCACTGCCCTGTCGCGTCACTGCCCTGTCGCGTCACTGCTCGGCGGTGTACGGGAAGTCCGCGGAGAAGTGGGTGAGCTGGTACCAGATCAACGCCCCCGTCTCGCGGGCGATCCCGTGCACCTGCGACTCGCGGGTGAACACCGCCGGTCCCTGACGGGTGGGGGCGGTCCACGCGTCGAGCCCGGCGTCGCGCGCCATGGTGCGGGTGCGCAGCGAGTGCCAGGGGTCGCTGACGAGCACCACCGACGACAGGCCCATCTCCCCCATCTCCCGGCTGACGGCCTCGACGCTGAGCAGGGTGTCCGAGCCCTCTTCGACCGCGACGATCGCGTCCTCGGGCACCCCACGGGAGACGAGATAGTTCTTGCCCGCGGCGGCCTCGGTGTACAGGTCGCCCTCCTGTTTGCCGCCCACCGTCACGATGCGGGGCGAGACGCCCGCCTCGTAGAGCTTGCGGGCCTGCTCGAGCCGCGCCTCGAACACCGACGACGGGGTGCCGGAGTACTGGGCGGCTCCGAGCACGACGATGGCGTCGGCGGGGGTGCGGTCGTCGATCCGCGCGACCTGCCACACCCGCAGGGCCGTGCCGGCGACGAGCAGGAGCGCGGCGAGCAGGGCACCGACGATCAGTCGCCGGACCCAGCGCGCGGCGCGGGCGCCGAAGCCGAGTTCGTCCCCGGTGGGTGTCGATGCGGTACTCACTCCCCGATTCTGCCAGTGTCCGCGACGGGCCCGTCCGGATGACGCGCCGATCACACTCGGGGCGGGCACGCACTAGATTCGGTCCCATGCCACACGTACCGGCCGCATCCTCTCGACGCGCTACGCGTTCCGTGCTCGCATTCGTCCCCGCCCTGCTGGCAGTGCTCGCGTGGTGGGCGCTCCCCGCGGTGGCCTCGGCCGAGCCGCCCTCACGGCTGCCGCAGCCGATCACCGACACCGCCGGGGTGCTCGACGCCGCGGACCGCGCGCGGATCCAGGAGGCCACGGACGCGCTGTACGACGAACACGGTCTGCAGCTGTGGGTGGCGTACGTGTCCAGCTTCGACGGCCGCGACTACGACAGCTGGGCGCAGGCCACGGCGAAGGCCAGCAACTTCGGTTCGGACACCGCGCTGCTGGCGGTGGCGACCGGCGACCGGGAGTTCGCGCTGTGGACGCCCGACGGGTCGAAGATCTCCGAGCGCGAGCGCGACCGGATCAGCACGTCCGACATCGTGCCCGCGCTGCGGAAGGACGACTGGGCCGGCGCCGCGGTGGGTGCGGCGGACGGCCTGGGTGACGCGCTGTCGTCGTCGGGTGGGTCGGCGACGACGCTGCTCGTCGGGGGCGGTGTGATCGCGGCCGGCGGCGCCGGTGTCTACGCCTACAGCCGGCGGTCGAAGCGCAAGCGGGCCGAGGCCGGCGCGGCGCAGGCCGCGCAGATCGACCCGTCCGACACCACCGCGCTGCGGGCCCTGCCCGTCGAGGGACTCGACCAGTACGCGCAGACCCTGCTGGTGGAGACCGACAACGCGGTCCGGTCCAGCGCCGAGGCGCTCGACCTCGCCCGCGGGGAGTTCGGGGACGCGGCGGTGGAACCGTTCGACCGCGCCTACCGGCAGGCGCAGGCCGCGCTGGCGCACGCCTTCGAGATCCGGCAGCGGCTCGACGACGACATCCCCGAGACCCCGGAGCAGCAGCGCGACATGCTCGTGCAGCTGGTCTCGTCGTGCGGGCAGGCGCACCGCGAGCTCGACGCGCAGATCGAGGCGTTCGACAAGATGCGCAATCTGCTGCTCGACGCGCCCGCCCGGCTGGATGCACTGACCCAGCGGGTGATCACCCTGCAGGCGCGTCTGCCGCAGGCCGAGCAGACCCTCGCGCAGCTGCACACCGAGTTCCCCGCCGAGGCGCTGGCGCCGGTGGCCGACAACGTCACGCTCGCGAAGGAGGAGATCGCCTTCGCGGAGAACGCGATCGATCAGGGCCGCACCGCTGCCGCCCGGCCGGTGGGACAGCAGGGCGACGCCGTCCGGGCCATCCGCGACGCCGAGCGCGCCCTCGGACACGCCACGACGCTGCTCGACGCCCTCGACCACGCCCAGCAGGACATCCGCCGGGCCATCGCGACGCTGCCCGCAGCGATGGAGGACGCCCAGCAGGGCGTCGTCGACGCCCGGCAGTTGCTCGGGGCGGGCGGTCCCGAGCTCGCCGAGGCGCTGCACGCGGTGGAGGAGGCGCTCGCCCAGGCCCGCGCCGGGCAGCACAGCGACCCGCTGGGCAGCTTCACCCGGGTGGTCGAGGCCGACGCCCGGCTCGACGAGCTGCGCGCGCGGACGCGTCAGGCGCAGCAGGAGGCCGCCGAGCTGCAGCGCCGGCTCGAGCAGGATCTGACCGCGGCCCGCTCGCAGGTCACCGCGGCGGCCGACTTCATCGGCACCCGCCGCGGGGTGGTGGGCGCGCAGGCCCGCACCCGCCTGTCGGAGGCCGAGCGCTACCTGCAGACCGCCCAGCAGACCGCGCAGACCGATCCCGCGGCCGCGATCCAGCACGCCCGGCAGGCGGCGTCGCTCGCCTCACAGGCGTTGCGGTCGGCGCAGAGCGACGTGCAGCGGTGGGATCGTCAGCAACGGCCGCCGCGCGGTGGGTCGTCCGGCGGCAACGTCGCCGGCGCGGTTCTCGGCGGCATCATCATCAACAGCATCCTCAGCGGCGGGGGCGGTCACCGCGGCGGGGGCGGCGGATTCGGCGGTGGTGGATTCGGCGGCGGTGGATTCGGCGGCGGTGGATTCGGCGGCGGTGGTGGCGGATTCGGCGGGTCGAGCGGCGGACGGTTCTAGACCGATGCATCCGCTGGCAGCCCGCGCCCTGCGCACCGGTCTCGCCTCGGCGCGCCGGGTGTTCGACACCGCCGACCGGTCGGACGGAAAACCGTTCTCCGAACCCGACATCCTGCGGCCGCACGTCGACTCGCGGCGGTTCGGGTGGGTGCACTACGGGGTGATGATCCCGGATCTGCCCGAGCCGCACCGGTTCTTCTCGATGATGTCCCTCATCGGTGCCACCGGGTCGCTGGCCTTCGACAACGACGACGCGCTCGTCGCCCCGCCCCGCCGCAACGCCTCGGTGGTGGCGGGGACGGCGGCGTCGCATCCGGCGCACGTCGGGAACTACGCGATCGGAGACGATTTCGTCTCCTCCCCCGACGGGTCGCTGGTGCGGTTCGGCGACGACCTGACGCTCACCGGACGCTATCCGCACTACGAGTTGGTGGGCCGGCTCG
This sequence comes from Rhodococcus sp. Z13, assembly GCF_025837095.1. Taxonomy (NCBI): domain Bacteria; kingdom Bacillati; phylum Actinomycetota; class Actinomycetes; order Mycobacteriales; family Nocardiaceae; genus Rhodococcus; species Rhodococcus sacchari. Next base: position 2,798,869 of record NZ_CP107551.1, read on the forward strand.
GCGAGGTGGACGTCGCACTGACGCTCACCAACACCGGCACGGTGTCGTGGTTCTTCCGCAGCCCGGTCTACAAGCACTTCGGGTTGCTCACCGAATACGCGGGGACCTTCACCCACGGCAGGACGAGCGTCTCGGCCGAGGGACTGTGTTCGTTCGAGTACGGCGCGATGCCGAGTCCGTATCTGGCGCGGTCCACTCCCCTGCCGCCCGCGGCGAAGGCACCGCTCGACCAGTTCGTCTACCAGATCGTCGATCTCGATCCGGACACGCAGATCCTGTTGAGCCGCTACGGAATCGGCGGCGCTCCGTTCATGACGACGGCGATCCTGCGCACCCGCGAGGGAGCCGGACGGCGGTTCGCCGACGTCGATTTCGAGGTGCTGGAGGTGCGGCCCGATCCGGAGCCGACGCCCTACGGCGTCCCGATGCCGGTGCCGCAGCGTACCCGTTTCCTCGTGCGGGACGACAGCGGCCGGCCCTGGCTGGACCTCGAGGCGGACATGGACACGCCGTTCACCTACGGACTCGGTACCGGGTTCGTCACCGGCTTCGCGTTCTCGGCGACCTGGCGCGGCGAGACGATCTCCGGTCGCGGCTACTGCGAATACATCGACCGCCGCGGGGGATAGCCCCGACACACGACGGTGCCCTCCGATCCGGACGGATCGGAGGGCACCGTCGGAGAAGGATCGTCAGCAGCCGAGCAGACGCTGCGCGAGGTAGCCCTCGACCTGGTCGAGGCTCACGCGCTCCTGCGCCATGGTGTCGCGCTCGCGGATCGTGACGGCCTGGTCCTCGAGGGTGTCGAAGTCGACCGTGATGCAGAACGGGGTACCGATCTCGTCCTGGCGACGGTAGCGGCGGCCGATGGCGCCGGCGTCGTCGAACTCGATGTTCCAGTTCTGGCGCAGCTTCGCGGCGAGATCCTTGGCCTTGGGGCTCAGGTCGGCGTTGCGGCTCAGCGGCAGCACCGCGGCCTTGACCGGCGCGAGACGACGGTCGAGGCGCAGCACGGTGCGCTTGTCGACACCGCCCTTGGCGTTGGGGGCCTCGTCCTCGGAGTAGGCGTCGACGAGGAAGGCCATGAGCGAGCGGGTCAGGCCGGCCGCCGGCTCGATGACGTACGGGGTGTAGCGCTCGTTGGTGGCCTGGTCGAAGAAGCTCAGGTCGGTGCCGGAGTGCTTCGAGTGGGTGGACAGGTCGAAGTCGGTGCGGTTGGCGACGCCCTCGAGCTCACCCCACTCGCTGCCCTGGAAGTGGAAGCGGTACTCGATGTCGACGGTGCGCTTCGAGTAGTGGGACAGCTTCTCCTTCGGGTGCTCGTACAGCCGCAGGTTGTCCTTGTTGATACCGAGATCGATGTACCAGTTCATCCGGTAGTCGATCCAGTACTGGTGCCACTGCTCGTCCTCGCCCGGCTTGACGAAGAACTCCATCTCCATCTGCTCGAACTCGCGGGTGCGGAAGATGAAGTTGCCGGGGGTGATCTCGTTGCGGAAGCTCTTGCCGATCTGGCCGATGCCGAAGGGCGGCTTCTTGCGCGAGGTGGTGAGCACGTTGGCGAAGTTCACGAAGATGCCCTGGGCGGTCTCGGGACGCAGGTAGTGCAGCCCCTCCTCGCTCTCGATCGGACCGAGATAGGTCTTGAGCATCATGTTGAAGTCGCGGGGCTCGGTCCACTGGCCCTTGGTGCCGCAGTCCGGGCAGACGATCTCGCTCATCGGCACGGAGTCGGGGTCGTCGACCTTGTTCTTCTCCGCGTAGGCCTCCTGCAGGTGGTCCTGCCGGTGCCGCTTGTGACAGCTCAGGCACTCGACGAGCGGGTCGTTGAACACGCCCACGTGGCCGGACGCGACCCACACCTGACGCGGCAGGATCACCGACGAATCGAGGCCGACGACGTCCTCGCGGCTGGTGACCATGTTGCGCCACCACTGCTTCTTGATGTTCTCCTTGAGCTCCACACCGAGCGGCCCGTAGTCCCAGGCCGACCTGGTGCCGCCGTAGATCTCGCCGCAGGGGTAGACCAGACCCCGGCGCTTGGCGAGGTTGGCGACGGTATCGATCTTGGATTTGGGTGCCACTCGGTTCTCCATCTTCGATGCGGGTTTTCGCAGCATGCGTCGTCGTGTAAGCCTATCGCTCCGCGATCCGGGCCCGAATTCGCGCCGGTTGACATGCACATCTGCGCATATCAAAATGGAATCGGTTTGCAATAAGACGGTGGTTCCCGCCGTCCACCCATCCACAGCCGAGGAGCCTCGTGAGCGTCGACGCCGATCCACGCGATTGCAGCAGCACGACGCCGACCGGCCGCCCTCCCGGGCCCGGAGAACTCCTGCCCGCCGCCCGGGTCTCCCCCGACACACTGGTCGCCGCCGGCGAACTGCTGCGGGCCCTGTCCGCACCGGTCCGCATCTCCATCGTGCTGGAGCTGCGCGAATCGGCCCGCTGCGTGCACGAACTCGTCGGAACCCTCGGGGTCACCCAACCCCTCATCAGCCAGCACCTGCGGGTCCTCAAGTCCGCCGGGGTGGTCCGCGGCGAACGCGCAGGCCGCGAGGTGCTGTACCACCTGGCCGACGACCACCTCGCCCGGATCGTCGTCGATGCCGTCGCTCACGCCCAGGAAGGACGTTCGCAGTGACCTCCGCTCGCAAACCTCTCGTGGGGGTCCGCTCGACCCGTCAACGCAGCGCGATCGTGGATCTGCTCGAGAACACCGAGGAGTTCCGCTCCGCGCAGGACCTGCACGACGAGCTGCGCAAGCGGGGCGAAGGCATCGGCCTGACCACCGTCTATCGCACCCTGCAGTCCCTCGCCGAAGCCGGGGTCGTGGACGTGCTGCGCACCGACACCGGCGAGTCGCTGTTCCGGCACTGCTCGTCGGGACACCACCATCATCTGGTGTGCCGGCACTGCGGCTTCACCGTGGAGGTCGACGGCCCCGAGGTGGAGAAGTGGGCGCACGAGGTCGCCGAGTCCAACGGGTTCGTCGACGTCAGCCACACCGTCGAGATCTTCGGCAGCTGCCGGGACTGCGCCGTCGCGAGCAACTGACGGCTCAGCCGCAGGTGCACTCCCCGCAGCCGCACCCGCCGGCCAACAGGTTCGGTGCGTCCACGCCGGTCTCCTCCTCGAACACGCACGCCGCCCCACCGAGGCGCGTCGCCAGGGTCTGCACCTGCGCGACGAGCGCGGGCAGGTCCCCCACCACCTGCTCGAGCAGGGACACCTCGAGGGGCGCGTCGACCTGCCGTTCGGCCAGGAGACGATCGCCGTCGACGACGAACGCGAAGCCCGGGAAGTCCCGGTGCAGGTCGGCGAGCACCGCGTCGGCGGGTTCGGTGACGCCCTCGACCAGATAGGTGGTGAACACCACACGGCTCGTCTCGGCATCCGGGCTCGCGCAGGTCGGCACGTCCCCGACCCAGATCAGGACGTCGCCGTCCTCGTCGATCTCCGGCGGCTCGTCGAGCACCCCGATCGAGGCGGTGGCGATCACCTCCCGCAGGTCGTCCGCGACGGTCACGGCGTCTCCTCCGAATCGGGTGTCCCGGCGACGGCGCCGCGCGCGTCGGCGGCGCCGTCGAGCACGAGCAGCAGCATCGTGGTCAGTGCGGTGTCGTTCAGGCCGGTCGCGGGGAACGAGTACCGCAGCACCACGTCGGCGTCGGCGTCGCGTTCGATCAGGTGCACCGAGCCGAACTGCAGGGCGTCGGCGGCGGCCGCGACCCGCGACCGCACCTGCGCGTCGAGCGGGAGGTCCCAGGCAAGCACCCCGGTGACGGACACCACGTCGAGACCCTCGGTGAGGGTGACCACCTGCAGCGCGAACGGCACCGCGCCGTAGTCGAATCCGAACGAGCCGTCGCCGTTCTCCGGCGCCGTGGGGGTGCGGACGTCGACGAACGGCGCGAGGGCGGTGCCGATGCGTTCGCGCAGCGTGGTCACTTCACGCCTCCGAACCGGCGGTCGCGGGAGGCGTACTCGACGCAGGCCGCCCACAGGTCGCGCCGGTCGAAGTCGGGGAACATCTTGTCCTGGAAGACGAACTCCGCGTAGGCCGACTGCCACAGCAGGAAGTTCGAGGTGCGCTGTTCACCGGACGGCCGCAGGAACAGGTCGACGTCGGGCATGTCGGGTTCGTCGAGATAGCGGGCGACGGTGGCCTCGGTGATCCGCTCGGGGTCGAGCTGTCCCGCGGCGACGCGACGCGCGATCTCCCTTGCGGCGTCGGCGATCTCGGCGCGCCCACCGTAGTTGACGCACATCGTCAGGGTGAGGACGTCGTTGTCCTTCGTCAGTTCCTCGGCGATCTCGAGTTCCTTGATGACGCTGCGCCACAGTCGCGGACGGCGACCGGCCCAGCGGACCCGCACGCCCATCTCGTGCATCTCGTCGCGGCGGCGGCGGATCACGTCGCGGTTGAAGCCCATGAGGAAGCGGACCTCGTCGGGGCTGCGCTTCCAGTTCTCGGTGGAGAAGGCGTAGGCCGAGAGCCACTTGACGCCCATCTCGATGCATCCGCACACGGTGTCCATGAGCACGGCCTCGCCGCGTTCGTGCCCGGCGGTGCGCGGCAGGCCGCGTTCCTGGGCCCAGCGTCCGTTGCCGTCCATCACCAGCGCGACGTGCTGCGGGATCAGCTCGGGCTGCAGCACGGGAGGCTTCGCCCCCGACGGGTGCGGGTCGGGCGGCCGGATCACCCGCTCAGACGATGGGGGCGTGGTACGTCGTCGAATCACGCTCCCCATCCTGCCGGACGCCTTCGGCGGCGTCATCAGCCCGGTTGGTGGTGCCGCGTTCGACGAGCGGCAACGAGCGCAGTTGCCGTTCGAGATGCCACTGCAGGTGCGCGGCGACCAGGCCGCTGGCCTGACGCCGCACCGCGGTGTCGGCGGTCTCGGCGTCGGCCCAGCGTCCCCGGTCGAGGGCGTCGAGCAGCGCGAACACCTCCGGGGAGGGGGTGGCCGCCCCGGGCGGGCGGCAGTGCACGCAGACCGCGCCGCCGGCGGCGACGTGGAAGGCGGTGTGCGGGCCGGGGCGGTCGCACCGCGCGCAGCGGGTGATCGCGGGCGCCCAGCCGGCGTAGGTCATGGCGCGCAGCAGGTAGGCGTCGAGGATCAGCTCGGGTGGGCGGACCCGGTCGCACACCGCGCGCAGTGCCCCGACGGTGAGGGCGTGCAGCCGGGGCACGGGGGCCCGCTCCTCGCCCGCGAGCCGTTCGGCGGTCTCGAGGATCGCACAGGCGGTGGTGTAGCGGGAGTAGTCGTCGACGATGCCGACGGCGAAGGCGTCGAGGGTCTGCACCTGGGTGACGACGTCGAGGCTGCGGCCGGGGTGGAGCTGGACGTCGATGTGGGCGAACGGCTCGAGGCGGGCACCGAACTTCGAGCGGGTGCGGCGCACCCCCTTGGCGACGGCGCGGACCAGACCGTGCCGGCGGGTGAGCAGGGTGACGATGCGGTCGGCCTCGCCGAGCTTGTGCTGGCGCAGCACCACCGCGTTGTCCCGATACAGCCTCACGCCCCCGAGTCTGTCACGTGGCGGCGACACCGCGGCCGTCACCTGCTCCGGCGGCGGCGCACAATGGACGTCAGGAGGTCGTCATGGGTGCCCTCAAAGGTCTGCTCGACGTGGTGGTGGGGCTCCTCACCGCGGTGCTCGGGACCGTGCTGGCGATCGTCGCGGGGGTGGTCGTGCTCGTCGGTGCGGTGCTGTGCGTGACGATCCTGCTGATCCCGCTGGGTCTGCCGGTTATCCGGCTCGGACGCCGGTTGTTCACCCTGGCCCGCAAGCTGATGCACGTGCCCTGATCTGCGCTCTTCCCGTCGGAGTCTCGACAGGAAGAACGAGAACACGTTACTGTTCGTTCGAACGAACAGAGGGGGACTTCCATGGACGCGCGCACCGACCTTCCCGACCTCACCTCGACCGTCGAGGCCCTCGACCGGGGCGAGACCACCTCGGTCGAGCTGGTGACGACTTGCCTGGACCGCATCGAGGAGGCCCAGCCGGCGCTCAACGCCTTCCGGGCCGTCCGCCGCGCCGCTGCACTCGCCGAGGCCCGCGAGGCGGACCGGCGCCGCGTCGCCGGGGAACTCCGCCCCCTGCTGGGTGTGCCGATCGCGATCAAGGACGACACCGACATCGTGGGCGAGACGACGATGTTCGGCTGCGCCGGCGACTTCGAACCGAAGACGGCCGACGCGGAGGTGGTGCGCCGCCTGCGCGAGGCCGGGGCGGTGATCGTCGGCAAGACCCACACCCCCGAACTCGGTCAGTGGCCCCTCACGAGCGGCGACGCCTTCGGGCACACCCGCAGCCCGTGGTCGCGCGAGCACTCCCCCGGCGGCTCGTCGGGCGGCAGCGCCGCGGCCGTCGCCGCACGTCTCGTCCCGGCCGCACTCGGTTCCGACGGCGCCGGTTCGGTGCGCATCCCCGCCTCGTGGTCCAATCTCGTCGGCATCAAACCGCAGCGGGGCCGGGTGTCGATGTGGCCCGATCCCGAGGCCTTCTTCGGGATCACCACCCACGGCCCGCTCGCCCGCACCGTCGCCGATGCGGCGCTGCTGCTCGACGTCGTCTCCGGCAACCACCCCGACGATCTGCACACCCGTCCCCCGCTCACCGTGTCCGACGCGGTCGGCCGCGATCCGGGACAGCTGAAAATTGCTCTGTCACTGAAGATTCCGTTCTCCGGCACCCCCGCGAAGCTCGATCCCCGGGTGCGCACCCGCATCGCCGCCCTCGCCACGGTGCTGCGGGATCTCGGGCACGAGGTGACGCTGGCGGATCCCGAATACGGTCTGCAGTTCGGGCTGGCCTTCCTGCCGCGGTCGATGGCCGGGATCGAGCAGTGGCTGAACCGGCTGCCCGATCCGGCCCTCGCCGACGCCCGCACCCGCAGCAACGCCCGGCTCGGCCGGCTGCTGCGGGGCCTGCCCTTGCAGGCGTCGCGCGCCGCCGAACCGCGGCTGCAGCGGCGGGTGGGCCGGATCTTCGAGGAGTTCGACGTGGTGCTCGCCCCCACCACCGCGACACCGCCGCTGCCGGTGACCGCCATCGACGGGATCGGCGGCTGGGCGACCGACAAGGTCGTCACCGGGGCGTGCCCCTACGCGTGGCCGTGGAACGTGCTGGGCTGGCCCGCGGTGAACGTGCCGGCGGGGTTCGTCGACGGGCACCTGCCGGTGGGTGCCCAGCTCCTCGGTCCGCAGGACTCCGAACCGCTGCTGATCTCCCTCGCCTCCCAGCTCGAATCGGTGCTGCGGTGGCACGAGCAGGCCCCGGAGCGCTGGTGGTGACCACCGGCGACGACGCGCGCTCGAAGATCCTGCGCGCCACCCTGCAGCTCGTCGGCACGCACGGGGTGCCGGAGGTGACCAACCGGCGCATCGCCGCGTGCGCCGGGGTGTCGCTCGGGTCGATCACCTACCACTTCCCCACGCAGGCCGACCTGCTGCGCGCCGCGCTGGTGTCGTTCGTCGACGACGAGACCGCGCGGCTGCGCGAGCTGGCCGAGCAGTACCGCTCGCAGGCGCTGTCGCTGGCCGAGGCCGCCGATCTCACCGAGCGGATCGCCCACGACCTGGCGTTCACCGCCGAACGGATCGCCCCGTTCGAGCTGTACGTGCAGGCCGGGCGCGATCCGGATCTGCGGCCCGCCGCGGATCGCTGCTGGCGCGCCTACGACGCGTTGACGGTCGCGGTGCTCATCGCGCTGGGGGTGCAGGCACCCGAGGCGATCGCCCCGACCCTGGTGGCGACCGTCGCGGGCATGCAGCTGCGCCGCCTGTCGACGGGGGCGCAGACCGACGTGGCCGCGGCGGTGCTCACGCTCCTGCGGGGAGCCGCAGGAACCGGGTGATCACAGGAGCCGGGTGATCAGAAGCCGAGGCGGCCGAGCTGCTTGGGATCGCGCTGCCAGTCCTTGGCGACCTTCACGTGCAGATCGAGGTAGATCTTCACGCCGAGCAGCTTCTCCATCTGCCGGCGCGCGGCGGTGCCCACCTCGCGCAGCCGGGCGCCGCCCTTACCGATGACGATGCCCTTCTGGCTGGGTCGTTCGACGTAGAGCAGGGCGTGGACGTCGAGCATCGGGCCCTGCTTCTCGGTGCGGCCCTCGCGTTCGGTGACCTCCTCGATGACCACGGCGAGGGAGTGCGGCAGCTCGTCGCCGAGTCCTTCGAGTGCGGCCTCGCGGATGAGCTCGGCCATGAGGGTCTCCTCCGGCTCGTCGGTGAGCTCCCCGTCGGGATAGAAGGCCGGGCCGGGTTCCATGTGGGAGGCGATCACGTCGACGAGGACCTCCACCTGTTCGCCGGACGCCGCGGAGACCGGCACCACGTCGCAGTCCTCGCCGAGGAGGCGGGAGACCGCGAGCAATTGGGCCGCGACCTGCTCCTTGCCCACCTTGTCGATCTTCGTCACGATACCGACGAGCGGGGTCTTCGGCGCCACGTGCCGCACCTGCTCGAGGATCCAGCGGTCGCCGGGACCGATCTTCTCGTCGGCAGGGAAGCACATGCCGATCGCGTCGACCTCGGAGTAGGTGTCGCGCACGAGATCGTTCAGGCGCTGCCCGAGGAGGGTGCGCGGCCGGTGCAGACCGGGGGTGTCCACCAGCACGAGCTGCGCGTGGTCGCGGTGGACGATGCCGCGGATGGTGTGCCGGGTGGTCTGGGGGCGCGACGAGGTGATGGCGATCTTGCTGCCGACCAGCGCGTTCGTCAGCGTCGACTTACCCGTGTTGGGTCGTCCGACGAAACAGATGAATCCGGAACGGAATTCGGGGTCGGTCATGCGTGCTCCTCGGTCGTGTCCTGGTCGATGTCGGTCTCCTTCTCCTCGGGTATCCGGCTCACGTGGACGGTGCTCACCCGCACCCGCCCACGCACGTCGGGTCCACCCTCGCCGCGCAGCAGCAACCCGTGGCTCCGCACCTCCGAGCCCGGCAGCGGGACGCGGCCGAGTTCGTGGCCGAGCAGGCCACCCACGGTGTCCACCTCGTCGTCGTCGATGTCGATGTCGAACAGCTCACCGAGATCCTCGACGGCGAGGCGGGCCGAGACCCGGTAGGTCCCGTCGCCGAGATCCTCCACGTCGGGGATCTCGGCAATGTCGTACTCGTCGGCGATCTCGCCGACGATCTCCTCGATGATGTCCTCGATCGTCACCAGCCCGGCGATACCGCCGTACTCGTCGACGAGCACCGCCATGTGGTTGCGGTCGCGCTGCATGTCGGCGAGCAGGTCGCCGAGCCGCTTCGAATCGGGCACGAACACCGCCGGCCGCATGACGTCGGCGACGGCGACGCTGCGTCCGCCGTCGCGGTGGTAGTAGGTCTGCCGGACGAGATCCTTGAGGTAGACGACGCCGCGGATGTCGTCGACGTTCTCGCCGATCACCGGGATGCGGGAGTGACCGCTGCGCACGGCCAGGGAGGTGGCCTGCCCGGCGGTCTTGTCCTGTTCGATCCACACCATCTCGGGGCGGGGCACCATCACCTCACGGGCGGTCGTGTCGCCGAAGTCGAAGACGGACTGGATCATCCGGCGTTCCTCGTCGGCGACGACACCGCGCTCCTGGGCGAGGTCGACGAGTTCCCGCAGTTCGATCTCGTTGGCGAACGGGCCGTTCCGGAATCCCTTACCGGGAGTGACGGCGTTGCCGACGCTGATGAGGATGCGGCTTATCGGGCCGAGGAGCACACCGAGGATCCGCAGCGGACCGGTCGCGGCGAACGCGATCGGATAGGCGTGCTGACGTCCGAGCGTGCGCGGGCCGACACCGATGACGACGTAGTCGACGATCACCATCACGGTGGCACCGACGATCAGCGCCCACGTCCGGTCGAGCACCGCGAGGAGCGCACCGACGAGCACCACCGTCGCGGTGATCTCGCACAGGATGCGCAGCAGGACGGTGAGATTGACGTAGCGCGGGCGGTCGTCGAGCAGGCCGAGCAACCGGCGGGCGGCGGCACGGCCGTCCTTCGCGAGTTCCTCCGCACGCGCGGTGGAGACGGTGTTGAGGGCCGAGTCGACCGCGGCGAACAGTCCTCCGAGCACCACCAGGACGACGGCGAGGACGACGAGGGACACGGTGTTCACGCAGCCGCTCCTCCCCTACCGGGTCCGGGCGCGGCGCTGTCGTCGACGGGGCCGCTCATGATTCGGGGTTGTCGACGAAACCGGCCTTGCCGAGCAGTTTCCGATCACGTTCGGCGAGCAGCGCCTCGTGTTCGGCGCGGCGCAGTTCCTCGTACCACTCGGCGAGGAGCTGGTTCTGCAGGCCGAACATCTCCTTCTCCTCCTCGGGCTCGGCGTGGTCGTAGCCGAGCAGGTGCAGCATGCCGTGCACGGTGAGCAGCGCGAGTTCGTGTCCGACCGAATGTCCGGCCTTGGCCGCCTGATCCGCGGCGAACTGCGGGCACAGCACGATGTCGCCCAGCATCGACGGTCCCGGTTCGGGTGCGTCGGGACGGCCACCCGGTTCGAGTTCGTCCATGGGGAAGGACATCACATCGGTGGGGCCGGGCAGATCCATCCACCGCACGTGGAGATCGGCCATGGTGTCGAGGTCGACGAGCACCATCGACAGCTCGGCGGCCGGATGCACGTCCATCCGGGCGATGACGAAACGAGCGACGTCGAGGAGGTCCTCCTCCGCGACGTCCATACCCGATTCGTTCGAGATCTCGATGCTCATGACTGGCGTTCCTTCTGCACGACGGGGTGGGGACGAGAGGGGTTGGTGCTCACCGGCGCTGCGCCCTGTGCTGGGTGGCGCGGCGCTGCGCGCGGTTTCCGCCGGCGCCGTCGTCGCGGGTCGCCTCGAAGCGGTTGTACGCGTCGACGATGTCGGAGACCAGGCGGTGGCGGACGACGTCGCTGCTGTCGAGGCGGGCGATGTGGATGTCGTCGATGCCGTCGAGGATCTCGGTGGCGGCGGCCAGGCCCGAGCGGGCCCCGCCCGGCAGGTCGATCTGGGTGATGTCGCCGGTGACGACGATCTTCGACCCGAAGCCGAGGCGGGTGAGGAACATCTTCATCTGCTCGGCGGTGGTGTTCTGCGCCTCGTCGAGGATGATGAACGCATCGTTCAACGTGCGGCCACGCATGAATGCCAGGGGTGCGACCTCGATGACGCCGGCCTGCATGAGCTTCGGGATGGCCTCGGGATCCATCATGTCGTGCAGCGCATCGTGCAGCGGACGCAGATAGGGGTCGATCTTCTCGTACAGGGTGCCCGGCAGGAAGCCGAGCCGCTCGCCGGCCTCGACGGCGGGCCGGGTGAGGATGATGCGGTTGACCTGCTTGGTCTGCAGCGCCTGGACGGCCTTCGCCATCGCGAGGTAGGTCTTGCCGGTGCCTGCGGGGCCGATACCGAAGACGATGGTGTGCGCGTCGATCGCGTCGACGTAGCGCTTCTGGTTCAGGGTCTTGGGCCGGATCGTCTTGCCGCGCCGCGACAGGATGTCGAGGCTGAGGACGTCGGCCGGGGACTCCGACAGGCCCTGGGTGAGCATGCCCACGGTGCGGCGCACGGCGTCGGGTCCGAGGGGCTGGCCGCGGCGTACCAGGGTGACGAGTTCGGCGAGGGCGCGTTCGGCGAGGGCGACGTCGGCCGGGGCTCCGGTGAGGGTGACGGCGTTGCCGCGCACGTGGATGTCCGCCGCAAGGAGGCCCTCGAGGGCGATCAGGTTCTGGTCGGCCGCTCCGAGCAGGGCCGCTGCGGCCTCCGGGGGGAGGTCCAGGCTGGACCTGACCGTGGTCGGTTCGAATTCGGCGGGCCCGTTGGGTCGGTCTGGTTCGCTCACGTGGACGGTACGTCCTGCTTTCGGGTCGGCTCCGGCACGACGGCTGTCGTGTCCGTGCCAGTCTAGCGCCGCGACGACCCCCGCCTCCGCGCTATAGCGTGCGTCACCGCAGTTCGGTGGGTGCGTCCCCGGCCGGGATCCGCGCCGTCCACGTCCGCGCGCCGGCGAGGACCTCCCGCGCGCGCTCCGGGGGCATGCCCGCCAGCACCAGGTTGCCGAGCACGACGGTGTCGCCGGCGTCGTTCACCAGACCGAGATTGGCCTGTTCGAGAGTGGCCATCGTCAGGCCCTCCATCATCCCGACGAGCACGGGCACCGGGAGGTAGTCGGAGAACTGACCGGTGGCGCGGCCCCGCTCCACGTGGGCCAGGGCGCGGGAGCGGACCGGGGCGACGAGATCGGCGATGCGCTGCTCCCCCAGTTCCTTGCGGGCGAAGGACAGCAGCACGCGGTAGCGGTCACCGACGGGCCAGGTGCGCAGGACCTCCACGGCCAGCGCGACGGCCGGGTCGTCGGGTTCGGGATGGTCGAGGGCGGCGGCGAGGGCGGTGGAGGCATCGTCGGCGAGACCTTCGACGAGGGCGTCACGGTTAGGGAAGTGCGCGTAGACGGTGCGGCGCACCACTCCGGCGGCCTTGGCGACGTCGTCCATGCTCGCATCGGGATCCGCGGCGAAACAGGCCATCGCTGCTTCGAGGATCCGGGCGCGGTTCGCGTTGAATCGGGTGCGCGATCGGGCGACCGGGTGCTCCACGCTGTACTACCTCTTCCACCGAGATGTGATCTGGATTCCATTCTAGTTGCACACGAATGTGCAAAGAATTAATTTGCACATCGATGTGCAAGTTGGGCTCGTCGCCCGTTCCAGCGTTCCACGCCGCATCCCAGGAGGACCGATGACCACGACCGTCACCCCGGCGGGCAGAACCGCGGAGGCCGAACCCTATCGGCGACGCTGGGCCGGCCTGCTCGTGCTGTGCCTGAGCCTGCTCATCGTCGTCATGGCGAACACTTCGCTGATCGTTGCGGCCCCGAGCATGCTCCGCGAACTGCAGCTCACCAGCACCGACATGCAGTGGATCATCGACGGCTACACCGTCCCGTACGCCGCACTGATGCTGCTGTGCGGCGTGCTCGGCGACCGGTACGGCCGTCGCGGCGCCCTCCTCGCCGGGCTCGCGACCTTCGCGGCGGGCGCGATCCACGGCTCCCTGGCCGACAGCGCCGTCGACGTCGTCGTCGCCCGCATCGTGATGGGGGTCGGCGCCGCGGTGATCATGCCCGCGACGCTGTCGCTGCTCGTCGCGATGTTCCCCTCCCACGAACGCGCCCGCGCGATCGCGGCGTGGGCCGCCACCTCGGGGCTCGCGATCGCCCTCGGGCCGCTGCTCGCCGGCTGGCTCCTCGAGTGGAACTCGTGGGGTTCGACCTTCCTCATCAACGTGCCGATCGCCGCGCTCGCGGCCGTCGCCTCGCTCGTCCTCGTCCCCGCATCCAGGGCCGAGGGACTCACCCGCATCGACTGGATCGGCGGCGCGCTGTCGGTCGCCGCGGTCGGCGGCATCGTCTACGCGATCATCGAGGGCTTCCACTTCGGTTGGGCCGGAAGCGCTCTCGTCGCACTGGTCGGTTCGGTCGTCGCGGCGGCGGTGTTCGTCGCGTGGGAACTGCGGTGTCCGCGACCGCTCCTGGACCTGCGGCGGGTCGCCGACCGGACCGTCGGCAGCGCCTGCCTCGCCGTGCTGCTGCTGTTCCTCGTCACCTTCGGAGTGATCTACTTCGTCGCCCAGCAGTTCCAGTTCGTGCTCGGCTACGCCCCGCTCGAGACCGGCCTGCGGCTGCTGCCCCTCGCCGTGACCGTCTCGCTCGGCGCCGCGCTGAGCGGACGGCTCGCCCCACGCTTCGGTGCGCGCCTCGCGGTGGCGGGCGGCACGATCGCCGCCGCGGCCGGGGTGCTCGTGCTCGCGATCCTCGACCTGTCGGCCGGTTATCCGCCGTTCCTGACCTCGTTGCTGCTGGTCGGTTTCGGCATCGGCCTGGCCACGCCCCCGTCCACGGATCTGATCATGGGCGGTTTCCCCGAGGACGATCTCGGTGCGGCGGGCGGCCTCAACGACACTGCGGTCGAGTTCGGCGGCTCCCTGGGCATCGCCCTGCTCGGCTCCGTGCTCGCGACCACCTACCACCGGGAGATCTCCGTGTTCCTCGACGGGCTGCCGCTGGACACGGTGAGCGGGCCGATGGCCGAGCAGGCCTCCACCGCGATCGAGGCGGCGGGCGACTCGGTCGGCGGCGCGGCGATCGTCGCGGAGGAACTCGCCGCCCACCCGTTCGCGAAGACCTACGCGCAGCCCCTGCTCGACGCGTCGTCGGCGGCGTTCGGGCAGGCCATCTCGTCGGCGAGCCTGGTGGCGGGCATCGTGCTGCTCGTCGGTACGGTGGCCGTGGCGGTGCTACTCCCCCGCCGAGCGGGCCTGCAGATCCGCGACGAAGCCGAGGTCCGCGGCTGAATCCACGGTGAGCAGCTCGAGCGAGCGGGCCCACGCACGGGTTGTCCGGTTCAGGAAGGCGACGTGGTCCTCACCGTCGAACTCCTCGTCGGACACCGGATCCCCCGCCGCGCGCGCGGCCTCGGCGTAGCGGCGGGCCACGCTCACCGGCACCTGCTCGTCGGCGTCACCGTGCAGCACGACGACCGGCACGCCTATCGGGACCCGGTGCATCGGGGACGCCGACCGGTAGGTCTCGGGAGCCCCGTCGTACGGGGCACCGAAGAGCAGTTCGAACTGCTCCACCCGGCGGCCCCGTTCACCCGCCGACACGAGGTCGAGCGCCCCGGCCTGCGAGACGACGAATTCCGGTCGCCGCGAGGTGGTCTCGCCGGCCAGCCACACCGCGAGCTGGCCACCGGCGGAATGCCCCACCAGCCGGATCCGGTCGAGGTCGACGTCGATGCCGGCCTGCCGCGCGTGCGGCGCGACCAGCGTGGTGATCGCCTCGAACGCCGCGACGATGTCGGCGGACATCTCCGGCCACGCCCCGCCGGCCCCGAGGCGCCGGTACTCGACGTTCCAGACCACCAGGCCGCGCCGGGCGAGTTCGGCGGCCAGGGCCGTGCCGAGGGTGAGTCCGTAACGGGCGTGCCACGATCCGCCGTGGACGACCATCACGACCGGGACGGGTCCGGTGACCGCCGCGGTGTCGGGGAGGAAGACGTGCCCGAACTGCTGCGAGTGCGGGCCGTAGGCGATCTTCGTGCGAGCCAAGAGGAATCCTTCGGTACGGGGATCGGGGCCCGTGAGGGTCCCTCGCTCCCTCAGTGCGGGGGCCGGGTCCGCCAGCGGTCGGTCAGCACCCCGATGGCGCCGAGGGCGACCGCGGCGGCGGTGGAGGTGCGCAGCACCGTCGGACCGAGGGAGACCGCGACGGCCCCGGCCTCGGTCAGCGCCTGCACCTCGCTGTCGTCGAGCCCACCCTCCGGGCCGACCACCAGGGTGAGCGCCTCGACGTCCCGCAGCGGCAGGTCGGCGAAGGGCACGGTGGCGGACTCGTGGAGCACGAGCACCGACTCGCCGCGGTCGGCGGCCTGCCGGACGCGGGCGACGACGTCGGCGGTGCGGTGCAGCGGCGACACGCTCGGCACGTACGGCCGGCGCGACTGCTTCGCCGCGGCGGTCGCGACCGCCTGCCAGCGGGCAACACCCTTGTCCGCCTTGGCGTCCCACCGGGCCACGCAGCGCGCCGACTGCCACGGCACGAACTCGTCGGCGCCCGCCTCGGTGGCGAGTTCGACGGCGAGCTCGGACCGGTCGGACTTCGGCAGCGCCTGCACGACCGTCACCTTCGGGTGCGGCGGGTCCACGACGCGGCGGGCGAGCACGAGGGCCTCGAGCCGGTCCTTGGCCACCGCGGTGACCTCGACGTCGGCGACGGCGCCGGCACCGTCGGCGAGTACGAGACGCTCACCGACAGCGATGCGGCGCACCGTCGCGGCGTGCCGCCCCTCCTTGCCGTCGAGTACGGCGGTGCCACCCTCCTCGGGCAGCGGATCGAGGTAGAACAGCGTCGCGGCCACCGGGCGGCCTAGCGGGCGCTGAACGCGTCGCGCAGACGCGAGAACAGACCACCGGAGTTCTGCGAGCCGGTGGTGACGACCTCGGCGCGCTCACGGTCGCTGTGCCGGCGCAGATCCTCGAGCAGCTTGGTCTGCTTGTGGTCCAGGCGCGTCGGGACGACGACCTCGAGGTGGGCGTGCAGGTCGCCGCGGTTGCCCGAGCGCAGCTTGGGCATGCCGTGGCCGCGCAGCACCGTCACCGAACCGGGCTGGGTGCCGGGGTCGACGGTGATGTCCATGGGGCCGTCGAGGATCGTCTCGACCGTCACCTTGGTGCCGAGCGCAGCGTCGAACATGGGCACACGGATGGTGCAGTGCAGGTCGTCGCCGTCGCGGACGAAGACGTCGTGCTGCTGCTCGATGACCTCGACGTACAGGTCGCCGGCCGGACCGCCGCCGGGCCCGACCTCGCCCTGCGCGGCGAGCCGGATACGCATGCCGTTGCCGACACCCGCGGGCACCTTGACGGTGATGTCGCGGCGGGCGCGGACACGGCCGTCGCCACCGCACTTGCGGCAGGGATCCGGGATGGTCTCGCCGACACCGCGGCAGGTGGGGCACGGCCGCGAGGTCATGACCTGGCCGAGGAACGACCGCTGGATGGACTGCACCTCGCCGGCACCGCCACAGGTCTCGCACCGCACCGGCTTCGAATCACCGTGCGTGCCCGAACCGGTGCACGCGTCACACAGGATCGCGGTGTCGACGGTGACCGTCTTGGTGACGCCGCGCGCGCACTCCTCGAGGGTGAGCTTGGTGCGCAACAGTGAGTCGGCGCCCGGCTGGACGCGGCCGCGCGGGCCACGGCTGCCGCCGGCGCCGCCACCGAAGAACGCCTCGAAGACGTCCCCGAGGCCGCCGCCGAACCCGCCGAAGCCACCGGCTCCGGCGCCACCGCCCGACTCGAGCGGGTCGCCGCCCATGTCGACGATGCGGCGCTTCTCCGGATCGGACAGCACCTCGTAGGCGGCCGAGATCTCCTGGAAGCGCTTCTGCGCGTCCTCGCTCGGGTTCACATCGGGGTGGTGCTCGCGCGCCAGCCTGCGGTACGCCCGTTTGATCTCCTGGTCGGTCGCGTTCTTGGACACGCCGAGCGTCCCGTAGTAGTCCCGTGCCACGTCAGGTTTCGTCCTTACTTGGTTTTCTACTCAGTCGATGGACAACGGCACCCGGCGTTCACCGAGCGCCCCACGCTCGGTGTTCACCGAGCGCCCCCGCTCAGCGCTCACCGAGCACCTCGCCGATATATCTCGCAACGGTCGCGACCGATGCGATGGTTCCCGGATAGTCCATCCGGGTGGGGCCGAGCACACCCAGCCCACCGAAGACCGCACCCGCGGCACCGTAGCCGGTGGACACGACGGAGGTGGTCCGCATCTCCTCGAACTGGGTCTCCTCGCCGATCCGGACGGTCACCCGGCCGGGGTCGGTGCTGCTGGCGAGCAGCTTGAGCACGACCACCTGTTCCTCGAGCGCCTCGAGCACCGTGCGCAGCGAGCCCGGCACGTCCCCGTGCCCGTCGAAATCCGCCGCGTTGCGGGTGAGGTTGGCGGTGCCGCCGAGCACGAGGCGTTCCTCCGGGTGCTCCACGAGCGTCTCCACCAGCACCGTGGTGCAGCGGATGACCGCGTCGCGGACCTCCTCGGGGGCGTTGTCGGCGAGTTCCGTCACCGCGATGGACGCGGCCGCCAGGCGCTTGCCGGTGAGGGCGGCGCCGAGCAGTTCGCGCAGGCGGGACAGGTTCTCGTCGGTGATCACGTCGCCGAGTTCGACGATGCGCTGGTCGACGCGACCGGAATCGGTGATGAGCACGAGCAGCAGCCGTGCCGGTGTCAGGGCGACGACCTCGAGGTGGCGCACCGACGACGCCGACAGCGTCGGGTACTGCACGATCGCGACCTGCCGGGTGAGCTGCGCGAGCAGGCGCACCGCGCGCCGCAGCACGTCGTCGAGGTCGACGCCGGATTCGAGGAACTTCAGGATCGCGCGGCGTTCGGCCGCCGACAGCGGCTTGACCTCCGCGATCCGGTCCACGAACTGCCGGTAGCCCTTGTCGGTGGGCACGCGCCCGGAGCTCGTGTGCGTCTGCGTGATGTATCCCTCGGCCTCGAGCACGGCCATGTCGTTGCGGACGGTGGCGCTGGAGACGCCGAGGTTGTGCCGGTCGACGAGAGTCTTGGATCCGATGGGCTCCTTGGTGGATACGTAATCCGCCACGATGGCGCGCAAGACCTTGAATCTCCGCTCCTCGGTACTCGACAACCCGCCACCTCCGTTTCCACCGACTGCAGGGCCTACCGATCGGGGCCGTACCCTGCCAGTCTAGTCGTGTGACGACGGTGCAGCCGCCGGGCACAGGTCCGACACGGCTCGTCGGGCCCGGCCACCGTCGCCGTAGGGTGTTCGCATGATCTTCAAGGGCGTCCGGGACGGCAAGCCGTATCCCGATCACGGACTGTCTCTGCGTGACTGGTCGCGGATCCCACCGCGTCAGGTGCGCCTCGACGAGATCGTCACCACGACCAAGGTCCTCGAACTGGACCGGCTGCTGTCCGAGGACTCCACCTTCTACGGCGATCTGTTCCCGCACGCCGTGCAGTGGCAGGGCGTGCTCTATCTCGAGGACGGGCTGCACCGGGCGGTGCAGTCGGCGCTGCGCAACCGGCCGGTCATGCACGTGCGGGTGTTCGAGTACGACGCGCTGACCCCCACGCCCGGCCGGGCCGAGGCCGACCACCACGACTGAGACCGGCCGAGGTTCAGTCCTCGCCGCCGAGCAGGATCGTGCGGACCACGGCGTCGGCGAGCAGGCGGCCCCGGTCGGTCAGCACGAGATGCTCGTCACGTTCCACCGCCAGACCGTCGGCGACGACGGTGCGGGCCGCCGCGCGCTCCCCCTCGTCGAGGGCGGACAGCGGCAGGCCGGTGCGCAGCCGCACGGTGAGCATCACCAGTTCGGTGTGCCGGTCCTCGGCAGTGAGCTGTTCGCTGCCGGCCACCGGCAGCTTCCCGTCGGCGAGGGTGGCGCTGTAGCGGGCGGGATGCTTGACGTTCCACCAGCGCACCCCGCCGACGTGGCTGTGCGCGCCGGGGCCGGCACCCCACCAGTCGCCGCCGTCCCAGTAGCCGAGGTTGTGGGTGCAGCGCGCCGACGGGTCGTCGGCCTTCGCCCAGTTGGACACCTCGTACCAGGTCATCCCGGCCTCGGCCAGGCGCGCGTCGATCCGTTCGTAGCGGGCGGCGAGGACATCGTCGTCCGGGGCGGGCAGTTCGCCGCGGCGGACGCGGCGGGCGAGGGCGGTGCCGTCTTCGACGATGAGCGCGTAGGCGGAGACGTGGTCGACGCCCGCGGCGAGCACGGCGTCGAGGGAGGCGTCGAGATCGGCGTCGCGTTCGCCGGGGGTGCCGTAGATGAGGTCGAGGTTGACGTGTTCGAAACCGGCGGCGCGGGCCTCCTCCGCCGCCGCGACGGGTCGGCCCGGGGTGTGGGTACGGTCGAGCACCGCGAGCACGTGCGGGGCGGCGGACTGCATGCCCAGCGACACCCGGGTGTAGCCGGCCTCGCGGATGCCGGCGAAGAACTGCGGAGACGTCGATTCGGGGTTCGACTCGGTGGTGACCTCGGCGCCCGCGGCGAGACCGAAGGAGTCGCGGACCGCGTCGAGCACCCGCGCGAGTCCGTCGGCGCCGAGCAGCGAGGGCGTGCCGCCGCCGACGAAGACGGTCTCCGCGGCGGGCACGGTGCGGCCGTCGCGGGCCAGCAGCCGGGCCCCGGCGTCGAGTTCGCGGCGCAACCCGTCGAGCCAGGACTGCGCGGACGCGGCGCTGCCGAGTTCCCCGGCGGTGTAGGTGTTGAAGTCGCAGTAGCCGCAGCGGGTCGCGCAGAACGGGACGTGCACGTACACCCCGAACGGACGGGTCCCCACGCCTGCGAGGGCCGAGTCGGGCAGGTCGAGGCCGGCCGGGCAGGTCTCCTGTGCGGTCCGAGGACCGATCCGGGTGTCGTTCACGCCCTCCAGTGTTCCAGAGACGCAGGGGGACGAATCCCCCACGAGGCGCCTACCTCGACATTTCCCGCGATTTCGGTGGAAATGCCGCCCACGATTCGGAATCGTCCGTGTGACGTGGCACAATGGGCCGCATGACAGGATCCGGAGTGCGACTGGTGGCGCGACGCCACGTCGACTTCAAGCGCGTCTGCGCGTCCTGTTGTCTGCCGTGCGCCGCATGTCTGTGCGCCGACTGTTCGTAGTCGGCACTCTCCCGGCATAGTCCAGATCCCTGCCGGGTCGAACCATGCGTGCACGAGGATCAGCCCCCTCCTGCGCCCGTCGACCCGGTTCTCCCCGCGAACATCAGGAGCACCTGCATGTCGTCGACCACCGACGCCACTCCCGCCGCCGAGCCGGCCCAGCCCGCACGGCGTGCTGCGCGCCCCGCCAAGCGGCGCGCCGAAGGACAGTGGGCCCTCGGCTACCGCGAACCGCTCAACGCCAACGAGCAGACGAAGAAGGACGACAACCCCCTCAACGTCCGCAAGCGTATCGAGAACATCTACGCCCACACCGGTTTCGACGGCATCGACAAGGCAGACCTCCGCGGCCGGTTCCGCTGGTGGGGCCTGTACACCCAGCGTGAGCAGGGCTACGACGGCACATACACCGGCGACGAGAACATCGACCTGCTCGAGGCCAAGTACTTCATGATGCGGGTGCGCTGCGACGCCGGCGCCCTGAACCTGGCCCAGCTGCGCACCATCGCCGGGATCTCCACCGAGTTCGCCCGCGACACCGCGGATCTGTCCGACCGCGAGAACGTCCAGTACCACTGGATCGAGGTCGAGAACGTCCCGGAGATCTGGCGCCGGCTCGAGTCCGTCGGTCTGAAGACCACCGAGGCGTGCGGCGACTGCCCGCGTGTCGTGCTCGGTTCGCCGCTCGCCGGCGAGTCGCTCGACGAGGTCATCGACGGCACCCCGGCGATCGACGAGATCGTGCGCCGCTACATCGGCGACCCTCAGTACTCGAACCTGCCGCGCAAGTTCAAGACCGCCATCTCCGGTCAGCAGGACGTCGTGCACGAGATCAACGACGTCGCCTTCATCGGTGTCGAGCATCCCGAGCACGGCCCCGGTTTCGACCTGTGGGTCGGCGGCGGCCTGTCCACCAACCCGATGCTCGCCCAGCGCGTCGGCGCATGGGTGCCGCTCGACGAGGTGCCCGACGTGTGGGAGGCGGTCGTCGCGATCTTCCGCGACTACGGCTACCGCCGCCTGCGTTCGAAGGCGCGCCTGAAGTTCCTCGTCAAGGACTGGGGCATCGAGAAGTTCCGCGAGGTCCTCGAGACCGAGTACCTGAAGCGCCCGCTGATCGACGGCCCCGCGCCGGAGGCCCCGGTGCGGCCCATCGACCACGTCGGGGTGCAGAAGCTGCGCAACGGCCTCAACGCCGTGGGTGTCGCACCGATCGCCGGCCGTGTGTCGGGCACGATCCTGTCGAAGGTCGCCGACGCCGCCGAGCGGGCCGGTTCGGACCGCATCCGGTTCACGCCGTACCAGAAGCTGATCGTCCTCGACGTGGCCGACGACAAGGTCGAGCATCTCGTCGCGGAACTCGAGGAGCTGGGACTGCCGGCCTCGCCGTCGCCGTGGCGCAAGAACCTGATGGCCTGCACGGGCATCGAGTTCTGCAAGCTGTCGTTCGTCGAGACGCGCAAGCGGTCGCAGTCGCTCGTGCCGGAGCTCGAGGAACGCCTCGCCGACATCAACGCGCAGCTCGACGTGCCGATCACGGTGAACATCAACGGCTGCCCGAACTCGTGCGCGCGGTCGCAGATCGCCGACATCGGCTTCAAGGGCCAGCTCGTCGACGACGGTGAGGGCAACCAGGTCGAGGGCTTCCAGGTACACCTCGGCGGCGCGCTCGGTTTCGATGCGAGGTTCGGCCGCAAGCTGCGTCAGCACAAGGTCTCCAGCGCCGAGCTGGGCGACTATATCGAGCGGGTGGTGCGCAACTTCGTCAAGCAGCGCACCGAGGGCGAGCGGTTCGGCGAGTGGGTCCTGCGGGCCGAGGAGGCGGACCTGCGATGAGCGATTCGGGCAACAGCGACACGATCAGGGAGCAGGAACCGATTCGATGACGATCGACACGAACACCGACGAACTTCGACGCATTGCCGCGCAGGGGGCAGCAGAGCTCGAAGGCGCGTCGGCACAGGAGCTCCTGCGGTGGACCGACGAGACGTTCGGTACCGCCACGGAGCACGGACGCAGCGGGTACGTGGTCGCGTCCAACATGCAGGACGGGGTTCTCGTCCACCTGGCGGCGCAGCAGCGCCCGGGTGTGGACGTGCTGTTCCTCGACACCGGTTACCACTTCGCCGAGACCCTCGGCACGCGGGACGCGGTGGCGCAGGTGTACGGCGTGAACATCGTCACCGCCGAGGCGGAACAGTCCGTTGCCGAGCAGGACGCCCTGCTCGGCAAGGATCTGTTCGCCCGCGACCCGAACGAGTGCTGTCGTCTGCGGAAGGTGGTGCCCCTGAAGAACATGCTGAAGGGGTACCGCGCCTGGGTGACGGGCATTCGCCGCGTGGAGGCACCCACGCGTGCGAATGCCCCGCTCATCTCCTTCGACGAGGCGTTCGGACTCGTGAAGATCAATCCGATCGCGGCATGGACCGACGAGGACATGCAGAACTACATCGACGAGCACGGGATCCTCGTCAATCCCCTCGTCGACGAGGGCTATCCGTCCATCGGATGTGCCCCGTGCACCACCAAACCACTTCCAGGGGCCGATCCGCGCAGTGGACGCTGGGCCGGCCGCGCCAAGACCGAATGCGGGTTGCACGCCTCATGACACTCATCGATTCGAATCCCACCGGAACCCGGACCACCTTGGACGGCAGCAAGTTCGACACGCTCGATGCCCTCGAGTCGGAGGCGATCCACGTCTTCCGCGAGGTCGCGGGCGAGTTCGAGCGTCCCGTCATCCTCTTCTCGGGTGGCAAGGACTCGACGGTCCTGCTGCACCTGGCGATCAAGGCGTTCTGGCCGGCGCCGCTGCCGTTCGCGCTGCTGCACGTCGACACCGGGCACAACCTGCCCGAGGTGCTCGAGTTCCGCGACCACGTGGTCGAGAAGTACAACCTGCGCCTGCACGTCGCGAGCGTCGAGGAGTACCTCGCCGACGGTCGCCTCACCGAGCGTCCCGACGGGATCCGCAATCCGCTGCAGACCGTTCCGCTGCTCGACGCCATCTCGGAGAACCGCTTCGACGCGGTCTTCGGCGGCGGCCGCCGCGACGAGGAACGCTCCCGCGCGAAGGAGCGGATCTTCTCGCTGCGCAATGCCTTCGGCCAGTGGGACCCGAAGCGTCAGCGACCCGAGCTGTGGAATCTCTACAACGGCCGGCACGCACCGGGTGAGCACGTGCGCGTGTTCCCGCTGAGCAACTTCACCGAGCTCGACATCTGGCGCTACATCGCCCGCGAGAACGTCGAACTGGCGAGCATCTACTACGCCCACGAGCGTCCCGTCTACCGCCGCGACGGCATGTGGATGACGCCGGGCGTGTGGGGCGGACCGGCCGACGGCGAGGAACTCGAGGTCCGCTCGGTGCGCTACCGCACCGTCGGCGACGGGTCCACCACCGGCGCGATCCTGTCCGAGGCCGCCACCAACGAGGAGATCCTCGCCGAGGTCGCCGCGTCGCGGCTGACCGAGCGCGGCGCCACCCGCGGCGACGACCGTGTTTCCGAAGCGGCCATGGAAGACCGCAAGCGAGAGGGCTATTTCTGATCATGAGCGACTTCCACGAGCGCACCGACACGCAGCTGCTGCGTCTGGCCACCGCGGGGTCGGTCGACGACGGCAAGTCCACCCTGGTGGGCCGGCTGCTGTACGACACCAAGTCGGTGCTCGCCGATCAGATCGACGCCGTCACGCGCGCCTCGGTCGACCGCGGTCTCGACACCCCCGACCTGTCGCTGCTCGTCGACGGCCTGCGCGCCGAGCGGGAGCAGGGCATCACCATCGACGTGGCCTACCGCTACTTCGCGACGCCGAAGCGCAGCTTCGTGCTGGCCGACACCCCCGGTCACGTCCAGTACACCCGCAACACCGTCTCCGGTGCGTCCACCGCGCAGCTCGTCGTGCTGCTCGTCGACGCCCGCAAGGGTGTGGTCGCGCAGACCCGCAAGCACGCGGCCGTGCTCGCCCTGCTGGGTGTGCCGAAGCTGGTCCTCGCCGTCAACAAGATCGACCTCGTCGAGGACCCGGCGACCGTGTTCGCCCAGATCTCCGCGGAGTTCGGGGAGCTGACCTCCTCGCTCGGCTGGGCGCCCGAGGACGTCCAGGAGATCCCGGTGTCCGCGCTGCACGGCGACAACGTCGCCGTCCGCAGCGAGAACACCCCCTACTACGACGGCCCCACCCTCATCGAGTACCTCGAGTCGGTGCCGGTGGACGCCGACGTGCACGGCCGTCACGAGACGGGCCTGCGGTTCCCGGTGCAGTACGTCATCCGTCCCCGCACCGCCGAGTACCCCGACTACCGGGGTTACGCCGGTCAGATCGCGGCCGGCTCGGTGCGGCCCGGCGACGAGGTCGTCGTGCTGCCCTCGGGTGTCCGCACCACCGTCGAGCGCATCGACTCCCCGGACGGCGAGTTCGACGTCGCCCACGCCGGCCGCTCGGTGACCCTGATCCTCGCCGACGACGTCGACGTCTCGCGCGGCGACATCATCGCGTCGCCGCAGGACGCCCCGGAGTCGTTGTCGGAGTTCGAGGCCACCGTGTGCTGGCTGGCGGAGAAGCCGCTGCGCCCCGGCGCCCGGCTGCTGCTCAAGCACGGCACCCGCGTCACCCAGGCGATCGTGGGCACCATCGAGGAGCGGTTCGACGAGCAGAACCTCACCTCCGTGCCCACCCCGGACAGCATCGAGCTGAACGAGATCGCGCGGATCACCGTGCGGGTCGCCGAGCCGATCGCCGCAGACGACTACCGCGTCAACCGCCGCTCCGGCAGCTTCCTGCTCATAGATCCGGCCGGGGGCAACACCCTCGCCGCGGGTCTGATCGGCAACGGTCTGGCCGCCATCGATCTCGGGGACAGCGTCCCGGCATGACGCCGCTCGTCGCCGTCGCGCACGGCAGCCGCGACCCGCGGTCCGCGCGGGCCGTGGCCGCCGTGCTCGCGGCGCTGCGGGCCGAACACCCGGGCCGCGACGTGCGATTGGCGTTCCTGGACCTGAACACCCCGTCGGTCCCCCAGGTGCTCGGCGCGCTCGCCGCCGAGGGGCACCGGCGGGTGGTGGTCGTGCCGCTGCTGCTCGGCAGCGCCTTCCACGCCCGCGTCGATCTGCCGGCCCTGCTGCGGGAGGCGCAGCAGCGTCACCCGCTCCTCGAGATCCTGTGCTCGGACATCCTCGGCGACGACGACCTGCTCGTCGCCGCGGCCCGCGACCGCATCACGGCCACGGGCGTGTCGGTGGACGATCCCTCGGTCGGGGTCGCGCTGTGCGCCGTGGGATCGCGGCGCCCCGAGGCCAACCGCGCCACCGAGTCGATCGCGCCGCGGATCCTCGCCGGCACGGCGTGGACACGGGAGGCCACCTGCTTCGCCACCACCGACCTGTCCGTCGAGGCGGCGATCGCCGATCTCACCACCCGCGGTGCCCGCACCGTGGTGCTCACCCCGTGGATCCTCGCGCCCGGGCTGTTGTGGGACCGGGCCTGTGCCGCAGCGGAATCGATGCCGCAGGTGCGGACCGCGGCGACTCTCGCCGGTCACGGCGCCCTCGCCCGGGTGATCGACGCACGCTACACCGAGGCCCTCTCGCGGGCCCGCGCGCTGCGGGCGGCCTGAACCGGTCTTCTTCCCGGTCGGGTTCGCCCGATCGGTCCTCCTCGGCTACAACGGAATGCACAACCGTCGCTTCCGGGGAGGGCCTGGCGTGCAGAACGAACTTCGCCGTTACATCGATCGGCTCCGCACCGAGGGATACTCGGTCCGCGACGATCACGGCGAGGACCCGGATCTGATCGACATCGAGGGCCGGGCCGTCGACACCTGGCGGGAGAACTACCCCTACGACACCCGCATGGACCGCGCCACCTACGAGGTGGAGAAGTACCTGCTGCAGATCGAACTGTTGAAGTTCCAGTCGTGGGCGAAGGACAACGGCACCAAGCACATCATCGTGTTCGAGGGCCGCGACGCCGCGGGCAAGGGCGGCACGATCAAACGGTTCCAGGAGTACATCAACGTCCGGCACGCCCGCACCGTCGCGCTGAACAAGCCGTCCGACCGTGAACACGGCCAGTGGTACATGCAGCGCTACGTCCAGCACTTCCCCACCGCCGGTGAGCTCGTCATGTTCGACCGCTCCTGGTACAACCGTGCCGGTGTGGAACGGGTCATGGGCTTCTGCACCGACGAGGAATACGAACTGTTCATGCAGCACGTGCCGCTGTTCGAACAGCTCGTCGTCGAATCCGGGATCTCGCTGACAAAGTTCTGGTTCTCGGTCACCCGCAACGAGCAGCGCACCCGCTTCGCGATCCGCCAGCTCGATCCGGTGCGCCGCTGGAAGCTGTCGGAGATGGACCTCGAGTCGCTCGACAAGTGGGACAAGTACACCGAGGCCAAGGAGGAGATGTTCCGGCGCACCGACACCGACTGGGCGCCGTGGACGACCATCAAGTCCAACGACAAGAAGCGGGCGCGGATCAACGCGATGCGGTTCTTCCTCAACCAGTTCGACTACGACGACAAGGACCCGCAGATCGTCTTCCCCGCCGACCCGAAGATCGTGCAGCGCGGCAAGGACGCCGTCGGGGACTGACGGCACCGCCGTCGCAACGAATCGACGGAAACTGGC
Organism: Rhodococcus sp. Z13; assembly: GCF_025837095.1. Taxonomy (NCBI): domain Bacteria; kingdom Bacillati; phylum Actinomycetota; class Actinomycetes; order Mycobacteriales; family Nocardiaceae; genus Rhodococcus; species Rhodococcus sacchari. The sequence goes on from NZ_CP107551.1 coordinate 2,825,694, forward strand.
CAAATCTCCGTGATCCGTACCACACTGGACGGTGGAGCGAGGAGGTCACATGGACACATCGCAACCCCGTCGCGGCATCGTGGTCGGCGTCGACGGCTCGGACAGCGCCGTCGATGCGGCCCGATGGGCGGCGTGCATCGCCCGGCGTCTCGGTGAACCGGTCGAACTGGTCCACGCGCATCCTCATTCGTCCGACTCGACCACCGAGCCCGCCGAGGCGGTGCTCTCCGCCGCGGAGAACGCCGCGCGGGCGGTCGTCGACGGTGTCGAGATCACCCGGTCCACGCCCTCCGGCAGGCCCGACCGGGTGCTCACGGAGATGTCGCACACGGCCCGGATGGTGGTGCTCGGTCACACCACCACCACCGAGTGGGAGTCGATGATCAAGCGTTCCGACGTCGTCTCGATCGCCAACCACGCCGAGTGCCCGGTGGTGACCTGGCGCAGCGTCGACGGGTTCCGGGTGCCCGACAGCCGGCCCGTGGTCGTCGGGGTCGACGGCACCGAGCTCAGCGCGGCGGCGGTGGAGCACTCCTATGCGCTGGCAGCGGCGCTCGAGGCCCCGCTGATCGCCGTCCACACCTGGACCGAGCAGTCCACCCTCACCTACGGCGAGGGCTCCCGGTTCCGGGATTGGACCGACTATGTGGAGTTCCGCCGGAACGAGATGACCGAGCACATGGCCGGGCACGCCGAGAAGCACCCGGACGTGGAGGTCACCTATCGCGTCGAACGCGGCAAGCCGGACATCGTGCTGCAGGAGGAGTCGAAAACCGCGCAGCTGGTGGTGGTGGGCAGCCATGGCCGCAGTCCGCTGGCCGCGGCGGTGGTCGGGTCGAGCAGCCAGGGGCTGATCCACCACAGCCGCTGCCCGGTCATGGTGTGCCGGACCCCCGCGCACGACCGCACCGCCGAACGCGAACGCTCCGACGAGCAGTAGCGGCCGGTGGTGGTGGGGCCGGTGATGGTCAGGCCGGCGTGTCGGCCCCGTCGCGCACTCCGATCGGGGCGTGCGCGTAGACGGTGTCGCCGGCGACGAGACCGAGATCCTGCGCCTCCCCCCGCGTGATCTGGGTGGTGAACAGCTCCCCCGTCGCGTCGTTGCGCAGTTCCACGCGCACCTCGAAGCCGAGCCTCACCACCCGCTCGACGGTCGACCGGATCACGCCGGTCCCGGCCTCGCCCTGCTCCGCGGCCGGCAGCTCGGGCTGCCGCGCCAGCCGGATGTCGTGCGGACGCACCAGCACACCGTTGAGCTTCGACACCGTGCCGAGGAAGGACATCACGAAGGTGTTCGCGGGCCGGTCGTAGAGCTCGTCGGGCGCGCCGATCTGCTCGATGCGACCGGCGTTCATCACCGCGATGCGGTCGGCGACGTCGAGCGCCTCCTCCTGGTCGTGGGTGACGAGCACGGTGGTCACGTGCACCTCGTCGTGGAGGCGGCGCAGCCAGGTGCGCAGGTCGGCGCGGACCTTGGCGTCGAGGGCACCGAACGGTTCGTCGAGCAGCAGCACCTGCGGGTCGACGGCGAGGGCGCGCGCCAGGGCCATGCGCTGGCGCTGACCGCCGGACAGCTGGGCCGGATAGCGGTTCTGGAAACCACCGAGTCCGACGATCTCGAGCAGGTCGTCGACGCGCTTGGTGATCTCCGCCTTGGGCCGCTTGCGGATCTTCAGGCCGAACGCGACGTTCTCGCGGACGGTCATGTGCTTGAAGGCCGCGTAGTGCTGGAACACGAAGCCGATGTCGCGTTTCTGCGGGGTCACGTCGGTGACGTCCTTGCCGGCGATGCGGACCGTGCCGTGGTCGAGGGTCTCGAGACCGGCGATGGACCGCAGCAGGGTGGACTTCCCCGAGCCCGAGGGGCCGAGCAGAGCGGTGAGCGACCCCGAGGGGATCTCGATGTCGACGTCGTCGAGTGCGGCGAAGTCGCCGTAGTTCTTCCGCGCCCCGGTGACGGTGATCATTCGGTGCTCCTCTTGCGGTCGAGCAGGGTCATCAGCAACAGCACGATCACTGCGATGGCCATGAGCAGGGTGGCGGCGCTGTAGGCGCCGAAGGTGTTGTGGTCGTCGATGTACCGGGCGTGCACGAGCAGGGTCAGGGTCTGCGAGACGCCGGGGAATCCGGACGAGACCATGATGACGGCGCCGAACTCGCCGAGCGCGCGGGCCACGGTGAGGACGATGCCGTAGGTCAGGCCCCAGCGGATCGCGGGTAGGGTTATGCGCCAGAAGGTCTGCCAGGCGTCGGCGCCGAGGGTCGCGGCGGCCTGTTCCTGTTCCTCCCCGATCTCGCGCAGCACCGGTTCGACCTCACGGACGACGAACGGCAGGGTCACGAAGATGGTGGCGAGGACCATGCCGGGCAGTCCGAAGATCACCTTGAAGCCGAGATTCTCGATCGCACCGAACCAGCCGTTGGCGCCCCACAGCATGATCAGGGCGACACCCACGACGATCGGGGACACGGCGAAGGGCAGGTCCACGACGGCCTGCAGGAGACCGCGTCCCGGGAAGCGGCCGCGCACGAGGGCGAGCGCGACGACGATGCCGAAGATCACGTTCACCGGCACGACGATCGCGACGATCAGCAGCGACAGGTTCAGCGCCGAGATCGCCGCGGGGGTGCTGATCGACTCGACGAACGCCATGACGCCGTTCTCGAAGGTGCGGTAGAGGATCACGCCGATGGGCACGATCAGCAGCACGAGCAGGTAGGCCAGGGCGACGAAGCGCAGCGACAGGCGCGAAGCGAGGGACGGTTTCACCGGTCGTCCTCCTCCCGGCGCTGACCGCGGTGCGCGACCACGCGCAGCACGAACAGCACGGCGAACGCGATGAGCAGCAGCACCACCGACACGGCGGCGGCGTTGACGGACCGGTCGATCTCGATCTGCTGCTGGATGTACTGCGAGGCGACCTGCGTCCGGTAGGGGATGTTGCCGCCGATGAGCACGATCGATCCGTACTCGCCGATGGCGCGGGCGAACGCCAGGCCGGTTCCGGACAGGATCGCCGGGGCCAGTACCGGCAGCACGACGCGGCGGAAGATCGTGACGTTGCCGGCGCCGAGGGAGGCGGCGGCCTCCTCGACCTCGTGGTCGGTCTCGATCAGCACGGGCTGCACCGACCGCACCACGAACGGCAGGGTCACGAACGCGAGGGCGATCCCGAGGCCGAAGGTGGTGGCGTTGAGCTGCACCCCGATCGGGCTCTGCGGTCCGTAGAGCGAGAGCAGCACGATGCTCGCGACGATGGTGGGCAGCGCGAACGGCAGGTCGATCAGGGCGTTGACGACCTTCTTGCCGGGGAACTCGTCGCGCACGAGCACCCACGCGATGAGGGTGCCCATGACGGCGTTGATCGCCGCGACGACGAGCGAGACCAGGACGGTGATCCGCAGGGTCGCCAGGGCGGCGGGGGCGGTGACCGCGTTCCAGAAGCCGGCGGGGCCGTCGGACACCGAGTGCACGGCCAGCGCCGCCAACGGCAGCAGCACGATCACGCTCAGCCACAGGGTGGCGATGCCGATGCCCAGCGGCCCCACGGCGCCGGAGAAGATCCGGCGGCGTGGGCGGCGACGGTCGGGGATGCGACGCGGGACCGCGGACCCGGGAGCGGTGGCTCCCCGGTCCGCGGTGTCCTCGGAGACGGTCACGCTCATGGTCCTACTTCGTGGCGTTGTCGTAGATCACCGCGATGGTGCCGGTGCCGTCCGCGAACAGTTCCTCGTTCACGGTGTCCCAGCCGCCGAGATCGGCGACGGTCCACAGCTTCTCCGGCTGCGGGAACTCGGCGGCGAACTCCTCGGCAACGGCCGGGTCGACGGGCCGGAAACCGGCCTCGGCCCACAGGCGCTGCGCCTCGGGGGTGTACAGGAAGTCGTTGAACGCCTGCGCGACCTCGGCGTCCTGCGCGTTCTTCAGCACCGCCGCCGGATTCTCGATCTTGAAGGTGGCGGGCGGGGTGACGTGCTCGACGGGATCGCCGTTGCGTTCGATGAACAGCGCCTCGTTCTCGTAGCTCAGCAGCACGTCGCCGGTGCCCTGCAGGAAGGTCTCGGTGGCCTCGCGGCCCGACTTCGGCTGCACCTTCACGTGCTCGGTGACCAGCTCGGTGACGTAGTCGATGCCGGCCTGCGGGTCGGCGCCGCCGTTGCTCTTCGCCGCGTACGGTGCGAGCAGGTTCCACTTCGCCGAGCCGGAGCTGAACGGATTGGGGGTGACGACCTCGACGCCGGGCTGCAGCAGGTCGTCCCAGTCCCGGATGTTCTTCGGGTTGCCCTCGCGGACGACGATGGTCACGACGGACCCGAAGGGGATCCCGTTGTAGGCGTTGGCGTTCCAGTCCTCGTCGACGAGTCCGGCGTCGACGAGACGGGTGATGTCGGGTTCGACGGAGAAGTTGACGAAGTTGGCCTCGGCACCGTCGCGGACCTTGCGGGACTGGTCGCCGGAGGCGCCGTAGGACTGCTGGAAGGCGACGTCCTCCCCGGCCTCGGTCTCCTGGAAGGCGGGGATGACGAGGTCGAAACCGACCTTCGGCACGGCGTAGGCGTAGAGGTTGACCGTCCCGCCGGAGCCGTCGGCACCGGCCTCGGAGCCGACGGTGTCGCTGGAACCACCCGAGCACGCGGTCAGTGCGGTGACGGCTACGGCGGCGACCGCGGCGGCGAGGAATCTGGAACGTGTGAACATGGCGCGAGCCTTCCTGAGGGGCTGATTCAGGGATGGAATGCGAACCGGCCCACGGCTGTGTCCGGAGGACTGTCCCGGGGAGGGGCCCGAATTCGCGAAGGCGGCACCGGCGGAGGGCCGGACGACACCGCGGAGAAAGAAGGATTCAGCGACAACAGTCGATGTCGGCGACCGACGGCATGCCGACAGCGATCAACGCCAGCTCGTGGCGGATTCGAGGCATCGCGGTCGCGGACACGCGCCGAGATTAGCAGAGGTTCCGGTTCGCCCGAAATCGGCGGGAGCGGCAGGGCGGGCCCGTCGCGGGCAGTTTTCACCGGGCGACGAGCGGGGTGATCACCGGGTGACGAGCCAGGCGACGACGACGATGAGCAGCAGCGCGACGAGCGCCAGGGTCACGCGCGAACGCGGCATGTCAGCAGTCCTCCGTCCTGTCGGCAGGTGAGTCGTCCTCGCCCCGCCCGACCAATGCGAAGGCGACGGCCATCGCTCTGTCGAGCAACCAGGCGATTCCCGCGCAGGCCGGCACCAGTACCACCATCACCAGCGCGACCTGGGGAACGAAGGACAGGCCGGCGAGCCACAGCTCGAATCCGTCCCACCACGATGCCACCCGATCCATCTCCCTTACCCTATCGGCTTCGCGATCCCGGCTGCGAACCGCCCGGTACGAAGCGATCATGGACGGATGGACCCCGTCGCATCGCACCTGTCGAGAACTCCGTTCCGCCGTAGCCCGTTCCCACCCATCGACGACTACGCGTTCCTGTCGGACTGCGAGACGACCTGCCTGATCGCCCGCGACGGCACCGTGGAGTGGATGTGCGTGCCCCGGCCCGACTCCCCGAGCGTGTTCGGGGCGCTGCTGGACCGCAGCGCCGGGCACTTCCGTCTGTCCCCGCACGACCGCACCGTCCCCGCGGCACGCCGCTACCTTCCCGGCGGGGTCGTGCTCGAGACGACCTGGCAGACGGACACCGGCTGGATGATCGTGCGCGACGCCCTGGTCATGGCGCCCTGGTACGACGTCGACGAGCGGTCCACGAACCATCGGCGCACGCCCTCGGACTGGGAGGCCGAGCACATGCTGTTGCGCACGGTGCGGTGCGTGAACGGCACGGTGGACCTGTACGTGACGTGCGAGCCGGCCTTCGACTACCACCGCGGCCGCACCGAGTGGCGCTACACCGGCAAGGTCTACGAAGAGGCCACCGCCTACTGCCGCAACGCCCCCGACCAGCACCCGGCGCTGCGGATCACCACGGACCTGCGGCTGGGGATCGAGGACCGCGAGGTGCGCGCCCGCCGCCGGTTGCACAAGGGCGACGTAGCGTTCGTCGCCTTGTCCTGGGGGGATCGGCCGATGCCGCGCACCTTCGAGGAGGCCGCCGCCAAGATGACCTCCACGCAGGACTTCTGGCGCGAGTGGATCACCACGGGGCACTTCCCCGACCATCCCTGGCGCACCTACCTGCAACGCAGCGCCCTGACCCTCAAGGGCCTGACCTACAGCCCGACCGGGGCGCTGCTCGCCGCGTCGACGACCTCGCTGCCCGAGACCCCGGGTGGGGAACGGAACTGGGACTACCGCTACGCCTGGGTGCGCGACTCGACGTTCGCCCTGTGGGGTCTGTACACGCTGGGCTTCGATCGTGAGGCCGACGACTTCTTCTCGTTCATCCTCGACGTCTCCCGCAGTGAGGACGGGGTCAAGCGGCCGCTGCAGGTGATGTACGGGGTGGGCGGCGAACGTGAACTGCCCGAGGCGACCCTCGACCATCTCAGCGGCTACGACGGCGCCACCCCCGTGCGCATCGGCAACGACGCCTTCCACCAGCGGCAGCACGACATCTGGGGCACGCTCCTCGACTCGGTGTACCTGCACGTGAAGTCGCGCGGGCACATCCCGCAGACCCTGTTGTCGACGCTGCGGCGGCAGGTGGAGGAGGCCGCCACGCACTGGAAGGAACCGGACCGGGGCATCTGGGAGGTGCGCGGCGAGCCGCAGCACTTCGTGTCGTCGAAGGTCATGTGCTGGGTGGCGCTCGACCGCGGCGCGAAACTCGCCGAACTGCAGGGCCGCCCCGACTACGCCCGCCGGTGGTCCGCGATCGCCGACGAGATCAAGGCCGACATCCTCGAACACGGGGTCGACGAGCGCGGGGTGTTCACCCAGCGCTACGGGCATCCCTCCCTCGACGCCTCCGCCCTGCTGATCCCGCTGCTGCGCTTCCTGCCGGCGGACGATCCGCGGGTGCGGGCCACGGTCCTGGCGATCGCCGACGAGCTCACCGAGGACGGCCTGGTGCTGCGTTACCGCGTGGAGACCACCGACGACGGCCTGTCCGGCAAGGAGGGCGCGTTCACCATCTGCTCGTTCTGGCTGGTGTCGGCGCTCGTCGAGATCGGGGAGGTCGACCGCGCGGCGGCGCTGTGCCAGCACCTGCTGGACTACGCGAGCCCGCTGAAGCTGTACGCCGAGGAGATCGACCCGGAGACGGGCCGGCATCTCGGCAACTTCCCGCAGGCGTTCACCCATCTGGCGCTGATCAACGCCGTGGTGCACGTCATCCGGGCCGAACGCGACATCACCGCGGGCGACTTCCGGCCCGCGCACCACGGGCCGTGATCGGCGTCAGGCGCCGCCGACCGTCTCGAGCTGCGGCCGGATCGCGTCGAGGGCGTAGCCGATCGACAGCGACGACGGGGTGTTGAACGCGACCACGGTGGGATAATCGACGACGGCGAGGCCCCCGCCGGTCACGGCGGGCAGCAGGTCGAAGCCGGGCAGGGCCATCAGGTCCTGCTCGGTACCGCCGTTGGGAAGGATCACCAACAGGTCGGCGGCCAGCGCGTCGACGCGTTCGGGGGCGAGCATCACGCGGCCGAAGGGCTTGCCCTCCCCCTCCGCGACGAGTTCCGGCGGCATGACCATGCCGAGCTGCGAGAACAGCAGCGCGGCACCGTCGTCCGGGTTCGCGACGACGACGAACTGCTGGTCGCTCATGAGGTACTGGGCGAGCACAGCGGTGCGGCCCTCGAGACCGGGCAGCGCGGCCTCCTCGATGTCGGCGTTGCGATCGGCGATGATCCCCTCGGCCTCGTCGGTGCGGCCGAAGATCTCGCCGAGCACCCGCACCTGCTCGTCCCAGCGGTCGACGCCGGTCTCGCCGAGCGGACCGACGGTCGGGGCGACCTGCGAGATCCGGTCGTAGACGCCCTGCGAGGTGATCTGCCACGCGCCGAGCACGAGGTCCGGTTCGAGCGCGGCGATCTCCTCGACGGGCATCTGTCCCGCCTCGATGGCCGGGCCGAGCGCCACGGCGTCGGGGTCGACGTCGGTCTGCCACGGATAGAGACCGCGGTCGTCGCCGTAGGAGCCGGCGCTGTAGTAGCCCACGGGCTGGATTCCGAGTTCGAGCAGCGCGTCGAGCCACTGGCTGGACGTCGCGACGATCCGTTCGGGAGTGCCCTCGATCGTCGTCGTGCCGTAGGAGTGCTCCACGGTGACGGCCTCACCGCTGGTGGCGGACGCCTCCTCGGTGTCGCCGGAGCAGGCGGTGAGGGCGGGAACCGCGAGCAGGACGAGTGCGCACGCGGACAGCAGGGCTCGACGCATGGGCGACCTCCGTGTCAGGTGAGGCTCACCTTAACGCCCGGGCGCAGTTCGTGGGGCCCGCTCGGGATCGATCACAATCGGCGGAAGCGGACGTCACTCAACGAAAGCGCGACAGCAGGCTCTCGGCCTGCTCGGCGATGTCCCGGATCACCTCACCGGCGGGCCGTTCGGACCGCACCAGCCCCGCGGCCTCCCCGGCGTAGACGACGCCGATCTCGGGGTCATCGCCCGTGTACGCCGCGGCAAGGGTGTCCTCGTCGGCGCCGCGACCGTGCCATTCCTCGGTGAACGCGTTGCGCAGGGCCCGGCCACCCCAGCGAGCGGGCCAGGGCTGGTGCCGGGCCTTGTCGAAGACGTCGGTGTAGACGGTGTCGGCGCTGCCCGCGGCGACGAGCCGGCCGCGCGCATAGTCGGGGCCGACGGTCTCCGGGCTGGCCAGCAGCGCGGTGCCGACGAAGGCGCCCGCGCCACCGGCGGCGAGCACCGCGGCCAGGCCGCGGCCGGAGGCGATGCCCCCGGCGGCGAGCACCGGCAGGGAGGTCGACTCGAGGACCTCCTGCAGCAGCGGCAGGGTCCCGATCCGGCCGGTGTGGCCACCGGCCTCGTGGCCCTGGGCGACGACGGCGTCGACCCCCGCGGCCTCGGCGATCCGCAGGTCCTCGATGGTGTTGATCTGCGAGATCGCCAGCGACCCGGCGTCGTGCACGCGCGGCACGTAGGGCGCCGGATCGCCGAAGGACAGCGACACCACGCGGGGCCGGTGCGCGAGCACCGCGGTGAGCAGGCTGTCGTCGGTGTCCAGCGACCAGGTCATGAGCCCGAAGCCGAGCAGCCCCCCGCCGATCTCCCGGGCGGTGCGGACCTCCCCCTCGATCCACTCGGGGGTGTTGTAACGTGCCGCGCCGATCAGGCCGAGGCCACCGGCGCGGGTGACCTCCCCGGCGAGGCGTCCACCGGCGCGGCCACCCATGGGCGCACCCAGGAGGGGAACGGAGATTCCGAGTTCACGGGTGAGCCAGGTGTCGAGCACACGCATCCTTCCGGTGGGCGCCACGACCGGGGATCGGTCGGTGGGCGGCTACTTCTTGGGCTTGTCCGCGGACGCCTCGGACGACAGCGCGGCGACGAAGGCCTCCTGCGGCACATCGACGCGACCGATCGTCTTCATCCGCTTCTTGCCTTCCTTCTGCTTCTCGAGCAGCTTGCGCTTACGGCTGATGTCGCCGCCGTAGCACTTGGCCAGCACGTCCTTGCGGATCGCGCGGATGTTCTCGCGGGCGATGATCTTCGAGCCGATCGCCGCCTGCACGGGCACCTCGAACTGCTGCCGCGGGATGAGTTCCTTGAGCTTGGTCGTCATCTTGTTGCCGTAGGCGGCGGCCGCGTCCTTGTGCACGATGGCACTGAACGCGTCGACGGCCTCGCCCTGCAGCAGGATGTCGACCTTGACCAGGGCGGCCTCTTGCTCGCCGGCCTCCTCGTAGTCCATCGACGCGTAGCCGCGGGTACGCGACTTCAGCGAGTCGAAGAAGTCGAAGATGATCTCCGCCATCGGCATGACGTAGCGCAGTTCGACGCGGGTCTCGGACAGATAGTCCATGCCCTTGAGCTCGCCGCGCCGCGACTGGCACAGCTCCATGATGGAGCCGACGAACTCGCTCGGCGCGATGATGGTGCACTTGACGACCGGCTCGTAGATCTCGCGGGCCTTGCCCTCGGGCCAGTCGGAGGGGTTGGTGACGACGTGCTCGTGGCCGCCCTCGAGCACGACGCGGTAGACGACGTTGGGGGCGGTGGAGATCAGGTCGAGGCCGAACTCGCGCTCGAGCCGCTCGCGGGTGATCTCCATGTGCAGCAGGCCGAGGAAGCCGCAGCGGAAACCGAAGCCGAGCGCCACCGACGTCTCGGGCTCGTAGGTGAGCGCGGCGTCGTTGAGCTGGAGCTTGTCGAGGGCGTCGCGCAGCACCGGGTAGTCGGAGCCGTCGACCGGGTAGAGACCCGAGTAGACCATCGGGCGCGGTTCGCGGTAGCCGGTGAGCGGTTCCTCGGCGCCGTTGCGGGCGCTGGTGACGGTGTCGCCGACCTTCGACTGGCGCACGTCCTTCACACCGGTGATGAGGTAGCCCACCTCACCGACGCCGAGTCCGGCGGTCGGCTTCGGTTCGGGCGAGACGATGCCGACCTCGAGCAGTTCGTGGGTGGCGCCCGTCGACATCATCTTGATCTTCTCGCGGGGCACGATCTTGCCGTCCACCACACGCACGTAGGTGACGACACCGCGGTAGGTGTCGTAGACGGAGTCGAAGATCATGGCGCGGGCCGGGGCGTCGGGATCGCCGACCGGCGGCGGCACCTGCCGGATGACCTCGTCGAGGAGTTCGGGCACGCCCACACCGGTCTTGCCGGAGACGCGGAGCACGTCGGTGGGTTCACAGCCGATGATGTTGGCGATCTCCCCGGCGTACCGGTCGGGATCGGCGGCGGGCAGGTCGATCTTGTTGAGGACCGGGATGATCGTCAGGTCCTTGTCGAGCGCGAGGTAGAGGTTGGCGAGGGTCTGCGCCTCGATGCCCTGCGCGGCGTCGACGAGCAGGATCGCGCCCTCGCACGCCTCGAGGGCGCGGGAGACCTCGTACGTGAAGTCGACGTGACCGGGGGTGTCGATCAGGTGCATCACGTAGTCCTCGCCGTCGAGCTTCCACGGCAGGCGGACGTTCTGCGCCTTGATGGTGATGCCGCGTTCGCGCTCGATGTCCATGCGGTCGAGATACTGCGCGCGCATCTGACGCTCTTCGACGACCCCGGTGAGCTGCAGCATCCGGTCCGCCAGCGTCGACTTGCCATGGTCGATGTGCGCGATGATGCAGAAGTTCCGGATCTTCTCGGGGTCCGTGAACGTGGTGTCGGCGAAGGTGCTGATGTCGTGCTCCTGACTCGGACTCGGCAGCGGTCTCGAAGACCACGGTCACCTCGAAGGATATCCAAGTCGCACGGCGCCCGGCATTCCGGCCGGGGCCGTCCCCGTTAAGCTCGTTTCCCGTGGCTGGCACATGGAAGAAGTTGGGCAGGCAGCTGGGGCGCTTCGCGGTCGAACAGGGCCCGAAGATCTATCAGCAGTTGCAGCAGTCGGGGGCCCTGGACAAGGCACGCGCCGCACTGAACGGCGCCGCGCCCGGCCCCGCCCCGAGCCCGGCCTCCGAGAAGCCGCGCTCGTCCGATGAACCGCGCTCGTCCCAGAAGCCGCGCTCGTCGAAGCCGTCCGACGCCGCTCCGCGTCCCGGTGGCACCAAGCGGCCGACACCGGGGCGCCCGGTGGCCTCGCGCACGACTCCCACCGGGGACCGCGCCCGCCGCCTCGAGTACTCCCCCGATCTGGACGGCCGCGCCGATCCCGGCGAGATCGTGTGGACCTGGGTCGCCTACGAGGAGGACCCCTCCCAGGGCAAGGACCGCCCGGTGATCGTGGTGGGCCGCGACGATTCGACCCTGCTCGGGCTGATGCTGTCGTCGAACAGCGAGCGCGAGGGCCAGCGCGGCTGGCTCGGGATCGGCTCCGGGCCGTGGGACTCGGCGAACCGGCCGAGCTGGGTGCGGCTCGACCGCGTCCTCGACGTTCCCGAGGACGGGATCCGCCGGGAGGGCGCGATCGTTCCGCGGGACCGTTTCGATCGGATCGCCGCGCGCCTGCGCGACGACTACGGCTGGAGCTGAGACACCTCCCCGATCGGAACGACCCGTGCGGGACGCCCCGATCAGGACGGCCGCAGGCCCTCGCGGCGGCCGAACAGGAAGGTGTAGACGAGCGCGCCGAGGGCGCCGCCGATGAGCGGGAACACGATGAACGCCCACACCTGCCCGAGTGCACCGTCCTGATAGAAGGCGACGGCGAGGCTGCGGGCCGGGTTGACCGAGGTGTTGTCGATCGGGATCGAGATCAGGTGGATCACCGCCAGGGTGAAGCCGATCGCGATGCCGGCGATGGGTGCATCGGCGATCTGGTCGGTCGCGCCGAGCACCACGAACACCAGCACCGCGGTGAGCAGGACCTCGACGACGATCATGGCACCGATGCCGTAGCCGTTCTGGAGCACCCCGCCGAGCGGGCCGTGCACGGCCGAGGGGCTGTGGGCGCCCCAGCCGTTGGCGCCGAGCCCGTCGGCGGCGCGGTCGTAACTCGGCAGCGACGACGCCACCGCGTAGAGCGTCAGACCGGCGAGCAGGCCGCCGACTACCTGCGCGATCCAGTAGCCCACGGCCCGCACCGGGGTGACGTGGCCGACGACGAGCTGCCCGAGCGTCACCGCCGGATTCACGTGGCAGCCGGAGATCGGGCCGATGGTGTAGACGAGGAACAGCAGGGTCAGGCCGAACGCCAGCGCGACACCGAGCTGGCCGACGTAGGTGCCGGCGAACACCGCGGTACCCACCGCGGAGAACACCAGCAGGAACGTCCCGATGGCTTCCGCCACGTACTTGCGGAGGTCGGAGAACTCACCCGGGTCACGGATTTCCAGGGACGTCTCGCGCGCGAGATCTTCGTCGAGTCGGGATTCGGGATCGCGCTGGGGTTCCATGGGTCACCTCGATCATCGCGGCCCCGTCGGAGGCCGGGACCTGGTGGACGAACACTGCGAATCGATGTACCGCTACGGCGGATTCCGGATCGGCACCCGGAATTCGCTGTGACGGAGATTACGCAAGCCTGGTGACCTCGACAACGACATCGTGCGCCGTGGCGTGTCCACCCATGTAGATGCCCTTGAGCGGCGGCACGTCGGCGTAGTCCCGCCCGATGGCGACGGAGGTGTGCTGTTCGCTCACGAATTTCGCGTTCGTCGGGTCGTAGCCCCACCACGATCCCGTCCACGCCTGGATCCACGCGTGGGACTGGCCCGCGACGGTCTCCCCGATCGCCGCATCCGGCACGGGGTGCAGGTAGCCGGAGACGTAGCGTGCGGGGATGCCCATGCGCCGCAACAGCAGCAGCGTCAGGTGGGCGTAGTCCTGGCACACGCCCTGCCGTTCCTGGAAGGCCTGCAGGGCGGAGGTGTGCACGCCGGTGGTGCCGGGGACGTAGTCCATCTTGTCGTAGACCCACTGCGCGGCCGCGACGACCGCGTCGACCGGTTCGAGTCCGGCGGCGAGATCCCGCGCGGTCGCCTCGAGTTCGGGGTCGACCGGCACGTACGCGCTGGGTGCGAGCACCTCGTCGTAGCGGTCCCGGGTGTCCTCGGCGGTGATCACGTCCCAGCCCGCCGGTTCGTCGGGCGGGCGCACGGGGTCGGTCTCCACCACCGACAGGCCGACCACCTCGAGGGAGGTGTGCGGGGCGTGCAGGTCGAAGGCCGTCACGGCGCTGCCCCAGTAGTCGGTGTACCGGTAGCCACGCGTGGCCGGGGTGGTCTCCACCCGGTTGAGGACCACGGTCTGCCGGGCATCCGAGCGCGGGGTGAGTCGGGCTTCGTTGTACGACGCGGTGACCGGACCGGCGTACTCGTATCCGGTCTTGTGCACCACGCGCATCCGCCAGCTCACAGTTCTCCCTCCAGGATCGACACGTCCGCGCCGGATTCCCGTGCGGAGACCCACGCAACCCACGGGGCGGCGTGGAAGTACTGCATCGCGATCGCCTCGCCGGCCTTGCGGCACAGCTCCTGCAACGACGCCAGGCGAGTGGCGAGTTCGTCGAGCAGCACACCGGGGCCGATGAACTCGAGTTCGCTGCGGGCGCGGCCGAGGAGCCGCTGCGCCTCGTCCCGCGCGCCGAACCGGTAGTCGGTGTGGTCGTCGAGTTCGGCGAGGCACTCCTCGGCCTGCCGGATCGCGAAGAAGACGGACCGCGGGAACAGCCGGTCGAGCATCATGAACTCGACGATGCGGCCCGCGTCGAGCGCACCGCGGTAGGTGCGCAGATAGGTGTCGTAGCCGCCGGCGGAACGCAACACGGTGGCCCAGGTGGGCGAGGTCGGCAGGTCCCCCGCGCGCGAGAGCAGCAGCCGCACGGTCATGTCGACACGTTCGATCGACCGGCCCAGTAGCAGGAAGCGGTAGCCGTCGTCGCGGCACATGGTGCTGTCGGCCAGGCCCGCGAACATCGCGGCGCGGTGCTCGACGTATCGGAAGAACTCGTGCGGGCCCAGGCGTTTGGCGGCGCGTTCTCGTTCGGCGAGCCCGTTGTAGGTGGTGTTGAGGCACTCCCACATCTCGGTGGAGGTGACCTCCCGTGCGCCGCGCGCGTTCTCCCGCGCATAGGCGATGGTGTCGAGGATCGAGCCGGCGCCGTCCCGGCCGAAGGCCACGATGTCGGTGACGCCGCGCACGTCGAGCCGGCCCTCGGGTTCGGCGAAGCCGAGCACGCGCAGCAGCCGGCGGCAGGTGCGGTCGGGATCGACGGTGGAGTCCTCGAGCAGCTGGTGCACCGCCACGTCCATGATCCGGGCGGTGTCGTCGGCGCGCTCGACGTATCTGCCGATCCAGAACAAGGACTCCGCGTTCCGTGCGAGCATCACAGATCCCTCCCGCTCTGTTGCTGCTGTTGCTGCTGTTGTTGTGAGGTGGTCAGTTCCGGACCGTGCTCGGAGTGGTTCACGTCGTCCCGCTCCTCGACGATCCCCTCCCCGCCGAGCTCGCGGTCGGTGTCCGACGTCTCGGTGGCGAGCACCCAGGTGTCCTTGCTGCCGCCACCCTGGCTGGAGTTGACGACGAGCGATCCCTCGGGCAGCGCCACGCGGGTGAGCCCGCCGGGCAGCACCCACACGTCGTCGCCGTCGTTGACGGCGAACGGACGCAGGTCGACGTGGCGGGGTGCGAGCGCGTTGCCCGCCCGGGTGGGGACGGTGGACAGCTGTACGACCGGTTGCGCGATCCAGCTGCGCGGATCCTCGCGGATCTTGCGGGCCATCTCGTCCAGTTCGACGGTGGAGGCGTCGGGGCCGAAGACGATGCCGTAGCCGCCGGAGCCCTCGACGGGTTTGAGGACGAGTTCGTCGATGCGGTCGAGGACCTCCTCGCGTTCGTCGTCCAGCCAGCAGCGCAGGGTGTCGACGTTGGGTAGCAGCGGTTCCTCGCCGAGGTAGTAGTCGATGATCTCGGGCACGTAGGTGTAGACGAGCTTGTCGTCGCCGACCCCGTTGCCCACGGCGCTCGAGATGACCACGTTGCCCGCGCGGGCGGCGTTGACCAGGCCGGCGACGCCGAGCACCGAGTCGGGCCGGAAGTGCAGCGGGTCGAGATAGTCGTCGTCGATGCGCCGGTAGATGACGTCGACCTGACGTTCGCCTTCGGTGGTGCGCATGTAGACGACGTTGTCGCGGCAGAACAGGTCGCGGCCCTCGACGAGTTCGACGCCCATCTGGCGGGCCAGCAGCGAGTGCTCGAAGTAGGCGGAGTTGGCGATGCCCGGGGTGAGCACGACCACGGTGGGGTCGGCGGCGTTCGGTGCTGCGGAGGCGCGCAGCGCGCGCAGCAGGTGCAGGGCGTAGTCCCCGACGGGCCGCACCTTGTGCTGGGCGAACAGATCGGGGGCGACGCGGGCCATGGCGCGGCGGTTCTCCATGACGTAGGAGACCCCGGACGGCGAGCGCAGGTTGTCCTCGAGGACGCGGAAGGTGCCCTTCTCGTCGCGGATCAGGTCGATGCCCGCGACGTGGATGCGCACGCCGTTGGGCGGGACGATGCCCGAGGCCTGCCGGTGGAAGTGCGGGCACGAGGTGACCAGGCGACGCGGCAGTACGCGGTCGCGGAGGATGTGCTGCTCGCCGTAGACGTCGGCGAGGAACAGCTCCAGGGCGCGCACCCGCTGCCGGATGCCGCGTTCGAGTTCGGACCATTCCGCGGCGGCGATGACGCGCGGGACCATGTCCAGCGGGAAAGGACGCTCCTGACCGGACAGCGAGAAGGTCACGCCCTGGTCGGTGAACGCACGACCCAGGGCCTCGGTGCGCGCGGCGAGATCGTCGGCACCCTTCGCGGTGAGGGTGTCGAACAGCCGGCGGTAGGGCTCGCGCACGGCACCGTCGGCATCGAACATCTCGTCGTAGGCGACGGGCACGTCGGGCCGGCCCGAGCCGGTGCCCGGGTAGCCTGCGAAGACGTCCGAGACGGCGCGGCCGGGCGCGGGTCCGGCCTGTTCGGGAGAGATCGTGCGGCTCATGCCCAGCATCGTTCTACACGCGTGAGCAGGTGACCTCAGATGAAACAGAGTCGTTTCATGCACGAAACATCAGGGTCGGTGACGAGGGTGATCCACACCGGTTTGGGCTTTGCGAACCGTTCTTGGTAGTCTTGTCCATCGGTGCCCGTGCGCACCCAGAGCTTTCCTACCAGCTACCAGCAAGACGACAGGATTTTACGCGTGGCCAACATCAAGTCCCAGGTGAAGCGGATTCGCACCAACGAGCGCAACCGGCTCCGGAACCAGTCGGTGAAGTCGTCGCTGCGTACGGCGATCCGTTCGTTCCGCGAGGCTGCGGCCGCGGGCGACAAGGACAAGGTCAACGAGCTCCTCGTCGCCACGAGCCGCCAGCTCGACAAGGCTGCCAGCAAGGGCATCATCCACAAGAACCAGGCCGCCAACAAGAAGTCTGCTCTCGCGAAGCTTGCCAACAAGCTCTGAGTTCATCGCTCCGAGCTAGTAGACACAGGCTCTGCTTCACGACGGCCGTCCCTCTTCGTGAGGGGAGGCCGTCGTGGCTTCGCATGCACCCGAAAGGGGGCGTACCGGACATCCGGTACGCCCCCTTTCCGCATGTGGGCGGTTGATCAGGACACGAGCTGGGCGATCTGCCGCACGGCGTGTTCGAGGGCGTAGTCCGCGTCGGCGGCCGCGCCCTTGACGTCGGCGTTGAGGGCCGCGACCACCCCGAGCGCGGTGCCGATCGAGGCCGGCGCCCACGTGCGGGCCTGTCCTTGGGCCTTCTTGACCTTCCACGGCGGCATCCCCAGCGACGACGCGAGCGCGAACGGGTCGCCACGACCGGCCGAACCGACCCGGGCGATGGTGTGCACCGCGTCGGCGAGCGCATCGGCGAGCAGCACGTGGGGCACGCCGCGCAGCATGGCCCACCGCAGTGCTTCGAGAGCACCCGCGGTATCTCCGGTGACGGCCTTCTCCGCCACGTCGAAGCCGGAGATCTCGGCCTTGCCGGAGTAGTAGCGCCGCACCGCGGCGGCGTCGATCTTACCGCCGGTGTCGGCGACGAGCTGGCTGCACGCCGCGGCGAGCTCGCGCAGATCGGAGCCGACGGCCTCGATGACGAGCTGCTCGACCTCCCCCGACACCCGCACCCCGGCCGCCTGGAACTCCTTGTGGACGAAGCCGCGGACCCAGCTCGCCCGTTCCCCCGCCTTGGCCGGCACCATGCAGTCGTGCTCCTCGGCGCCGCACTTGCGCAGCGCCGGCACCATCGCCTTGGCGCGGCCCGCGCCGTTGTGGACGACGACGAGGGTCACACCGGGCGGCAGGTCCCCGGCCACCTCGAGGATCAGGGCCGAGGCGTCCTTGCCGGCCTCGGCGGCCGCTTCGAGGATCACCACCCGTTCCTCGGCGAACAGCGACGGGCTCAGCAGCTCGGCGAGTTCGGACACCCCGGCATCACCGGCACGCAGGCGCGAGACGGGCAGGTCCGTCGGGTCGCCGCTGCGGGCGCGGACGTCGGCGACGATCCTCGCGACGGCCCGCTCGACGAGCAACTCTTCTTCACCGAGAACCAGATGCAGGGACGTGTCGCTCACGGCTCGATCGTCCCACGCGCAGCCGACACCACCGCCAGTGCCCCGGATCCCGCGCGGATCACCGCGACGTCGCCGTGCAGGTCGGTGCGCCACACCCGTGCGCCCGACTCGCGCAGGGCGGTGACGATCTCGGGATGCGGATGCCCGAACAGGTTGTCGGCACCGGCGCTGACCACCGCGACCCGCGGCCGCACCGCGGTGAGGAATCCTGCGGGGGTGGTGCGCGACCCGTGGTGCGGCAGCTTCAGCACGTCGGCGCGCACGTCGGCACCGGAACGCACGAGGGCGTCGAGGGCCGCGGCCTCGGCGTCGCCGGGCAGCAGGATCCGTCCCACGACGGTGTCCACGGCCAGGATCAGCGACGCGTCGTTCTCCGGGCTGCCGGACACCGGCCGGGCCGCGGGATCCGCGGCGGGCGCCAGCACCCGGATCGCCGTGTCCCCGGCCCGCAGCCCGGCACCGGCGGCGATCTCCCGCACCGGGATCCCCGCGTCCGCGGCGAGGCGCAGCACGTCCACGCCGCCCTCCCGCGCTGCGGCGCCCGGGCCGAGCACCAGTGTTTCGACGGTCCGCCCGGCCAGCACCCCGGTGGCGCCGCCGGTGTGATCGGCGTGCAGATGGGTCAGCACGAGCGCGGTGACGGTGCGGATCCGCAGGCGGCGCAGGCACCGATCGACGGGTGCGGGTTCCGGTCCGGTGTCGACGACGACGGCGCGGCCCTCCCCCGCCGCGAGCACCAGGGCGTCGCCCTGCCCGACATCGCAGGCGACGAAGAGCCATTCGGCCGCGGGCCAGCCGGGGCGTACCAGCCGCACCGGCAGCCACACGGCCGCCGCGGCGATCGCGGCCACGAGTGCCGCCACCCGTATCCGCCGATGCCGCACGATCGTCCATCCGACGGCGACGAACACGAGGACGGTGGCGGCACCCGCGGGACCTCCGGGTACCGACACCTGCGCCGACGGCAACGCGGCGGCGCGGTCGGCGACCGTGACCAGCCACCACACCATCGGATCCGTGCCGCGCGCGAGCAGTCCCCCCACACCGGGGGCGAGCGGGGCCACCACCGCGAGCGCCGATCCGAGCACGGTCAGCGGCGCGAGCACGGGGGCGACGAGGACGTTGGCGCCGATCGACACGAGGCTGACGGTGCCGCTGATCGCCGCGACGATCGGTGCCGTCACCACGGACGCGACCGCCGCCATCGCGGTCGTCTCCGCGACCGGCCGGGGCCAGCCGCGGCGTTCGAGCCCCGCCACCACCGGTGGGGCGGCGACGATCAGCGCGGCCGTCGCCGAGACCGACAGGGCGAAACCGACGTCGACGGCGAGGTCCGGCATCGCGATCAGCAGCGCCCCCACCGCCGCGCACAACGCCGGCAGGGCCTGCCGTTCCCGTCCGGTGACGAAGGCGAGCAGCCCGATCGAACCCATCGCGGCGGCGCGCACCACGCTCGCCGAGGGCCGCACCAGTACGACGAAGAACGCCAGAGCCGTTGCCGCGAGCAGTGTTCCGATGCGAGGCCCGAGGCCGACCGCGCGGACCACGAGCAGTACCGCGCCGAGCACGATGCTCACGTTGGCACCCGACACGGCGGTGAGATGGGTCAGACCGGCCACACGGAAGTCCTCACGCACCTCGTCGGTCAGTGCCGAGGTGTCCCCCACGATCAGGCCCGGCAGCAGGCCCGCACGGTCGGCGGGGAGCACCGCCGCGGCCGCGTCCGCGAGCCGGTGGCGCATCGCACCGGCCCAGCGCTGCCAAGCCGGCGGCGGGTCGATCCGCCGGGGAGGGTCGTCGGCGCGAAGGACCGCGACGACGGTGCCGGACCCCTCGTACACGGCGACCTTCACCCGCGCGGTGATCCGTTGCCCCGGAAGTACATCCGTCCACGATGCAGCCGGGGCGAAGACGACCACCGCGCCACCCGCCTCGACGGATCGTCCGGCCACGGTGAGGTGTTCGAGCCGCGCGGGGATCCGCACCCGCGGGCTGCCGTCGAACGCCGCGGCCCGGATGTGGCGCGGGTCGTCGGTGGGGACGAGCACGACCGTTGCCCGCGAACCCTTCTCGGCCGCGTCGGCGAGGGGATGGTGGTCGGCCGCCCACATCCGGACACCGGCCGCCGTCCCGAAACCGGCGACCACGACCAGCACCGCGAGGATCGTCCGCGCGCCCGTCCGGCGCCGGAACCGGCGGACACACACCAGGGTTGCCGCGGCGACCCCGGCCACGAGCACGAGTCCGGCGGCGACCCGCCAGCCGGCGGCCAGCCCGAGCAGGGTCGCCGCCCAGGCCGCGGCCGCGCACGGCACCAGTCGCGCGTCGGGGCGGAGCGATTCCGGCGCATCGGCGCGGACGTCGCATACCGTGCCGGTGCCGTCGCCGCTCACACCGTCACCAACGGTCGTAGCCGCGCGAGCCGGGCCGGGCCGATCCCGTCGACCTCACCGAGTTGTTCGATGTCGGTGAACGGTCCGTGTGTGGTGCGCCACGCCACGATCGCGGCGGCGGTGACGGGCCCGACGCCGGGCAGCGCGTCGAGTGCCGCTTCGTCGGCGGTGTTGAGATCGAGCAGGCCGCCGCCGGTGTCGGCGCCTGACGCCTCGCCGCCTCCGTCGAGGATTCCACTGGAGGGTGGAACCGGTTGGAGTGGAACGACTCCCACGACGATCTGGTCGCCGTCCGCGACCCGCCGGGCGAGGTTGAGGCCGATCAGGTCGGCACCGTCGAGGGCGCCCCCGGCGGCGTCGAGGGCGTCGGCGACGCGCGCTCCGGGGGCGAGACGGACGAGTCCGGGTCGCGCCACGGCACCGACGACACTGACCACCTGTTCGCCGGACTCCTCCGGTTCACCCGTCTCGGATGTCGCGGTGGGCGCGGCGATCTCGACGGACGGCAGCGGCGGCACCGGTTCGGCGACGGGCCGGTCGCGCCACAGCACGACGAGGGTCACCACAGCGGCGAGCACCCCGACGGCGGCGAGCGCCGCGGTGCCCCGCCGTCCGGTGTCCCACCGTGCGGCGGCGAGACGGTCGAGGATGCCGACGCGGGAAGGGGATTCGTCCGGATCGTCCTCGGCGTCCGGCCACCTGTCGTCATCGGTCCAAGGCGGGATGTCCGGCATCTCCGCGGAGCGCGCGATCGCCCCGAGCCGGGTGCGCACCAGGTCGCGAGGGTCACTGCTGGCCATGCCGCGACGCTAACGGCCGCGTCGACCGGGACCGGGCCGGAAAACGGCGGATCGGGTGGATCTGTGGATGGATCGTCAGCCTGTGGACGAACCGGCGGATTCCGGCGCCGGAGCGCGTCTCCGGTGCGGCGGATGGTGTAGGAGGATTCAGTCGCCGGTCGCGGCGGAGGCCACCACGACCCCGACCGCGCCCGGGCCCACATGCGCGCCGAGCACGGCGTCGAGCTCGGAGACACCGACCTCCGTGCCGTCGGGAAGCCGCTCGGACAGCTGCTCGGCGAGGGTGCGTGCCCGGTCCGGTGCCTGCCGGTGGTGCACTGCGACGAGCGGGTCCTCCCCCGCCTCCGCGACCACTCCGTCGACGAGCTTGGCCATCGCCTTGGTCATGGTGCGGGTCTTCTCGCGGAGCACGAGTTTGCCGTCGACGATGTGCAGGACCGGTTTCATCGCGAGCGCGGTGCCGAGCAGTGCGGTGGCCGTGCCGATCCGGCCGCCCCGCCGCAGGTGGTCGAGGCGGTCGACGACGAGCAACGTCTTCGCGGTCGCCGCGACCCGCACCGCCCGCTCGTAGACCTGCGCCGGGGAGGCGCCGGCGCGGGCGGCCCGCGCCGCTTCGACGACCGCGAATCCCAATCCCATCGCGGTGCTCTGCGAGTCGACGAGACGGATGCGGTCACCGAACGCCTCGGCGGCGTGGCGGGCGGCGTCCCAAGTGCCCGACAGAAGCCGCGACAGGTGCACGGCGACGACACCGTCGCCGTCGCTGGCGTCGAGCGCCTCCGCGTAGACGTCGGTGAGTTCGGCCGGGGACGGACCGGAGGTGGTCACCCCCGACAGGTCGTCGGGCAACTCGTCGACTCCCTCACGCAGGTCGCGTCCGTCCGCGACGACGTGCAGAGGCACGACCCGGATGTCGAACCGGTCGATCACCTCCGGGTCGATGCAACACGACGAATCGGTAACCACGACGACGGACACGAGGCCTACCGTATGCCCTCCACCGGGGACTGCGCATCCCGGTGCACCATGCGGACGGCTTCGCCGACGGCCTCGGCGACCCGCCGATGGCCTTCCCAGCCCCAGTGGATACCGTCGGGGTTCGCGTCGTCGGAGAAGACGTTCTCGCGCACCGCCTCACCGAGATCGACCAGGGGAACGGACTTCTCGCGGGCCCACGCGACGATCGCGCGGACGGCGGGGAGCCGGCCGCGGTGCACGCTGCGGTACTGCTCGCTGCGGTGCACGGACGGCAGGGTCGCGATCACCGGCAGATCCGGTCGCATGTACGCCAGTGAGTCCCTGATCGTTTCGAGGTACTCGACGCTCACCCGCGGCGGCAGCGCGACGGGCCGGCCGAGCGGCGACAGGCGCGGCTGCAGCCAGCCGTAGGCGGTGCGGGCGACGCGGCGCAGCGCCGGCGGCCGGATGTACCGCAGGCCCTCGCGCAGCGCGGTGGGCAGCGGCGACGGCAGGGTGTCCATGCCGCCGACGGCGAGGACCACGGCGCCGGCGCGGGGGATCGCCGCCCACACCCGGGGGTCCTGGGTCATGGCCCACCAGGCGTCGCGGGTGGTCCAGCCGATGCGGGCCACGAGTTCGACGTCCCAGCCGAGTTCGGCCGCCACGAGATTCGGCCAGATCCGCGGATGGTCGGCGGGCAGGCCGCCCTTCGGGCCGTAGTAGCTGAGGGAGTCGCCGATGACGAGCAGGGTCGGGCGCTGCGGCGCCGCGTCCGGTTCTCCGTTCGCGGCGACCGGATCAGAGGACGTCATCGGGCGCCACCGTAGCCGTCGCGTTCCACACGTCGAGGCGCCAGTTCGGCACCTCGCCGTATCCGCTGAGCTGAACCCAGCCGGTGTTGCCGAGCCCTCCGAGCACGGGCCACCGGTCGACCGGGAGGTCGAGCAGCGCCGCGGTGAGCGCGGCGATCAGGCCGCCGTGCGCGACCAGCACGATGGGCCGATCCGACCACGACTCGTACTTGTCGAGCAGTTCCCCGACGACGGCGATGCTCCGGCGTGCGACATCGACGCGGTTCTCCCCACCGGGCGGCGCCCAGGTGGCGTCGGCCCGCCACGCGCTGCGCGCACCGGGGGCAACGGCGTCGACCTCGGTGTGGGTGAGCCCCTGCCATTCGCCGAGGTGCGTCTCCCGCAGCCGGGTGTCGATCGCGACGGGCAGGCCGACGCGGTCGCCGACGGCCGTGGCCGTGTCGTAGGCACGCCGCAGATCGGACGAGACGATGGCGAGCGGATCGAACCGCGCGATCGCCTCGGCGACGGCCTGTGCCTGCCGCCGGCCGAGTTCGGACAGGTCGGTGTCGAGCTGGCCCTGCATGCGCTGGGTCGCGTTGTACTCGGTCTGTCCGTGGCGCAGCAGGATCAGGTGCCGCACGCGTACCGGATTGCTCACACATCCTCCGGATTGTCGGTCGGCACAGCCTCCGGATTGTCGGTCGGCACAGCCTCCGGATTGTCGGTGTCCTCGTCGAGGGCCGAGCGGGGGCCGCCGATGCCGTCGACCTCGATGACGGGGCAGTCCTTCCACAGCCGGTCGAGGGCGTAGAAGTTGCGCTCGTCCTCGTGCTGGATGTGCACGACGACGTCGATGTAGTCGAGCAGCGTCCAGCGGCCCTCACGGGTGCCCTCGCGGCGCACCGGCTTGTGCCCGGCCAGGCGCAGCTTCTCCTCCACATTGTCGACGATCGCGTTGACCTGCCGTTCGTTGGGTGCGGACGCGATGACGAAGCAGTCGGTGATGACCAGCTGTTCGGACACGTCGAGCACCACGACGTCGGTGGCGAGCTTCTCGTCGGCGGCCAGGGCCGCGATGCGGGCCATTTCCGTCGCTTCTGCCGTTGCACTCACTGCGTGCTCTCTTTCTCGATGGGGCCGGGGGTGTCGGCGTCGGGCACCGGGGCGGACTCCCCACCCGGGTGCGGGTCGGGGAGGTAGAGCCGGTGCTTGTTGATGTACTGCACGACGCCGTCCGGTACCAGGTACCAGACCGGTCGGTGCTCACGGACCCGCGTGCGGCAGTCCGTCGACGAGATCGCCAGGGCGGGGATCTCGACGAGGGTCACGGCCTCGGCGGGCAGGTCGTCCAGATGGGGTGCCAGGTGTTCGGCATGGAGGTCGTAGCCGGGGCGGGAGACCCCGACGAAGCGGGCCAGTTCGAACAGGCTCTGCCAGTCCTGCCAGGACAGGATCGACCCCAGGGCGTCGGCGCCGGTGATGAAGTACAGCTCGTCGTCCGGATACTGCGCCTTGAGGTCCCGGAGGGTGTCGACGGTGTAGGTCGTCTTGTGGCGGTCGATGTCCACACGGCTGACGGTGAAGCGCGGGTTCGACGCGGTCGCGATCACCGTCATCAGGTAGCGGTGTTCGGCGGGACTGACGTCCCGGCCGGACTTCTGCCACGGCTGCCCGGTGGGCACGAAGATCACTTCGTCCAGGTCGAAGCTCGCAGCGACCTCGCTCGCTGCGACGAGGTGTCCGTGATGGATCGGGTCGAACGTTCCACCCATCACACCCAGGCGGCGCTGCGGGCGCGGGTGCCGATCCGTTGGCTGATGCACGGTTGTCCAGCTTACGGGTTCACACGGGGAGCAGACTCGCCACCACCGTCGCCAGCTGCTGCGCCGACCGGCACTCGTGCATCGTGATGATCTCGCCGTAGACGCGGGCCGCCGAATCTCCCGATCCCCATTGCCCCTTCGGTTCGGGATTGAGCCAGTGCGCGTGTCGCGCCACCTCGACGAGATGCTCGAGGGCCTCGCGGTTGGGGTTGCGGTAGTTGTTGCGGGCGTCCCCGAGGATCAGCAGCGAACTGCGGCTGGTGAGGGCGTGGGCGTGGTTGTCGATGAAGCTCCCGAGGGCGTGCCCGTAGTCGGAGTGGCCGTCGTAGGTGACGAGCGTCGCCTCCTGCAGCATCCGCGACATGGCCTCCCCGAGGTCGGCGCCGGCCGAGAAGTAGTGGGTCACCTCGTCGGCGGTGTCGACGAAGGCGAACACTCGAACGCGGGAGAACTGCTCGCGCAGCGCGTGCACCAGCAGCAACGTGAAGTGGGAGAAACCGGCGACCGAACCGGACACGTCGCACAGGATCACCAGTTCCGGGCGGGCCGGTCGCGGTCTGCGGTTGACGAGATCGATGGGCACCCCGCCGGTGGACATGGACCTGCGCAGGGTGCGGCGCAGGTCGATCTCCCCGGCGCGGGCACGTCGCCGGCGGGCGGCGAGCCGGCTGGCGAGCAGCCGGGCGAGCGGCACGACACTGCGGCGCAGCGCCACGAGTTCGGAGTCGGAGGCGCGCAGGAAGTCGACCTCCTCGGCGAGCTTCGGTACCCCGTACTTCTCGACGCGTTCGCGGCCGAGCTGTTCGGCGGTGCGGCGGCGCGTCTCGCGTTCGACCATCGCGCGGAAGTCCGCGACCTGCCGGGCGGCGGTGCGGCGCGCGATCTCGGTCTCGTAGGGGATGTCCTCGCGTTCCTCCCGGTCGGCGTTGCCGAGCAGACCCTCGAGGATCTTCGTCACCAGCGTCTCCGGGGACACGTCGCGCAGCGCCTGGTAGGCGGAGAAGGACGGGCCGTTCGACGAGGCGTACTGCCCGAGTTCCTCGACGATGCGGGCGACGAGCCGCTCGGTGGTCTCGAGGGCTTCCGGGGACTCGTCGGTGAGCAGTTCCGCGATGAGCTCGCGCAGCGCGTCGAGGTCGACCTCCCCGTCCGGGGTGCGCGGGATCTCCACGTCCGGGCCGTCACTGCTGCGGCTGCCGATGGCGGGCGGGAACCACAGGTCGAACAGCGTGTCGAAGACCGGCCGGTGCGTGGGCCGGCGCAGCAGGGTGCAGGCGAGCCCCTCACGCAGCGCCTCCCGGTCGAGCAGGTCGAGGACGGTCAGCACACGACCGGCGTCGACGGTCTCCGACGGCCCGACCGCGATGCCGCGGCGGCGCAGGGCCTCGACGAACCCGACGAGGTGCCCGGGCAGCCCGTTCGGTGCCGCCGGTGCTCCCGTTCCGGACAGGTGCGGCCCCGTCATGTCAGTTCAGCCGCAGCTCGGCCGCGGCCCGCAGCTGATCGGAACGGTGTTTGAGCACCACCCCGAGGGTGCTGGTCAGCGCTGCGTCGTCGAGGGTCTCGAGGCCGAGGGCGAGCAGGGTGCGGCCCCAGTCGATGGTCTCGGCGACCGAGGGGACCTTCTTGAGCTGCATGTCGCGCAGCACCCCGACGGTGCGCACGAGCTGCTCGGCGAGGGCGTCGGGCAGCTCCGGCACACGGCTGGCCAGGATCCGGCGTTCGAGATCGGCGTCCGGGAAGTCCAGGTGCAGGAACAGGCACCGGCGTTTGAGCGCCTCCGACAACTCGCGGGTGGCGTTCGAGGTGAGCACCGTGAACGGCCGGCGGGTCGCGCGGATGGTCCCGAGCTCCGGGACGGTCACCGCGAAGTCGCTGAGGACCTCGAGCAGCAGGCCCTCGATCTCGACGTCGGCCTTGTCGACCTCGTCGACGAGCAGCACCGTGGGGTCCTCGCGGCGGATCGCGGTGAGCAGCGGACGCGAGAGCAGGAACTCCTCGGAGAACACGTCCTCCTTGGTGCTGTCCCAGCTCTCCCCCGCCGCGGCGCCCGCACCCGCCGACTGGATGCGCAGGATCTGCTTGGCGTGGTTCCACTCGTACAGCGCGCGGGACTCGTCGACCCCCTCGTAGCACTGCAGACGCACCAGTTCGGCACCGGCGGTCTCGGCCACGGCCCGGGCGAGTTCGGTCTTGCCGACACCCGCCGGGCCCTCGATGAGCAGCGGCTTGCCGAGACGGTCGGCCAGGAACACGGCGGTCGCCGTGCCCTTGTCGGCCAGATAGCCCGTCGCGGCCAGCCGCTCGATCACGTCCTGGACATCCGCGAAGGTCGGCGGGGTGGTCGGCAGCGCACGATCCACGCTGGATCCTTTCGTCGAGATCAGGCGGGGCGGGTGTGGCCGTCGCCCCACACCACCCACTTCGTCGACGTCAGTTCGGGCAGACCCATCGGGCCCCGCGCGTGCAGCTTCTGGGTGGAGATACCGATCTCCGCGCCGAAGCCGAACTGCTCGCCGTCCGTGAACGCCGTCGAAGCGTTGACCATAACGGCTGCGGCGTCCACACGCGTGGTGAACTCCCGCGCAGCGGCCAGGTCGGAGGTGACGATGGCCTCGGTATGGCCGGTGCCCCAGCGGTCGATGTGGTCGACGGCGGCGTCGAGATCGTCGACGACCGCGAGCGCCACGTCGAGCGAGAGGTATTCCTCCGCCCAGTCCTTCTCGGTGGCGGGCACGAGACCCGGCAGGTCGCCGTGGACGGTGACGCTGTGCGACTGGAACACCTGCAGCAGGCGCGGCACCGCGGTGTCGGCGATCGCCTTGTCGACGAGGATCGTCTCGGCGGTGTTGCACACGCTCGGGCGGCGTGTCTTCGCGTTGACCACGATCTTCTCGGCCATGTCGAGGTCGGCCGCGGAGTGGATGTAGACGTGGCAGTTGCCCACACCGGTCTCGATGGTGGGCACCGTGGCGTCGCGGACGACCGCGGCGATCAGGCCGGCGCCACCACGCGGGATCACCACGTCGACGAGGCCGCGGGCCTGAATGAGGTGGGTGACCGAGGAGCGGTCGGCGCTGGGCAGGAGCTGCACGGCGTCGGCCGGGATCCCCTGGCCCTCGAGCGAGGCGCGCAGGATCTCGACGAGCGCGGCGTTGGAGTGGGCTGCCGAGGAGGAGCCGCGCAGCAGGGCGGCGTTGCCGGACTTCAGGGCCAGGCCGAAGGCGTCGACGGTGACGTTGGGGCGGGCCTCGTAGACCATGCCGACCACGCCGAGCGGGACGCGGACCTGCCGCAGCTCGAGACCATTGGGCAGGGTGGAGCCCCGCACCACGCCACCGATCGGATCGGGCAGGCCCGCCACCTGGCGCAGGCCCGCCGCGATGCCCTCGACGCGGGCCGGGGTCAGGCGCAGCCGGTCGAGGATGGCCTCCTCGGTGCCCGCGGCGCGGGCGGTCTCGATGTCCTCGGCGTTGGCGGCGAGAACGGTCTCCGAGGCGGCGAGGAGGGCGTCGGCGGCGGCGTTCAGGGCCGCGTCCTTCTCGGTGGTGGTGAGCAGCGCGAGACGGCGCGAGGCCACGCGCGCGCGACGCGCGGCGGCGTGAACGGCCTCGCGGGTGTCCGTGCCGGCGTGGGTCGCAGCAGAGTCGGGAGTCACGGCAGTCATGGGTCCAGCCTAGTCGGGCCGGTGGGAGGCCCGACAGGCCGTGCCCCCGAGGAACCCCGAGGGCACCGAGCGCCGTCAGCGCAGGCCGGTACCCCGCGCGAGCGCCGTCTCGACGAGGATCGACAGCAGCTCGGAGTACTCGATGCCGGCCGCCTGCCACATCCGCGGATACATCGAGATCGAGGTGAAGCCGGGCATCGTGTTGATCTCGTTGATCACCGGGCCGTCCTCGGTGACGAAGAAGTCCACCCGCGACAGGCCGTGGCAGTCGAGTGCCCGGAAGGCCCGCACCGCGAGTTCGCGGATGCGGTCGGAGATGTCCTCGTCCAGCTTCGCGGGGACGTCGAACTCGCACACGTCGTCGATGTACTTGGTGTCGAAGTCGTAGAAGGCCTCGTGGTCGCCCGAGGTGTCGGGCATGCGGATCTCCGCGACGACGCTGGCACGCACGTCGCCGTCCGGGAACTCGAGGACGCCGCACTCGACCTCGCGGCCGATGATCGCGGACTCGACGATGACCTTGGGGTCGTGTTCGCGGGCCTTGGCGACTGCGCCGTCGAAGGCTGCCCAGTCCGCCACGCGGCTGATGCCGATCGACGAGCCGCCGCGAGCCGGCTTGACGAAGACGGGCAGGCCCAGCCGTTCCTTCTGCTCCTCGGTGAGGGTCTCGACGCCCGGGCGCATGACGATCTGGAAGCCGACGGGCAGACCCTCGGCCGCGAGGAGCTTCTTGGTGAACTCCTTGTCCATGCCGGCGGCGCTGGCGAGCACACCGGGACCCACGTAGGGGATGTCGGCGAGTTCGAGCAGGCCCTGGATGGTGCCGTCCTCGCCGTAGGCGCCGTGCAGGACCGGGAAGACCACGTCGACCGAGGCGAGCACGGAGCCGTAGGCGCCTTCGTCGAGGGCGACGATGTCGCCGCGGCGGGTGGGATCCGCGGTCAGGACCAGATCGGCGCCGGTGCCGTCGACGACGGGCAGTTCGCGGCCGGCGGCGGTCAGGTTCGCCGGATCCGTGTTGCCGAGGACCCATGCGCCCTCGGGGGTGATACCGATGGGCACGACCTCGTACTTCTCCGGGTCCAGATTGCGCAGGATGCTGCCTGCGGAGATGCAGGACACGGAATGCTCGTTGCTGCGGCCACCGAAGACGACGGCCACCCTGGTGCGGGGCGTACTCACGCGTCAAACCGTACCGGTAGCGCGCCGGTGCGGCTCAGCCGAGTCCTGCGCACGCCGGATCTGCCGGACTCGCGAGGAAGTGAAGCGCTTCCCCTCCGTCAGCGGGTGGTCAGTGCCGCGTCGAGATCGGCGAGCAGATCGTCGGTGTCCTCGATGCCGCAGGACAGGCGGACGAATCCCTCCGGCACCGCGTCGCCCCAGCGTGCCCGCCGGTCGGCGGTGGTGTGGATGCCGCCGAAGCTGGTCGCCGGGGCCACGAGTTCGGCGTTGCGGACGAACCGGTGCACGTCCTCCCGGCCCGGGAGGACGAAGGTGACCAGCGGGCCGAAGCGGCGCATCTGCGCGGCGGCGACCGCATGGGCGGGATCGGTGGGCAGACCGGGATAGCGCACCCCCGTCACCGCCGGGTGCTCGCACAGCATCTCGGCGACGGCGAGGGCGTTGGTGCACTGGCGCTCGAAGCGCAGCCCCGCGGTGCCGAGGCTGCGGTGCGCGAGCCACGTCTCGAACGGCCCGAGCACCGTGCCCGACAGCAGCCGTTCGCGGTCGACCGCGGCGAGCAGGCCCGGGTCCGTGACGGCGATGTAGCCGAAGAGCAGATCGCCGTGGCCGCTGAGGGATTTCGTGCCGCTGGCCACCACGACGTCGGCACCGAGCCCGAGAGGCAGCTGGCCGAGGGGTGTGGCGGTGGTGTTGTCGACGAGCAGCAGCGCGTCGGCGACGTGGCACGCGGTCGCGATCGCGCGCAGGTCGACGGTGTCGAGGCCGGGATTCGAGGGGGTCTCGACCAGGACGACGGCATTGTCGGGAGCGGTCGCCAGAACGTCGGTCAGGGTGCCGTCACCGAACTCCGCGACCGACATCTCGACGACCTTCACGCCGTGCGGCGCCAGGAACTCCTGGGCGTACGCGCGCACCTGGTAGTAGCCGTCGGACGGGACGACGACCGTGCCGCCGGGTGTCGCCAGGGCCCGCAGGGCGACGGTGATCGCGGACATGCCCGAGCCGACGACGCGCGCGGCGGCGGCGTGTTCGAGTGCGGCGAGCGCCGATTCGAGTGCACGCCAGCCCGGATTCGACGCCCGCGCATAGGTGTCGACGTCGTCGCGTTCGTCCTCTCCGAGCAGATAGGGCGCGGCGAAGACCGGGCCCGCCTGCAGCGGGGAACCCGGAACACCTTCGTGGGCAACGGCTTTCACACAGCGTGTGGAATCCCCGGTCACGGCACTCACTCCGGCTTGATCCGGCGGCCGAGCAGCAGCCCGATCGCGTCCTGCACCGACATGCCCTCGTGGCACACGCGGTGCACGGCGTCGGTGAGCGGCATCTCGACGTCGTAGCTCGCGGCGAGCGCCCGGACCGAGGTGCACGACTTGACTCCCTCGGCGACCTGCCCCTGCGTCGCCTGCTGCGCGCTCTCGAGCGACCCGCCGCGACCGAGTCGTTCCCCGAACGAGCGGTTGCGCGACAGCGGAGAGGTGCACGTGGCGACGAGATCACCGACGCCGGCGAGGCCGGCGAGCGTCGTGGGCTTGGCGCCCAGGGCGGTTCCGAGCCGGATGATCTCGGCGAGACCGCGGGTGATGATGCTCGCGACCGTGTTCTCGCCGAGACCGACACCCGCGGCCATCCCACACGCGAGGGCGATGACGTTCTTGCACGCGCCGCCGATCTCGCAGCCGATCACGTCCGAATTCGTGTAGGGGCGGAAGTACTTGGTGGCGCAGGACTTCTGGATCTCCATCGCGCGGGTGGAGTCGGTGCACGCGATCACGGTGGCGGCCGGCTGCCCCTCGGCGATCTCCCGCGCGAGATTCGGGCCGGACAGCACGGCGATGCGGCTCGCTTCGGTGCCGGTGACCTGACGCACCACCTGACTCATCCGCATCAGGGTGCCGCTCTCGATGCCCTTCGCCAGGCTCAGCAGGGTGGCGTTCGGAGGGATGTCCGGATTCCACGTCTCGAGGTTGTGGCGCAGTGTCTGGCTGGGCACGGCCAGCACGACGAAATCGGCGCCCTCCAGGGCGACCCGGTGATCGGCGGTGGCCTTCAGGGAGGGCGGCAACGCGATTCCGGAGAGATAGTCGGAGTTCTCGTGTCGTTCGGCGATGGATCGAGCCACATCCTCGCGCCGCGCCCAGATCGTCACGTCCGTCCCGGCCTCCGCCAGAACCTTCGCGAACGCCGTCCCCCACGAGCCCGCGCCCAGGACTGCTGCTCTGGTCACTCCATCCCCTCACTCTCGGTGCGCCCCTCCGGGCACGGTCACCACA
This sequence comes from Rhodococcus sp. Z13, assembly GCF_025837095.1. NCBI lineage: Bacteria > Bacillati > Actinomycetota > Actinomycetes > Mycobacteriales > Nocardiaceae > Rhodococcus > Rhodococcus sacchari. The sequence goes on from NZ_CP107551.1 coordinate 2,857,636, forward strand.
CCACGATCGCACCCAGTATCGCGCAGCCGCCTCGGGGTGCGTGCCCGTCACGGACCGCGAATCGCCGGGCGTCGCGCCGGCTGGCACAATCGCGCCCATGACCGCGACGCAGGTGCTCGTCCCCGTCAAGGCCCTCGGCCTGGCGAAGTCGCGGCTGTCCGATGTCCTCACCGCCCGCGAGCGCGCCGAACTCGTGCTGGCGATGATGCGCGACACGGTCTCGGCGGCGATGGCCGCGGGCGACGTGGCGGTCACGGTGATCACCGGCGACGAGCGGGTCGCCGGTGCCGCGCGAGCGTGCGGTGCCGAGGTGTTCCCCGATCCGGTCGCGCCCGGCAGTCCCGATCCTCTCAATTCGGCCCTGCGGGCGGCGGCACGTCGCGTGCGCGAATCCGTGCCCGACGCCGAACTGGTGGCGTTGCAGGCCGACCTGCCGGCGTTGCGGCCGGAGGAATTCGCCCGCGCCCGCGAGGTCGCCCGCGGGTCGGGTTCGGCGGTGGTGACCGACCACACCGCGGGAGGGACGACGGCTCTGTTCCACTGCGTCCCCGGCAGCATGCCGCCCTTGCACTTCGGTCCGGATTCGGCGCGTCTCCACGTCGCCGCCGGTGCCGTCGCGGTCCCGGATGCGGTCCCGGGTCTGCGGCTCGACGTGGACACGATCGCCGACCTCGTCGCCGCCGCGCGTCTCGGGGTCGGCGAGGCGACCGCGGCCGTGTCGGACGAACTCGGATTCACCGTTTCCCGGCCCGCGCGACAGAACGTCGTTTCGTGACGGCTCTGCCACAATGAACTGGTGACCAACGGCGATACTCCCGACGCGACGACGAGTTCCGACCAGACCAACCGGACGAGGTCGACCCGGCCGCCGAGTCGCGTGGCCACCGCCGCACCCCCGGCGGCGATCGAACCGCAACTGACCACGAACCACGACAGTTCGCTGCCGGTGGACCGGTATCTCAACCGCGAGCAGAGCTGGCTCGACTTCAACGCCCGGGTGCTCGCGCTCGCGGAGGACACCTCCCAGCCGCTGCTCGAACGCGCGAAGTTCCTCGCGATCTTCGCGTCGAATCTCGACGAGTTCTACATGGTGCGGGTCGCCGGCCTGAAGCGCCGCGCCGAGACCGGGTTGTCGGTGCGGTCGGCGGACGGTCTGTCGCCGCGCGCACAGCTCGCTCTCATCGCCTCGAGCACGCGCGAACTCGCCGTCCGTCACGCCCAGGTGTTCCTCGACTCGGTGATGCCCGCGCTCGCCGAGGAGGGCATCTCGATCATCCGCTGGGCGGACCTGACGGCGGACGAACGCGAGCGGCTGACACGGTATTTCGCCGAGCAGGTCTTCCCGGTGCTCACCCCGCTGGCGGTCGATCCCGCGCATCCCTTCCCCTACATCAGCGGGTTGTCGTTGAACCTCGCTGTCACCGTCAAGGACTCACAGTCGTCCGGTGAGCACTTCGCGCGCGTGAAGGTCCCCGACAACGTCGACCGTTTCGTCCGGGTCGACCGCGCCGGGTCCTCGCACGGTCTGCCGGCCTTCCTGCCCCTCGAGGAACTGATCGCCGCGCACCTGCACGTGTTGTTCCCGGGGATGGAGATCGTCGAGCACCACGCCTTCCGGGTGACCCGCAACGCCGACTTCGAGGTCGAGGAGGACCGCGACGAGGATCTGCTGCAGGCCCTCGAACGCGAACTCGCCCGCCGCCGCTTCGGTTCCCCGGTGCGGCTCGAGGTGTCGGACGACATGACCGAGCACATGCTCGATCTGCTGCTGCGCGAACTCGACGTCGACCGTTCGGACGTCGTGCAGCTGCCGGGTCTGCTCGACCTGTCGTCGCTGTGGCAGGTGCACGCCGTGGACCGGCCGGATCTCAAGGACGCTCCGTTCGTTCCGGCGACGCATCCGGCCTTCGGCGAACGCGAGACACCCAAGAGCGTGTTCTCGACGCTGCGCGAAGGGGACATCCTCGTCCACCACCCCTACGACTCGTTCTCCACGAGTGTCCAGCGCTTCATCGAGCAGGCCGCCGCCGACAGCCAGGTGCTCGCGATCAAGCAGACGCTCTACCGCACCTCGGGCGACTCCCCGATCGTCAACGCGCTCATCGCGGCGGCCGAGGCGGGCAAGCAGGTGGTCGCGCTCGTGGAGATCAAGGCCCGCTTCGACGAACAGGCCAACATCAAGTGGGCCCGCAAACTCGAACAGGCCGGGGTGCACGTCGTGTACGGACTCGTCGGTCTCAAGACCCATTGCAAGACCTGTCTCGTGGTGCGCCGGGAGGGTTCGACGATCCGGCGGTACTGCCACATCGGCACGGGCAACTACAACCCGAAGACCGCGCGGCTCTACGAGGACGTGGGTCTGCTCACCTCCTCCCCCGAGGTCGGCGCCGACCTGACCGATCTGTTCAACACGCTCACCGGTTACTCCCGCAAGGGCCAGTACCGGAATCTGCTCGTCGCGCCGCACGGGGTGCGCAAGGGCATCATCGAGCGGGTCGAGCGTGAGATCGAACACCACGAGGCGGGCCGTCCCAGCGGAATCCGGCTCAAGGCCAACGCTCTCGTGGACGAGCAGGTCATCGATTCGCTCTACCGCGCGTCGCGGGCCGGGGTGCGCGTCGAGGTGGTCGTGCGCGGCATCTGCGCCCTCAGGCCGGGGGTGCCGGGGCTGAGCGAGAACATCACGGTGCGATCGATCCTCGGCCGGTTCCTCGAGCACTCGCGGCTGTTCCAGTTCCGGGGCAGCAACGAGTTCTGGATCGGCAGCGCGGACATGATGCACCGCAATCTCGATCGGCGCGTCGAGGTGATGGTGCAGGTCAAGGACGAGCGCCTGACCCGTCAGCTCGAAGGGATCTTCGATTCGGCGCTCGATCCGGCGACGCGGTGCTGGACCCTCGAGGGCGACGGCACCTGGACGGCCTCCCCCGCGCCGGGCACCGCCGCCCGCGACCACCAAGTCGAACTCATGCGCAGCCGCGCATCCTGACGTGGAGGACACCTTGCGCGAGTCACGCGACAAGCCGGTGAAGGCCAACATCTTCGCAGCGGGCGCCGTCCTCTGGCGTCCCGCGGGCGAGAACACGTCGGACGACGCGGAGATCGCCGTCGTGCACCGGCCCCGGTACGACGACTGGTCCTTCCCCAAGGGCAAACTCGACCCCGGGGAGACCGCGGTGGTCGCCGCGGTGCGGGAGATCGAGGAGGAGACCGGTTTCCGCGCGGCGCTGGGCACCGGGCTCGGGAAGGTCACCTATCCCGTGCCGGGGCACCGCAAACTCAAGCGCGTGGACTACTGGGTCGCACGGGTCCTCGACGGGGAGTTCACCCCCAACGACGAGGTCGACGAACTGCGCTGGGTGAGTCCCGACGAAGCGTTCGATCTGCTGTCCTATCCGATGGATCGCAGTGTGCTCCGCCGGTTCCGGCGGGTGCCGGTCGACACCACCACCGCGCTGATCGTGCGTCACGCCAAGGCGGGCAGCCGGAAGAAGTACAAGGGGGACGACCGCTTTCGTCCGCTCGACGCGGCCGGCCGGGCGCAGGCCGAGGCGCTGGTACCGCAACTGGCGGCCTTCGGGGGGGACCGGGTGTTCTCCGCCGACCGGACCCGTTGCGTCCAGACGGTCGAGCCGTTCGCGCAGCGTTTCGGGTTCGACATCGCGATCGAGCCGTCGCTGTCGGAGGAGGAGTACCGGGCCGATCCGGATCGGGGGCGCAAGCGGGCCCTGGAGATCGCGGCGGGGCCGGGCACTCCCGTGGTCTGCAGTCAGGGGAAGGTGATTCCGTTCCTGCTCGAGTGGTGGGCGGAGCGCGACGGGGTCGCCCTGCCCGCGGCCCGAAACCGCAAGGCGAGCATGTGGGTGCTGTCGCTGCGCGGTGATCGCCTGGTGGCGGCCGATCATCTCGACAGTCCCCTGCCGGCCGACGGTCTGCCGCCGCGGGCGAGCGGCGATTCCGACTACTGACGCGGCCGATCACCGGCGCGGGCGGCGAACCTCCGCACACACGAGACGGCGGCCACCGGAGCAGATCCGGTGGCCGCCGTCGTCGTTGCGTCCCGCCTGGATGTTGCGGCCCGCGGGTGAGCGGGCCGCAACGGCAGAGGCGTTACTACTTCTTGGTGGACTTGCGGGCCGTGGTCTTCTTGGCCGCAGTCTTCTTGGCCGCGGTGGTCTTCTTGGCCGCAGTCGCCTTGGTGGCGGTGGTCTTCTTGGCCGGAGCCGACTTCGCCGCGGTGGTCTTCTTGGCCGCCGTGGTCTTCTTGGCCGCGGTCGCCTTGGTGGCGGTGGTCTTCTTGGCCGGAGCCGACTTCGCCGCGGTGGTCTTCTTGGCCGCCGTGGTCTTCTTGGCCGCGGTCGCCTTGGTGGCGGTGGTCTTCTTGGCCGCAGTCGACTTCGCCGCCGTCTTCTTGGCCGCGGTGGCCTTGGTGGCGGTGGTCTTCTTGGCCGCGGTCTTCTTGGCGGCCTTCTTCGCCGCAGCGGTCTTCTTGGCAGCCGCTGCCGCACCGCGCTTCACGGCCGGGCCGGTCGCGGGGAGCTTCTGGGAGCCCGCGATGACGGCCTTGAACTGCGCGCCGGGGCGGAAGGCCGGGACCGAGGTCGGCTTGACCTTGACGGTCTCACCGGTACGCGGGTTCCGGGCCACACGTGCGGCACGACGCCGCTGCTCGAAGACACCGAAGCCGGTGATGGTCACGCTCTCTCCGGCGTGCACCGCACGGACGATGGTGTCCACAATGTGTTCGACTGCCGCCGTAGCGGTGCGCCTGTCCGAGCCGAGCTTCTCGGTCAGAACGTCGACGAGTTCTGCCTTGTTCATTGCTGTCCTCCGCACATACACGGTCCACCGTCGGACCTACTCCAGTCCACGGTAGACCCGCAAACGGGCAAGAGTCTATGTGCCACGCGGATTCTCATGCAAATAAGTCGGCGGGCCCGGGTCGACGGGAGTGTCGGCCGGGCCCGCCGGGGACCTGTCAGGCAGGTGTGATCAGGACGCCGGGAGGGTACGTGGTTTCCATGACGGCCTTGACTTTTCGTACTCGGAAATCGCGTCTACCTGGCGCAATGTCAATCCGATGTCGTCCAGGCCCTCGAGCAGACGCCACCGCGTGTAGTCGTCAATGGTGAACGGCACCACGGTGGTTCCGGCGGTCACGGTCCGGTTCACGAGATCCACTTCGAGTTCGAGCCCGGGCTGCTGCTCGATGAGCTTCCAGAGCAACTCGACGTCGTTCTGCTCGACCTGAGCGGCGAGCAGACCGGCCTTCCCGGCGTTGCCGCGGAAGATGTCCGCGAAGCGCGACGAGATGACGACCCGAAAACCGTAATCGGACAGTGCCCACACGGCGTGCTCGCGGGACGAGCCGGTGCCGAAATCCGGTCCGGCGACGAGCACGGTGCCGCGGTCGAAGGGCGGGGTGTTGAGCACGAACGACGGATCGGTGCGCCAGGCCGCGAACAGACCGTCCTCGAATCCCGTACGGGTGACCCGCTTCAGGTACACCGCCGGGATGATCTGGTCGGTGTCGACGTTGGACCGGCGCAGCGGAACGCCGATGCCCTTGTGAGTGGTGAAGGCTTCCATCGAAAAATCTCCTCGTCGGTCCTGTGCTCTAGTCCAGATCCGCCGGTGCGGACAGCGTGCCGCGCACGGCGGTGGCGGCGGCGACGGCCGGCGAGACCAGGTGCGTGCGGCCGCCCTTGCCCTGCCGTCCCTCGAAGTTGCGGTTGGACGTCGACGCGCAACGTTCGCCCGGTGACAGCTGATCGGGGTTCATCCCCAGGCACATCGAGCATCCCGCCTGCCGCCATTCCGCGCCGGCTGCAGTGAAGATCGCACCCAGGCCCTCCTCCTCGGCCTGGGCCCGCACCCGCATCGAGCCGGGGACGATGAGCATCCGGACGCCGTCGGCGACCTTGCGGCCCTTCAGCACGTCCGCCACGGCACGCAGGTCCTCGATCCGGCCGTTGGTGCACGAGCCCACGAAGACCGTGTCGACCTTCACGTCGCGCAGCGGGGTGCCCGGCCGGAGATCCATGTAGCGCAGGGCCTTCTCCGCGGCCAGGCGAGCGGTCTCGTCGGCGAAGTCCTCGGGGTCCGGGACGGCGGAGCCGAGCGGCGCGCCCTGTCCGGGGTTGGTGCCCCAGGTGACGAACGGCGTCAGCGCGCTGCCGTCGATGTCGACCTCGGCGTCGAAAACCGCGTCGTCGTCGGTCTTCAACTGCTCCCAGGCCGCGACGGCGGCGTCCCAGTCGGCGCCCTGCGGGGCGTGCGGACGGCCCTTGATGAACTCGTAGGTGGTCTCGTCCGGCGCGATCATGCCGGCGCGGGCACCCGCCTCGATGGACATGTTGCAGATCGTCATCCGCGCTTCCATGGACAGCGCGCGGATGGCCTCGCCCCGGTACTCGAGGACGTATCCCTGTCCGCCGCCGGTGCCGATCTTCGCGATGATCGCGAGGATGAGGTCCTTGGCGGTGACGCCGGGCTGCAACCGGCCGGAGACGTTGATCGCCATGGTCTTGAACGGGCGCAGCGACAGGGTCTGCGTGGCCATGACGTGTTCGACCTCGCTGGTGCCGATGCCCATGGCGAGGGCGCCGAACGCGCCGTGGGTGGAGGTGTGGCTGTCGCCGCACACCACCGTCATGCCGGGCTGGGTGAGCCCGAGCTGAGGTCCGACCACGTGGACGATGCCCTGCTCCCGATCACCCATGGGGTGCAGGCGGACACCGAATTCCTCGCAGTTGCGCCGCAGCGTCTCGACCTGCGTGCGCGAGATCGGGTCCGCGATGGGCTTGTCGATGTCGACCGTGGGGACGTTGTGGTCCTCGGTCGCGATCGTGAGGTCGGGGCGACGCAGCTTGCGCCCGGCCAGCCGCAGACCGTCGAAGGCCTGCGGGCTGGTGACCTCGTGCACGAGATGCAGGTCGATGTAGATGAGGTCGGGCTGCCGGGCCGTTCCCTCCCCTTCACCGCGCACGACCACGTGCTGGTCCCACACCTTTTCCGCCAGAGTCTTTCCAGCCATCTTCTCCACCTGTCGTACGTGACGAACGCGAGATCCGGAGGGCTGCCGGGTCGCGTATGGCGTCGTCTCCACCGCGCTCGATATGCGATATGCTTCTCATTATGCGAGACGGAGGTATCGACCTATGAGACAGCATAGCGGGATCGGAGTGCTGGACAAAGCCATGTCCGTCCTCCATGCGGTCGCCGAGCAGCCCTGCAACCTCAACGAGTTGTGCGCCCGCACCGGACTTCCGCGCGCCACGGCGCACCGTCTCGCCGTCGGCCTCGAGGTCCACCGCCTGCTCATGCGTGACAGCGACGGTCAGTGGCGGCCCGGTCCCGGTCTCGCCGAACTGTCCGCCGGCGCCGGCGACACCCTCGTCGAGGCAGCCTCGCTCGTCCTGCCGCGCCTGCGCGAAATCACCGGCGAGAGCGTGCAGTTGTACCGCCGGGAGGGCACCCAGCGCGTCTGCGTCGCCGCCCTCGAACCCCCGACCGGCCTGCGCGACACCGTCCTCGTCGGCGCCCGGCTGCCGATGACGGCCGGCTCCGGCGCGAAAGTTCTCCTCGCGTGGGCCGATTCCGCCACCCAGCGCGCCATCCTCCCCGACGCCGCCTTCGGCGAACGCGTGCTCGTCGAGGTCCGCCGCCGCGGCTGGGCGCAGAGCGCCGCCGAACGCGAACCCGGCGTGGCGTCGGTCGCGGCGCCGGTGCGCGACGCCACGGGTGCGGTCATCGCCGCGATCTCGGTCTCGGGCCCCATCGACCGCATGGGCCGCCGACCGGGGGCCCGCTGGGCCGCCGACCTCCTCGCGGCCGCGGAGGCACTGCAGAAGCGCCTCTGACACACCACGAACTTCCCGGGTCCCTCGTGCCCGCCCGCCGGTACCGTTGCGGGCGGGCACGAGTCGTGTGTGTCACAGTGCTCGGCATGGGAATCAACCGCCGTGCAGAGATCGCCATGACGGACTCCGAGATCGAGGAGTTCCTCCACCGCAGCCGGGTCGCGAATCTGGCCACCCTCGGGCCGACGGGCACCCCGCATCTGGTCGCCATGTGGTACGCGGTGCTCGACGGGGAGATCTGGTTCGAGACCAAGGCGAAGTCGCAGAAGGTGGTCAACCTCCGCCGCGACGACCGCGTCACCGTACTCGTCGAGGCCGGCGACACCTACGACCAGTTGCGCGGTGTGTCCATCGAGGGGCGCGCCGAGATCGTCGACGACCACGACCGCCTGTTCGAGGTCTGCCGCCACGTCTGGGAGCGCTACACGGCCCCCTACACCGACGACGCACGCCCGGCCGTCGAGATGATGATGAACAAGCGGGTGGCGGTGCGTGTGGTGCCGTCCCGGATCCGTTCCTGGGACCACCGCAAGCTCGGGATGCCGCCGATGGAGGTCGGGGGCACCACTGCAGCCTATCTGCCGTCCGCGGCCCGCTGACGAGCGAAAGGCCCTCCGATCGGATGATCGGAGGGCCTTCGTGTTGTACCCCCGATGGGATTCGAACCCACGCTACCGCCGTGAGAGGGCGGCGTCCTAGGCCGCTAGACGACGGGGGCAAGGACTGCCGTCACCGACGAATCGGTGACTCTACAGAGAAGGATACCCACCGATCCGAGGATCGGTGAGCAGTTCGTTGTACCCCCGATGGGATTCGAACCCACGCTACCGCCGTGAGAGGGCGGCGTCCTAGGCCGCTAGACGACGGGGGCCTGAGAACTTTCTTCTCCGGTTGCTTCCCGGAGGAAGCTCAGCCAGCTTAGCTGGCCGGAACTCGGCGGGCAAACCGCCTCGTTCTCGCTGGGGTACCAGGACTCGAACCTAGAATGGCTGAACCAGAATCAGCTGTGTTGCCAATTACACCATACCCCATTGGTATGTCCCTTCGGCCGCCTCGCTCTCGCGCTGTGGCCTCCGTTCCGAACCGAGAGAAAGATTAGCACCACCCCGGGGTCGAATTACAAATCGCCTGTTCAGAGGCCCAAAAAAGCCCACTCCCCGATACGACGACGCCCGCGCCGGGGTGCGGCGCGGGCGTCGGGGTTTCCCGGAGGGCGGATCGGGCGGCAGACGGGTCAGGCGGCGATGGTCGCGCGGGCGGCACGCAGGCGCGCCAGGGTGCGGTCGCGGCCGAGCAGTTCCATCGACTCGTAGAGCGGCGGGCTGATGTGCGAACCGGTCACGGCGACCCGCACCGGAGCGAAGGCCTTCCGCGGCTTGAGCTCGAGACCGTCGACGAGCGCGGTCTTGAGGGCCTCCTCGATGGCCGGCGTGCTCCACTCGGCCAGACCCTCGAGCGCGGCGACGGACGCGTCCAGCACGGGCGCGGCGTCCATCTTGAGGTTCTTCGCGGCCGACGCCTCGTCCAGCCGGAAGTCGGCGTCGTCGACGAACAGGAACTTCAGCAGATCCCAGGCGTCGGCGAGGACGACGATGCGGGTCTGCACGAGATCCGCCGCCGTGCGGAAGAGCGTGTCGTCGACGGCGGCGGAGATGTGGCCGTGGTCGACCAGGTAGGCCTTCAGCCGGGCCGCGAAGTCGGCCGGGTCGAGCAGGCGGATGTGCTCGGCGTTGATCGCGTCGGCCTTCTTCTGGTCGAAGCGGGCCGGGTTGGAGTTGACCTTGGAGATGTCGAAGGCGGCGATCATCTCGTCGAGGGTGAACACGTCGCGGTCGTCGGCCAGACCCCAGCCGAGCAGCGCCAGGTAGTTCAGCAATCCCTCGGGGATGAAGCCGCGGTCGCGGTGCAGGAAGAGGTTCGATTCCGGGTCGCGCTTGGACAGTTTCTTGTTGCCCTGACCCATCACGAACGGCAGGTGACCGAACTCGGGGGTGAAGTCGGCCACGCCGATGCGCTGCAGCGCCGCGTAGAGCGCGAGCTGGCGGGGCGTCGAGGAGAGCAGGTCCTCGCCGCGCAGCACGTGTGTGATCTTCATCAACGCGTCGTCGACCGGGTTGACGAGGGTGTACAACGGGATGCCGTTGGCGCGGGTGAGCGCGAAGTCGGGCACCGTGCCGGCTTTGAAGGTGGTCTCACCGCGCACGAGGTCGTTCCAGGTGAGGTCCTCGTCGGGCATCCGCAGGCGCACGACGGGCTTGCGGCCCTCGTCGAGGAAGGCCTGCTTCTGCTCCGGCTTCAGATCGCGGTCGAAGTTGTCGTAGCCGAGCTTCGGGTCACGGCCGGCGGCCAGGTGCCGGGCCTCGACCTCCTCCGGCGTGGAGAACGACTCGTAGGCCTCGCCGGCCTCGACGAGCTTGCGGACGATCTCGAGATGAAGATCACGTCGCTGCGACTGCCGGTACGGCTCGTAGGGACCTCCCACCTCGGGGCCCTCGTCCCATTCCAGCCCCAGCCAGCGCAGCGCGTCGAGAATCGCCTGGTACGACTCCTCGGAATCGCGCGCGGCATCGGTGTCTTCGATGCGGAACACGAACGTGCCGCCGTGGTGACGCGCGAAGGCCCAGTTGAACAGGGCGGTGCGCACCAGACCCACGTGCGGGGTTCCGGTCGGGGACGGGCAGAAACGAACACGTACTTCGCTGGTGGTCATGACTCGCTCAGGGTTGAGGATCGATGGGAGACCCTCCCAGGCTATCCGCCCGCCCCGAGTCGCGGTCAGGATCCCTTCGCGACGACGGGATTGGTGAGGGTGCCGATCTTCTCGATCGTGACGGAGACGGTGTTGCCCGGCTGGATCGGTCCCACACCCTCCGGGGTGCCGGTGAGGATCACGTCACCCGGCAGCAGCGTCATGACGCCGGAGATCCACTCGATGAGCTTCGGCACGTCGTGCACCATCTTCGAGGTCCGGCTGCGCTGGCGCAGTTCGCCGTCGACCTCAGCGGAGATCTCGAGATCCGAGGCGTCCAGGGCGGTCTCGATCCACGGCCCGAGCGGGCAGAAGGTGTCGAAGCCCTTGGCGCGGCCCCACTGGCCGTCCTTGCGCTGGTGGTCGCGCGCCGAGACGTCGTTGGCGACGGTGTAGCCGAGGACCATGTCGAGAGCCTTCGACGCGGGGACGTCCTTGCAGGGACGGCCGATGACGACGGCGAGTTCGGCCTCGTGGTGCACGAGCGAGGTGGACGGGGGGATGACGATCGGCGCACCCGGACCCACGATCGAGGTGTTGGGCTTGAGGAAGATCATCGGTTCCTCGGGGACCTCGTTGCCGGATTCGGCGGCGTGGGCGGCGTAGTTGCGGCCCACCGCGATCACCTTCGTGGCGAGGATCGGGGCCAGGAGCCGCACGTCGGCGAGGGGCCAGCTCCGCCCCGTGAAGGTGGGGTTCCCGAAGGGGTGATCGGCGATCTCCTTCGCCGTCGCGGAGTCCCCCTCCCCTTCGATGCTCACGAACGCGACACCATCCGGGCTGGCAATTCGACCAAGGCGCATGCCCGGAGTCTATCGGTGCCCCTCCGCTCGGATCGACGCACGGGTGCCGCGGTTGTAGAGTCCGAAGCAGATTTCACATAACGAAACGATCATCTCGAATAGTGGGAAGAATGGAGACACCGGACATCAGCGGTCGGCGGTGGTTCGTGCTGGCCCTGGGTGTACTGGCGCAAGCCGCCCAGGCCACCGTGATCAACGGCATCGCCTTCCTCATCCCGACGCTGCACGAGGACGCCGGCTACACGCTCGCCCAGGCCGGGACCCTCGCGGGCGCACCGCTCCTCGGCGGCGTGTTCACGCTCGTCGTGTGGGGTGCGATCGCGGACCGCTACGGCGAACGTCTCGCCCTGGCCGGCGGACTCGGGATCGCGGCCGCGGCGATGGGCCTGGCGAGCGCGACCACGGCGATGGAGTTCTCCGGCACGCTCGCCGTGGCCCTGCTGGGCCTGCTGCTGATGTGCGCGGGAGCCGGGGCCGTGAGCGCCAACTCCGCGAGCGGGCGCGTCGTCGTCGGCTGGTTCCCTCCGCACCAGCGGGGACTGGCGATGGGGATCCGGCAGATGTCGGTGCCGCTCGGCGTCGCGGCCGGGGCGCTCACCATCCCCGGGCTCGCGAGCGACCACGGGATCGCCTGGGCGCTGGCGTTTCCCACCCTCACGTGCGGGATCGCGGCGATCGCCTGTGCCGTGGGCGTGGTGGACCCGCCGCGCCCCTCACGCGAGGAAGCCGAACAGGCCGGTGTCCTCGGCAATCCCTACCGGTCGTCGATGTCGCTGACGCGGATCCATCTGGCGTCGATCCTGCTCGTGATCCCGCAGTACGTGGTGTGGACCTACGCGCTGGTCTGGCTGATCGCCGATCGCGGATGGGACGAGGTGGGCGCGGGTCTGGTCGTCACGGCCGCCCAGATCCTCGGCGCGATCGGACGTGTCGTCACCGGAGCCTGGTCCGACCGCGTGGGCAGCAGACTCGGGCCGATGCGCCTCGTCGCGGCGTCGGTCGTCGTGTCGATGATCGCGCTGTCCGTGAGCTCGTGGACGGACTCGGCGATCGCGGTGGGCGTGCTGCTCGTCGCATCGATCCTCACCTCGGCGCCGAACGGACTGGCGTTCACCGCCGTCGCGGAGATCGCCGGGCCCTTCTGGGGCGGACGCGCGCTCGGGATCCAGAACACCGGCCAGTTCGTGTTCGCCGCGGCCGTCGGCCCGGTCTTCGGCGGGCTCATCGCGGCGTTCGGATTCCCCGTCGCGTTCGCCCTGGCCGCGATCGCTCCCGCCGCGGCGGTCCCGGTGGTGCCGAAGGACTGACGCGGAAACGCGCGTGGCGCCGGACGGGAGGTTCCCGCCGGCGCCACGCGCGTCGTCGTCTTCCGAACGGCGCGGTCTCAGAGAGCCGCGGCGATCCGGTCGCCTCAGAGAGCCGCGGCGATCCGGTCGCCCACCTCGGTGGTGACGATCGGGCCGGTGCCGCGCGCGGCGAGGTCCGCCTCGACGGCCCGCTCGACCCGCTCGGCCTCCTCGGCGCGACCGAGGTGACGCAGCAGCAGGGCGGTGGACAGGATCGCCGCGGTGGGATCGGCGATGCCCTTGCCGGCGATGTCCGGCGCCGAACCGTGGACCGGCTCGAACATCGACGGGTTGGTGCCCGAGGCGTCGATGTTGCCGCTCGCCGCCAGGCCGATGCCGCCGGTGACCGCGCCCGCGAGGTCGGTGATGATGTCGCCGAACAGGTTGTCGGTGACGATCACGTCGAAGCGCGACGGGTCGTCGACCATGTAGATGGTCGCGGCGTCGATGTGGCAGTAGGCCGTGGTGACCTCCGGGAACTCCTTGCCGACGGTCTCGACGGCACGGGTCCAGATGGCACCGGCGTTCGACAGCACGTTCGTCTTGTGGATGAGCGTGACGTGCTTGCGGCGGGTCTGCGCGAGCTCGAAGGCGTAGCGCACCACACGCTCGGCGCCGAACCAGGTGTTCACCGAGACCTCGGTGGCGATCTCGTGCGGGGTACCGACGCGGATCGCGCCGCCGTTGCCCGTGTACGGGCCCTCGGTGCCCTCGCGGACGACGACGAAGTCGATCTCGTGCTCGGCGGCCAGCGGCGACTTCGCGCCCGGGTACAGGCGCGACGGGCGCAGGTTGACGTGGTGGTCGAGCGCGAACCGCATGTTCAGCAGCAGGCCGCGTTCGAGAACACCCGGCGTGACCGACGGGTCGCCGATGGCACCGAGGAGGATCGCGTCGTGCTCGCGGATCTCGGCGAGGTCGGACTCGGGCAGGAGTTCACCGGTCGCGTTGTACCGGCGGGCACCGAGGTCGTATTCCGTCGTCTCGAGGTCGGGGACGAGCACGCGGAGCACCTTGAGGGCCTCTGCCGTGACCTCGACGCCGATGCCGTCACCTGGGATGACCGCAAGTTTCATGAGGACTGCTCACTTCCTGTGCGACGGTGGCCGCGACCGTGCAGACGGTCGCGGCCACCGGATGATGGAGAACGGGACGATCAGGACAGGTCGACCTGGGCGACCCGTGCGTCGAGCGCCTCGGTGATCTGTGCGACCTCGGCGTCGCCGACGATGCGGTCGACGCGCAGGATCACGGTCGCGCCGGGGCCCTCGGCGTCCTGGCTCAGGGCCGCGGCCTGGATGTCGATGCTCGCGTTGCCGAGCACGGTGCCGAGCGTGCCGAGCACACCCGGACGGTCCTGGTAGTGGACGATCAGGTTGTGGCCCTCGGCACGGAGGTCGAAGCTGCGGCCGTTGATGTTGACGATCTTCTCGACCTGCTGCAGGCCGGTGAGAGCGCCGGCGACGGAGGTGACGTGTCCGTCCGGAGCCACGGCGCGGACCTCGACGGAGCTGCGGTGCGTGGTGGCCTCGCTGACCTTCTCGACCTCGACGGTCACGCCGCGCTGCTCGGCGAGCTTCGGGGCGTTGACGAAGGTGACGGGCTCGTCACTGCTCGCGGAGAACAGGCCGCGGAGGGCGGCCAGGCCGAGGATCTCGACGTTCTCGGCGGAGAGCTCACCGCTGACGACGACCTGCACGTTCTGCACGGCCTCGGGCGAGAGGGTGCCGGCGAGCAGACCGAGCTTGCGGACGAGCTCGAGCCACGGGGCGACCTCTTCGCCGACCGGGCCACCGGAGACGTTGACGGCGTCGGGCACGAACTCGCCGGCGAGGGCCAGCAGCACGCTCTTGGCGACGTCGGTGCCGGCGCGGTCCTGCGCCTCGGCGGTGGACGCACCGAGGTGCGGGGTGACGACGACGTTGTCGAGGTCGAACAGCTTCGAGTCGGTGCAGGGCTCGGTCTCGAAGACGTCGAGGCCGGCGGCACGGACCTTGCCGGAGACGAGGGCGTCGTAGAGGGCGTCCTCGTCGATCAGGCCACCGCGGGCGGCGTTGACGATGATGACGCCGTCCTTGGCCTTGGCGAGACGCTCGGCGTTGATGAGGCCGGCGGTCTCCTTGGTCTTGGGCAGGTGCACCGAGATGAAGTCGGCGCGGGAGACCAGCTCGTCGATGTCGACGAGCTCGACACCGAGCTGCGCGGCGCGGGCGGCCGGCAGGTAGGGGTCGTACGCGATGACGTTGGTCTCGAAGGCGGCGAGACGCTGCGCGAACAGCTGGCCGATGCGGCCGAGGCCGACGACGCCGACGGTCTTGCCGAGGATCTCGGTGCCGTTGAAGCTCGAGCGCTTCCAGGTGCGCTCGCGCAGGGTGCGGTCGGCGGCCGGGACCTGACGCGCGGCCGACATGAGCAGCGCGACCGCGTGCTCGGCGGCGGAGTGGATGTTGGAGGTCGGGGCGTTGACGACCATCACGCCGCGCTCGGTGGCGGCGGCGATGTCGACGTTGTCCAGACCGACACCGGCGCGGCCGACGATCTTCAGGTTCGGCGCCGCGGCGAGCACCTCGGCGTCGACGGTGGTGGCCGAACGGACCAGGAGGGCGTGGGCCTCCGGCACGGCAGCGAGCAGCGCCGGGCGGTCGGGGCCGTCGACCCAGCGAACCTCGACACCGTCGCCGAGCGCATCGACGGTCGACTGCGCTAGCTTGTCGGCGATCAGGACTACTGGACGGCCGTTCTGGCTCACGTGCTGACTCCCTGTGTCGTGAATGTGTGGGCGGTCGGCGGCTCAGGCGCCCGACGAAGGCGTGTTCACGCGCGACCGACCACAGTTTAGTGCCCCGGCCCCGTTCTCGGGCCCACCGGGATGGGATCGGCGGCCGGTCGGCACCCGCGCGACCGGGACGAACGTGCCGGTCACCGGCGCCGCGGACGGCTGCCGCGAGCCGGTCGACACGGACCTGCGCCGGGAGCCGCGGACCGCCCACACCCCGGGCGGTCACCTTGTTCTCGCCGAATCCGTTACACGAGAAGGGTTTTCGGAGTTCGTCACGACTCGGGTACCCCACCGTCCTCGCTGCGGTGGCGCCGGCGCAGTCGATCAGGCGTGCGGTGGCGCGGATCACGTCGCCGCCGGATCCCGCCGGGAGGCGGGAGCAGATCCTTCGGCGGCGCATCGAGCACACGCCGGGTGATGCCGGTGTCGTTGCGGTGCCGGAAGGCGAGCACGGCGGCGCGCACGGTGGGATGGAAATGTTCGTCGTCGAAACGGTTCTCGGACTGCATGCGGCGCAGCTTGTCCTTCACCGGCCCCTTCAGGGCGGCGAAGCCGAGCCGGATCCCCCTGCGCTCGAGGTGGATGTCGAGACGTTCGATCTCCTCGAGCGCGGTGATGTCGAGATCGGTGATCGGTTCGGCCGCGAGAATCACCCATTCCACGGCGTCCTTCCGCCGATCGACCAGATCGAGGACGTACTTCGTGAGGATCGCGCCGTTCGCGAAGAACAACGGCGCGTCGAAGCGCACCAGCACCAGCCCCTCGATCCGGTGCCCCTCGGGATGCCGCTCCCGGTCGTGATATCCGGCGACCTCGGGCAGTTCGACCAGTTCGGTGCGATGCGGCTGCCAGGCCCGCACCACCACGACGATCAGCGACAGCGCGATCGCGACGAGGACACCACGCAGCACCCCGGCGAGCCCGACGGCGACGAACGCGGCCACGGCGAGGCCGAATTCGAGGCGGCTCACCCGCCACAACCGCCGCAGCGCACCCGGGTCGACGAGCGAGCTCGCCGCCACGATCACCACCGCCCCGAGCGCCGCCTGCGGCAGATAGGCGATGGCGCCGGGCGCAACGAGGACGAACACCGCCACCGTCACGGCCCCGACGGCACCCGCGAGTTGCGTTCGTCCTCCGGCCTGTTCGACGACCGGTGTGCGACTGCCGCTGCCGCAGACGGGAAAACCACCGGTGAGACCCGCGGCGAGGTTGGCGGCGCCGAGCGCCCGCATCTCGGCACTGCCGTCCACCTCCTCACCGCGGCGCAGCGCGAAGGACCGGGACAGCACGGCGGTGTCGGCGAACGCGATCACCGCGATCGCGACGGCCGGACCGAGCAGCGCGGTCACATCGCCCCGGCCGAGACCGTCGAGAGCCGGTGCCGGGAGACCCGAGGGCAGAGCGCCGACCGTCTCGGTGCGCTCGGCGAGATCGAACAGGGCGGTCGCGCCGGCCGCGGCGACCACGGCGATCAGCACCCCGGGCACCGGCACGTCGAGCCTCTTCAGCAGGAGCATCGTGGCGATGGTGGCGAGCCCGACCGCGAGGGTGACGGGTTCGACCCCGTCCTCGGCGACGTCCTCGACGAGTTCGGCCAGTTCGTGGAGCAGGCCGGATTCGTCGGCGTCCGTGCCGAGCAGCAGCGGGAGCTGCCCGACGACGACGATGAGCGCGATGGCGTTGAGGAAACCGATCCGGATGGGAGTGGACAGCAGGTCGGTGAGGAAGCCCAGACGCAGTACTCCCCCGGCCAGCAGCAGGATGCCGACGAGGACGGCGAGCAGTCCCGCGAGAGCGACCGCGCGAGCGGGATCCCGGCCCGCGGCGAGCGGCAGCACCGCCGCGGCGACGAGCGGCGCCAGCGCGGAATCCGGGCCGATCACCAGGATCCGGGACGGCCCGAACAGGGCGTAGACCAGCATCGGCACGATCGTCGCGTACAGGCCGGTGTAGGCGGGCAGACCCGCCGCCTGGGCGTATCCCATGCCGGTGGGCACCAGCAACGCACTGAGCGCGAGCCCGGCGCCGACGTCGCTGCGCAGCCCACCCCGCCACCGGGTGCGCGCGGCGGCGACACCCGGCAGTCGTCCGAGCGCAGCCGTGGGCCACATCGGCCCAGTATCCTCCGTCGCCGCCCTTCACGCCCGGCGGACGAGACCCACGGACGACGGCGGCCCGGCACACCGGAGAGGTGTGCCGGGCCGCCGTGCGGGTTCGGGACGCTTACGCGGTCTCGGTGATCGGGCGATCGACCCAGCTCATCAGATCGCGCAGCTGCTTGCCGACGACCTCGATGCCGTGCTCGGCGTTCTCCTTGCGCAGACCCTCGAGCTCCTTGTTGCCGTTCTCGACGTTGGCGACGAGACGCTTGACGAAGGTGCCGTCCTGGATGTCCTTGAGGATGTCCTTCATGCGCTCCTTGGTGCCGGCGTCGATGACGCGCGGGCCGGAGAGGTAGCCACCGAACTCGGCGGTGTCGGACACCGAGTAGTTCATGCGGGCGATGCCACCCTCGTACATGAGGTCGACGATGAGCTTGAGCTCGTGCAGGCACTCGAAGTACGCCATCTCCGGGGCGTAGCCCGCCTCGACGAGGACGTCGAAACCGGTCTTGACGAGTTCCTCGGTGCCACCGCAGAGCACGGCCTGCTCACCGAAGAGGTCGGTCTCGGTCTCTTCCTTGAAGGTGGTCTTGATGACGCCGGCGCGGGTGCCGCCGATGCCCTTGGCGTAGGACAGGGCCAGGGCCTCGCCGTCGCCCTTCGGGTCCTGGTGGATGGCGATGAGCGCGGGCACACCCTTGCCGTCGACGAACTGGCGGCGCACGAGGTGGCCGGGGCCCTTGGGGGCGACCATGCCGACGGTGACGAACTCCGGAGCCTTGATGAGGCCGAAGTGGATGTTCAGGCCGTGGCCGAAGAACAGGGCGTCGCCGTCCTTCAGGTTGGGCTCGATGTCGTTCTTGAAGATCGACGCCTGGGCGGTGTCGGGGGCGAGCAGCATGATGACGTCGGCCCACTCCGAGACCTCGGCGGGCGTACCGACGGTGAGGCCGGCCTCCTCGGCCTTGGCCCGCGACTTCGAGCCCTCCTTCAGGCCGATGCGGACCTCGACGCCCGAGTCACGCAGGCTCAGGGAGTGTGCGTGACCCTGGCTGCCGTAGCCGATGACGGCGACCTTGCGGCCCTGGATGATCGACAGGTCCGCATCGTCGTCGTAGAACATCTCGACTGCCACTGTGAATACCTCTTTCAGCAAGTATGGGTGTGTTCAGGCTAACGGGTCGCCGTGATGGACTTCGGACCGCGTCCGACGGCGACCACGCCGGACTGCACGATCTCCCGGATTCCGTACGGCTCGAGCATGCGCAGGAGCGCGTCAAGCTTGGAGCGGGTACCGGTGGCCTCGATCGTCAGCGACTCGGGCGAGACGTCGATGACCTTGGCACGGAACAGATTCACCGTCTCGATGACCTGGGTGCGCACGCTGGCGTCGGCACGCACCTTGATGAGCACGAGTTCGCGGGCGACGGACGCCTCCTCCTCCTGCTCGACGATCTTGATGACGTTGACGAGCTTGTTGAGTTGCTTGGTGACCTGCTCGAGGGGGAACTCGTCGACCGTCACGACGATCGTCATGCGGGAGATGTCGGGCACCTCGGTGCCACCGACGGCGAGGGACTCGATGTTGAATCCGCGCCGCGAGAACAGCGACGCGACACGGGCGAGCACGCCCGGCTTGTCCTCGACGAGAACACTGAGAGTGTGGCTCGTGCTCACTTGGTCTCCTCCTGGGCCGCGGCGTCTCCGCGGGTCTCGAGCGCGTCGATGGTCTCGTGGATGACGGACGGATCGTCGGCGGCGGCATCGTCGTCGAACAGCGGCCGGATGTTGCGCGCCGCCATGATCTCGTCGTTGCTCGTGCCGGCGGCGACCATCGGCCACACCTGCGCGTCCTTGCCGACGATGAAGTCGATCACGACCGGGCGATCGTTGATCTCCTGGGCCCGGCGGATCGCGGGCTCGACGTCCTCCTCGCGCTCGACACGGATGCCGACGCAGCCGAGGGCCTCGGCGAGCTTGACGAAGTCCGGGATGCGCAGCGAGTGCGTCGCCAGGTCGGTGTTCGAGTAGCGCTCCTCGTAGAACAGGGTCTGCCACTGGCGGACCATGCCGAGGTTGCCGTTGTTGATCAGGGCGACCTTGATCGGCACACCCTCGACCGCGCAGGTCGCGAGTTCCTGGTTGGTCATCTGGAAGCAACCGTCGCCGTCGATGGCCCACACCTCGGCCTCCGGCTTTCCCATCTTGGCGCCCATCGCCGCGGGAACGGCGTAGCCCATCGTGCCGAGGCCACCGGAGTTGAGCCAGGTGCGCGGCTTCTCGTAGTTCACGAACTGCGCGGCCCACATCTGGTGCTGACCCACGCCGGCGCAGTAGATCGCGTCCGGGCCGGCGAGCTTGCCGAGGGCCTGGATCACGTACTGCGGCGACAGGGTGTCGTCGGCGGGACGGTCGTAGCTGAGCGGGTAGGTACGACGGATGTCGTCGAGGTAGACCCACCAGTCCGAGTAGTCCAGCTTCGTGCCGGTCGCCAGGTCGGCGCGGATGGCCTCGATCAGCTCGACGAGGACCTCCTTGCAGTCGCCCACGATCGGGACGTCGGCGTGCCGGTTCTTGCCGATCTCGGCCGGGTCGATGTCGGCGTGGATGACCTTCGCGTCGGGGGCGAACGACTCGAGCTTGCCGGTCACGCGGTCGTCGAAGCGTGCGCCGAGGGTGATGAGCAGATCGCTCTTCTGCAGCGCGGCCACGGCCGCGACGTTGCCGTGCATGCCGGGCATGCCGCAATGCAGCGGGTGGCTGTCCGGGAACGCGCCGCGGGCCATCAGCGTGGTGACGACCGGGATGTTCGTCAGCTCGGCGAGCTCGAGCAGCTCGGCGGCGGCCTCGGCCTTGATGACGCCGCCACCGACGTACAGAACCGGGTTCTTCGCGTCGGCGATCAGGCGCGCGGCCTCACGGACCTGCTTGCCGTGCGGCTTGGTGACGGGCCGGTAGCCGGGCAGGTGCATCTCCGGCGGCCAGCTGAAGGTGGTCTGCGCCTGGAGGATGTCCTTGGGGATGTCGACGAGGACCGCGCCCGGGCGGCCGGAGGAGGCCAGATAGAAGGCCTCGGCGAGGATGCGCGGGATGTCGGCGCCGTCGGTCACCAGGAAGTTGTGCTTGGTGATCGGCATGGTGATGCCGGAGATGTCGGCTTCCTGGAAGGCATCGGTGCCGATGAGCGGGCGACCGACCTGGCCGGTGATCGCGACGACCGGGACGGAGTCCATCTGGGCGTCGGCGAGCGGGGTCACGAGGTTGGTCGCGCCCGGGCCGGAGGTGGCCATGCACACACCGACCTTGCCGGTGGCCTGCGCGTAGCCGGTGGCGGCGTGGCCGGCACCCTGCTCGTGCCGGACGAGGACGTGCCGCACGCGCCGCGAGTCGAACAGCGGGTCGTAGACCGGCAGGATGGCACCGCCGGGAATGCCGAACACCGTGTCGACTTCGAGTTCCTCGAGTGCGCGGACGACCGACTGGGCGCCGGTGACCCGCTCGGGGGCGACCTGGCGTCGGGCGGTGGGCTGCGCTGCAGCAGCTGCGGGAGTCGGGGTGGCGGACCCCGGCTTTCGCGGCGAGGGTTGAGGCCGTGCGGTTGGTGCGCTCACTGCGAATTCCTCTGATTCTGGCTCCGGGCAACAAAAAACCCTCGTCAGCAATTCTGCTGTACGAGGGTGGCGCGTCGTGGGCGAGTTGCGGAAATGCGGCTCAGGCGACGACGCGCCGGCCGATTACGAGCAACCCATTCTGATTCACGCGCTAGACGGTAGGCGCATGGTGCGTAGCCAGTCAACTTGGTGCGGTCGACTGTCCCAGAATGTGAGATGCCTCGGCTGCAATGCGAAGATGTAGAGGTGTCATCTT
Source organism: Rhodococcus sp. Z13 (assembly GCF_025837095.1). Lineage (NCBI taxonomy): Bacteria > Bacillati > Actinomycetota > Actinomycetes > Mycobacteriales > Nocardiaceae > Rhodococcus > Rhodococcus sacchari. Next base: position 2,879,147 of record NZ_CP107551.1, read on the forward strand.
CCCAGCAGCCCGTGCCACCGTCTCCATCATCCCACACCCCCGATCGGCCGACGACGGTCATCCAGATCTCCCGGCTGTCCTTCCTCGGATGCGGACTCCTGCTCCTGGCGCTGGCCTCGCCCGCGCTCGCGTGGCCGGCCGCCTTCACCTGGACGCTGATCATCCCCTTCCTCGTCGCCGCCTGGGTGGTCCGCGTCCGGACCGTCGTCGGTCCCGAGGGCATCGTGGCGCGCTCGACGTTCCGCACCACCTCCATCGACTGGGAGTCGCTCAAGGGGATCCGCTTCCCCAAGCGGGGCTGGGCCCGCGCCGACCTCGTCGACGGCACCGAGGTACCACTGCCGGTCGTCACCTTCGGCCGTCTCCCCGAGATCGCCGAGGCCAGCGGCGGCCGTATCACCGATCCGTACGCCGCCGCCCGACAGGCCGAGATCGAGCGGTACGAGGCCGAGCGGGCCGCGAAGGCGGAAGCCGAGGCCGCCGAGCACGACCCGGCCCGGGACGACCGGTCCTCCTGAGTCCTCCCGGGACGTTCCTCCCGGAACCGACCCGAGCCCACCCGAAACCGACGCGGATACGCCTGCCGGATAGCACACGAGTAAATTCGTCGGTACCGCTCCCCACGCCCGGCCCGGCGACCGGACGCGGTCGGCGATTGCGCACCCAGCCCCAGTCAAGGAAGTCAGCCCATGCCCCCGTTGAGGTCACGCACCACCACCGTCGGACGAAATGCAGCAGGGGCGCGTTCCCTGTGGCGCGCCACCGGCCTGACCGATTCCGACTTCGGCAAGCCGATCGTCGCGATCGCGAACTCCTACACCCAGTTCGTCCCCGGCCACGTCCACCTCAAGGACGTCGGCGAGATCGTCGCCAAGGCGGTCCGTGAGGCCGGCGGTGTCCCCCGCGAGTTCCACACCATCGCCGTCGACGACGGCATCGCGATGGGTCACGGCGGCATGCTCTACTCGCTGCCGAGCCGCGAGATCATCGCCGACTCCGTCGAATACATGGTCAACGCGCACACCGCCGACGCGCTGGTGTGCATCTCCAACTGCGACAAGATCACCCCGGGCATGCTCAACGCCGCGATGCGGCTGAACATCCCGACGATCTTCGTCTCCGGCGGCCCGATGGAGGCCGGCAAGGCCGTGGTCGTCGACGGTGTGGCCCACGCCCCCACCGACCTCATCACCGCGATCTCCGCCTCCGCCAGCGAGTCCGTCGACGACGCGGGGCTCGAGGAGGTCGAGCGCAGCGCCTGCCCGACCTGCGGTTCGTGCTCGGGCATGTTCACCGCCAACTCGATGAACTGCCTCACCGAGGCTCTCGGTCTCGCGCTGCCCGGCAACGGTTCGACCCTCGCCACCCACGAGGCGCGCCGCGCGCTCTTCGAGACCGCCGGCACCACCATCGTCGAGGCCGCCCTGCGCTACTACCGCGACGACGACGAGTCCGTCCTGCCCCGCAACATCGCGACCCCGGCGGCGTTCCGCAACGCCATGGCCCTCGACGTCGCGATGGGGGGTTCGACCAACACGGTGCTGCACACCCTCGCCGCCGCGCAGGAGGGCGAGGTCGACTTCGATCTCGGCACCATCGACGAGATCAGCCGCCGGGTGCCCTGCCTGGCGAAGGTCTCCCCGAACTCCGACTACCACATGGAGGACGTGCACCGCGCCGGTGGCATCCCCGCCATCCTCGGTGAGCTGCGCCGCGGCGGGCTGCTCGAGACCGACGTGACCACCGTCCACACCAAGAGCTTCGACGAGTGGCTCGACAACTGGGACATCCGCTCCGGCAAGGCGTCGGAGAAGGCGCTCGAGCTGTTCCACGCCGCTCCGGGCGGGGTGCGCACCACCGAGCCGTTCTCGACGAACAACCGCTGGTCGTCGCTGGACACCGACGCAGCGAACGGCTGCATCCGCGACATCGAGCACGCCTACACCGTCGAGGGTGGCCTGTGCGTGCTGCGCGGCAACCTCGCTCCGGACGGCGCGATCCTCAAGACCGCCGGTATCGACGAGGAGCTGTTCCACTTCGAGGGCCCGGCCTTCGTGGTCGAGTCCCAGGAGGAGGCCGTCTCGGTCATCCTCGGCAAGAAGATCAAGCCGGGAGACGTGGTGGTCGTGCGCTACGAGGGCCCGGCCGGCGGTCCGGGCATGCAGGAGATGCTGCATCCCACCTCGTTCCTCAAGGGTATCGGCCTGGGCAAGGTGTGCGCGCTGATCACCGACGGCCGCTTCTCGGGTGGCACCTCCGGTCTGTCCATCGGCCACATCTCCCCCGAGGCCGCCTCCGGTGGCACGATCGGCCTGGTCGAGAACGGTGACCGGATCCTCATCGACGTGAAGACCCGCACCCTCGAGGTGCTCGTCGACGACGAGGTCCTCGCCGAGCGCCGCGCGAAGATGGAGGCCTCGGAGCGTCCGTGGCAGCCCGTCGACCGTCAGCGCGAGGTCTCGAAGGCGCTGCGTGCCTACGCGGCGCTGGCGACCTCCGCCGACAAGGGCGCGGTGCGGCGCCTGCCGTAACCGGTGACTCCACGGGAGAAGGGCCACGCGTGATCGCGTGGCCCTTCTCCCGTGCACAGGGTCGGGTCAGCGCCCGAAGATCCACAGGCAGACGCCGGCGGCGGCGCCGAGCAGCAGTGCGACGAACGATCCGACGAACGGGCGTGTGGCCCAGCCGCGGCGGCCGTCGATCGCGATACGGCCGGGGCCGGTGAGGGTGAGCGCCACCGCGCACGCGACCAGCAGGATCTCGTACTCGACCCCCGAGGGTTCGGACGCGAAGTACTGGAAGCCGGGTTCGAGTTCGTGCTTGAACAGCACGGCGTCGACCATGATCGCGACGATCGCCGCGGCGGCGATCGGGGTGAGGAGCCCGAGCACGAGCAGGCCACCGGCGGCGACCTCACCGACGGCACCGGCGATCGCCAGGAGCGCGGGCTGCTGGTAGCCGGCGTCCGCGAGCAGCGCCTCGAAGCCGTCGAGGCCGGGGCCGTTCCACAGTCCGGTCAGTTTCTGCAGGCCGTGCACCAGGAGGGTCGCGCCGACCACGGCGCGCAGCACGAACAGGCCGAGGTCGAGGGTGCCGCGGCGGACCTTCGGCGGGACGGTCTCCCCCGCGGCCACCGCCCCGGCCGGGGCCGGGTCGGTGCCGTAACTCTCGGCGCCGTAGACCGGTTCCGGGCGGTAGAGCTGCTCGGTGGGGGCGAGATACCCCTCGTTGCCCAGCGGGGTGCCGTGGAAGTCGAGGTCGTCGTCCGATTCGAGATACGACGCCCGCTGACGAGGCATCGCGAGCGTCTGCTCGTCGGGCATGTCGTCGGGCCTCGGACCAGGGGTCTGTTTGTCGCTCACTCCCACAGCGTAGGACCGGCTCGGACTCCGCACCCGGCTTCGGCACGTGTGCGCGTCGTGCCGGTAACGTTTGCGCCATGACGTGGGGCGCGCATCGGACGGGTTCGTGGGGAGCACGCGCGGCGGTGGCGGCGCTGGCGGTCGGGATCCTCGCGGTGCCCTCGTGCGCCCGGTTCGACGACTCGGCGTCCACCCCCTTCTCACCGGAACCCACCTTCGACGCCGGACCGGGTTTCGGACCGCAGGATCCGACGACCACCACGACCCCACCGAGTTCCTCGCAGGCGCCGGCGGGGCCGTGCGTCGATCCGGATCCGGCGGTGATCGTGACCTGCCTGGAGTCGACCGGTGGGTTGGTGACGATGCCCGACGGCAACTCGGCTCTGGTCACCGAGCGGCAGACGGGACGCATCCTGCAGGTCGCGCCCGAGACCGATCCGGTGGAGTTCGCCCGGATCCCGGTGGAGGGTTCCGGTGACGGCGGTCTGCTCGACATCGCGTTGTCGCCCACCTTCGCCGAGGACCGGCTGGTCTACGCCTACATCACCACCGCCTCGGACAACCGGGTCGTGCGGATCGCCGCGGGCGACGCCCCGAAGGACGTGCTGACAGGGATCCCGCGAGGCGCGACCGGCAACAACGGCGCCATCGAGTTCGTCTCCCCCACCGAGCTCGCCGTCCTCACCGGTGACGCCGGAAACCCCACGGCGGCAACCGATCCCGCGTCTCGAGCCGGCAAGCTGCTGAAGATGGAGCTGCCCGCCCCGGGCACCGCCCCCACCCCGAGCGTCGTACTGTCGGGCATCGGTACCGCGGGCGACGTGTGCCGCGATCCGAACGGCAACCTGTGGGTCACCGACCGCACCCCGCTCGAGGACCGGCTGCAGCGCGTCGGCGCCGACGGCTCCACGGGCGCCGGCCCGGCGTGGACGTGGCCCGACAGGCCCGGCGTGGCCGGATGCGCGGCCGCCCCCGACGGTATCGCGGTCGCGCTCACCGACGCGAAGGCGGTCGCCGTGATCGGCACCGATCCCGGCACGGGCGCGGTGACGGCGGCACCGGTGGTCACCCTCGAGGACCGCTACGGCCGGCTCCGGGGCGCGTCCGCCTCCGCCGACGGCCTGCTGTGGGTGTCGACGGTGAACAAGTCCGGCGGCGAGCCGGGACCCACCGACGACCGCGTCGTCCGGATCCAGTTCCCCGCGGGCGGCGGCGGATTCGACTGATCAGGCGCGCTCGCGCGACTCCACCGGTTCCGGACGGCGCAACAGCCCGGCAATCATCGGCAGCAGCAGCACGGTGACTGCCCCGGCCGCGACGAGAATCGAGGCGCTGGCGTTCGACATCTGGTCGGCCGCGACGGCGACACCGGTGACGGCGACGATCAGCGGCAGGCCGGTCGCGGAGTACAACGCGATCTGCAGTTGCTCGCGGGTGTCGAAGACCCGCGCGCCGTCCGGCGTGCGTTCCAGGCGGGACGCGACGAACACCGGCAGGCCGCGGACCAGGATCAGCAGCACGAAGAAGGCACCGAGGAGGAAGGGTGCCTGCGCCACGGCCTCGACGTCGATCGCCATGCCGGAGGTGACGAAGAAGATCGGGATGAGGAAACCGTAACCCAGACCTTCGAGCTTCTTCTCGAGCCGTTCGTCACCGGCCGGGACGGCCCGCCGGAGGATGAATCCGGCGGCGAACGCGCCGAGGATGATGTCGAGGTCGAACACCACTGCGACGGTAATGAGACCGACGAGCAGCAGCATCGTCAGGCGCACCGAGGTCTGGGCGGTGGTGTCGGCGGTGCGCCGGACGAACCGCGCCATGTCCGAACCCTCCCGCAGGATGCGCTGCGGCAGAACGGCGACGAGCAGGGCGACCACCGCGAAGGCGGCCAGCACGATCAGCGAGCCCACGGCGCCGCGGGTGCCGAGCAGGATCGCCATCGCGATCACCGGGAGCAGCTCGCCCATCGCCCCGTGGTTGAGCACGGTCCGGCCGAGCGGGGTGGTGACGAGACCGCGATCGGCGAGGATCGGCAGCAGGGTGCCGAGCGCGGTGGAGGTCATCGCGATGGCGACGGCGATCTCGGCGTGCACGGGATGACCCAGAACGCCGAGCAGGGCGACGGTAGCGAGCGCCGCCACCATGCACACACACCAGGTGATCAGTGCCCGCCGGCCACCCCGGCCGCGCAGCTCCGCCGGGTCGATGTCGTAACCGGCGAGGAGGAACAGCATGCCCAGGCCGAGTTCGCGGAGGATGCCGATCTCGCTGCCGGTCTCGGCGAGGTCGAGCACGTACGGGCCGATGATCACACCGGCGACGAGCAGCAGCACCACCTCGGGGACCAGACGCCGCGGTACCGCCCCGGCGATCACCGGGGCGAGTGCCGCCGCGACGGCGATCCAGAACAGGGAGGTGGCTACAGCAGCGTCCATGTGCCGCTACGTTAGCGGCGCACGGACGGACGGGGCCAGGGCCCCGGTCAGCTGCATGCGGCGAGCACGAGCTCCTTGACGCGAGCCGGATCCGCCTGGCCGCGAGTGGCCTTCATGACGTCGCCGACGATCTTGCCGGCCGCCTGCACCTTGCCGGCGCGGATCTTGTCGGCGATGTCGGGGTTCGCGGCGAGGGCGGCGTCGACCGCGGCCTGCAGCGCCGAATCGTCACGCACGACCTCGAGTCCGCGGGCGGCGACGACCTCGCTCGGCTCACCCTCACCGGCGAGCACGCCGTCGACGACCTGGCGGGCGAGCTTGTTGGTGAGCTTGCCGTCGGCGACGAGCGCGATCACCTCGGCGACCTGCGCCGGGGTGATGGGCAGCTCGGACAGTTCGACGCCGCGGGTGTTGGCCTGCTGCGCGAGGTAGGACACCCACCACGAGCGGGCCTCGGGGGCCGGGGCGCCGGCCTCGGTGGTGGCGACGATCAGGTCGAGCGCACCGGCGTTGACGAGGTCGCGCATCTCCTCGTCGGAGACACCCCAGTCGGCCTGGATGCGGGCGCGGCGGACCCAGGGGAGCTCGGGCAGCGTCGCGCGCAGTTCCTCGACCCAGGCGGCGTCGGGCGCGATGGGCTCGAGATCGGGCTCCGGGAAGTAGCGGTAGTCCTCGGCGGTCTCCTTGCGGCGACCGGGCGAGGTGGTGCCGTCGGCCTCCTGGAAGTGCCGGGTCTCCTGGATCACCTCGCCGCCGGAGACGAGCACGGCGGCCTGGCGGCGCATCTCGTAGCGGACGGCCACCTCGACGGACTTGAGGGAGTTGACGTTCTTGGTCTCGGTGCGGGTACCGAACTCCTCGGAGCCGATGGGCATCAGCGAGACGTTCGAGTCGCAGCGCATCGAACCCTGGTCCATGCGGACGTCGGAGACGTTCAAGGCCTTGAGCAGGTCGCGCAGGGCGGTGACGTAGGCGCGGGCGACCTCCGGGGCGCGCTCACCGGCGCCGACGATCGGCTTGGTGACGATCTCGATCAGCGGCACACCGGCGCGGTTGTAGTCGAGCAGCGAGTGGCTCGCACCGTGGATGCGGCCGGTCGCGCCACCGACGTGCAGCGACTTGCCGGTGTCCTCCTCCATGTGGGCGCGCTCGATCTCGACCCGCCAGGTGGTGCCGTCGTCGAGCGGCACGTCGAGGTAACCGTCGGTGGCGATCGGCTCGTCGTACTGCGAGATCTGGTAGTTCTTCGGCTGGTCCGGGTAGAAGTAGTTCTTCCGCGCGAACCGGCCCCACGGGGTGATCGAGCAGTTCAGCGCGAGGCCGATGCGGATGGCCGATTCGACGGCCGCCTGGTTGACGACCGGGAGGGCGCCGGGCAGGCCGAGGCAGACCGGGCACACCTGGGTGTTCGGCTCGGCGCCGAAGGTGGTCGGGCAGCCGCAGAACATCTTGGTGGCGGTGTGCAGCTCGACGTGCACCTCCATGCCCATCACTGGCTCGAACTTCGCGAGCACGTCGTCGTAGGCGAGCAGGTCGGGTGACACGGAGGCAGTCATGCAGCTGATTTTAGACGCCCGCTCGCGTGCCCCGGCGCGGCCTCACCCGAACAGGATCCGCATCTCCTGGTAACGCTCCTCGGGCACGAACTTCGGGTCGGCGAGCGCCTCCTCGAACCCCACACGGGCGATCTCCGTGCCGTGCAGGGCCACCATGTGTCCCCACTCCTCGTCGGCGACGAGATCGGTGACGGCCATGCCCAGCCGGGTCGCCAGCACCCGGTCGAAGGCGGTGGGGACGCCCCCGCGCTGGATGTGCCCGAGGACCGTGGCGCGAGTCTCGATGCCGGTGCGTTCCTCGATGAGCGGGGCGAGCATCTCGGCGATGCCGCCGAGACGCGGACGGTCGAAACCGTCGAGGCCCTTCGTGGAGTAGGCCTCGTCCATGTCGGGGAGCTTGAATCCCTCCGCGACGACCACCATCGGGGCGCGGCCGCGGTCGCGGACACTGGTGACCCACTCGCAGATCTGCTCGAGGCTCTCCGGGTGTTCCGGGATGAGGATGGCGTGCGCACCACCGGCGGTGCCGGAGTGCAGGGCGATCCACCCGGCGTGGCGGCCCATCACCTCGAGCACCATGCACCGCTTGTGCGAATTGCCCGTGGTGCGCAACCGGTCGATGGCGACCGTGGCGATCTCCACGGCGGTGTCGAAACCGAAGGTGTAGTCGGTGCGGCTGAGGTCGTTGTCGATCGTCTTGGGCACCCCGACGATCCGGATGCCCTCCTCGAACAGTCGTTTCGACGCCGCGGCGGTGCCCTCGCCACCGATCGCGACGACGGCGTCGACCCCGAGCCGGTCGAGGGTCCTCTGGATGTTCGCCGCTCCCCCCTCGGGGGTCTGGTAGGGGCCGAAGCGGCTGGTCCCGAGGATGGTGCCGCCCTGCTGGGCGAGACCGCGAACGCGGCTGCGGTCCAAGGGGATCACGTCACCCTCGACGAGCCCGCGCCAGCCGTCGAGGAAGCCGACGAACTCCTGCCCGTGCACCTCGGTGCCCTTGAGCACCGCACCGCGGATGACCGCGTTGAGGCCGGGACAGTCGCCGCCGCTGGTGAGGATGCCGATTCTCGTCACTCGCTACCTCCCGCAGGGACAGTTGCTGCTCCCGTCATCCTGCCCGTTCCCGGGCGTGACGGCAGCGCGATTCAGCCCGGTGTGACGAGACCGGATTCGTAGGCGAGCACCACCGCCTGCGCCCGGTCGCGCAGGTGCAGCTTGGCGAGCACCTTTCCGACGTGGGTCTTGACGGTCTGCTCGGCGACGAACAGACGCTCGGCGATCTCGGTGTTCGACAGGCCGTGCGCGATGAGTTCGAGCACCTCGAGTTCGCGCGGGGTCAGGGGGTCGAGGACACGGTCGCGGCCGCGTCGGGGCCGGCGGCGGGCGGTGACCTCGGCGATGAGCCGGCGGGTCACGGTGGGGGCGAGCAGTGCCTGCCCGTCGGCGACGACCCGCACGGCCCGGACGAGTTCGTCGGCAGGGGCGTCCTTGAGGAGGAATCCGCTCGCTCCCATCCCGAGCGCCTCGTAGACGTAGTCGTCGAGATCGAAGGTGGTGAGCATGAGCACCTTCGAGCGGGGTTCGCGGGTGTCGGCGAGGATGTGCCGGGCCGCGTCGAGGCCGTTCATCTCGGGCATGCGCACGTCCATGAGGACGACGTCCGGGCGCAGCCGTGCCACCTCGGCGACGGCGACCCTCCCGTCGGGGGCGTCGCCGACGACGCTGATGTCGGCTTGCGCGCCGAGCAGGGCGCCGAAACCCTGCCGCACCATGGCCTGGTCGTCGGCGATGAACACGGTGATGGGAGGTCGCGGGTCGGTCGTCACTCCCCAACCCTAGGCGGTGGGCAGCAGCGGGAGCACCGCGCGGACCTCGAAACCGCCGTCGCCGCGGGGATGGGCGACGAGCTGCCCGCCCATCGCGGTGGCGCGCTCGGCCATCCCGCGGATGCCGTTGCCGCCGCTGCGGTCCGCCGCGCCACCGGGATCGCGTCTCGCCGCGGTGGCGGGGCCGTTGACCACCTCGACCGTCACGGTCGCCGGTTCCCAGATCAGCCGCGCGCACACGGCGGCCCCGGAAGCGTGCCGGGCGGCGTTGGCGAGCGACTCCTGCAGGATCCGGTAGACGGTCAGGCCCACCCCGTCGGACACCCGCCCGGGGCTCCCCTCGACGAGGGTCTCGAGCAGCACCCCGGCGCGGCGGGACGACTCGAACAGGTCGTCGAGCCGGTCCAGGCCCGGCTGCGGTTCGTGTTCGGGCAGCTGCCCGTCGCTGCGCAGCACCCCGAGCAGGGTGCGGATCTCGTTCAGCGCCTCCCGGGCGGTCGCGCCGATCACGTCGAACTCGGCGCGCACCTCATCGTTCACGTCCGGGAGCCGGTAGGGCGCGCTCTGGGCCTGCACCACGATCATCGACATGTGGTGGGCGACGATGTCGTGCAGGTCGCGGGCGATGTGCGCCTTCTCCTCGAGGATGGCGCGGCGGGCCCGTTCGAGCTCGTTGGCCTCCTCCTCACGGGCGAGCTGCCGACGGGACACGACCAGCCAGCGCACCAGCAACCCGAACACCACCAGGGCACTGATCCCGATCCCCCAGCCCCATCCGTCGCTGCCGGGGACGAACGCCGCGAACAGCAGAACCGTTGCGACCCAGACGACGAGGACGATCCGGATCTCCTCGCGGACCGCGACGGCGAACACCAGCGCCAGCATCACGAGGATGTGCACGACCTGCCACGGATAGTCGTATCCGGGCAGCCGCTCGAACACGACCGGGACGATCAGCGCGGCGGACGCGCACACCGCCCAGCCCAGCGCCGGGCGGACCAGCACGAGCAGGAAGGGGAAGACCGCCATCCCCGAGATCAGCGGCAGCAGCGGCGGCGAGATGTCGTGGGTCAGGGGCAGGGTCGGCCACGCGATCGCGTAGAGGATCAGGGTCACGGCGACGACGGTGATCGTGCCCCAACGCCCCCGGCCGAGGCGACCGGCGGCTCTCGCGCCGGAGACTGCGAGTTCGTTCACGTCCCCCACGCTAGGGGCTGCCGCCTCGACCGTCCTCATACCCGAGGGTGAGATCGGGGTAGCTCCCGGGGACGAGACCGGCACCGGAGAATCCCTCCGCGGCGGGCTTCGGCGGAGTACCGAGCGTTCCTAGTTTTCGGGGCATGCCATCCCGATCCGTCCTCGTTCGTCTCGCCTCGACCCTGTTGCTCGCCGCCGCCGCGCATTCGGCGATCTCCGCTCCGGCCGCCCCGGCGGCGACCGGGAACACGGGGTCCGGGAACACGGCCGCCGCGGCGGCGATCACGGCGCTCGTCGCCGACGACACCGAGGCCGCGCAGGCCGCCTTCCCCACCGATTTCGCCGCGGTGATGGGCTATTCGCCGATCGTGGAGCGGGGACTCGATTCGGTGGCACGGCTGGTGGATCCTGAGGGTGACTGCTCGGCGCCGATCCCGCTACCGGAGGTGTTCGAATCGGCGTGCCGAGTCCACGATCTCGGATACGACCTGCTCCGGTACGCGCGGGCCACGGAGGGAGAGCTCGGACCGGACGCCCGGCGCAGGCTGGATTCCCTCTTCGCGCGGCATCTCGACCTCGCGTGCCGGTCCGACCCGCAGATCGCCCTGTGTCATCCGATCTCGAAAATTGCTTCTGCCGCAGTGGAATTCAACTCGTGGCGGCAGGGCCGTCACAGTCCCGTCCCGGAATCTCCTCTGCCCCTCGTACTCGGCGCGGGCTCCGCACTGCTGGGGCTCGCATCGCGGCGGGCACTCGACCCGAAAGCAGCGCTCTCATGAGGATGTTCGTGATCGTTCTCGCCGCGGTGGTCTCGCTCTTCCCGTCGCTCCTGCCCCGCGATCCGGTGGTGCAGGGCGTGGTCACGGGGGTGCTGATCGTGTTCGCACTCGCGAGCCGCCGGATCGTCGTGTCCGTCTTCCACCGGCGCACCGGACGATTCCCCTCACCCACACCGGACGAGCTCCGGTGGCCGATCGTGACGGTCGGCGCCTCGGCAATGCTGGTCGCCGTGGCCGGTGCACACCGGTGGCAGAACCGGTTGCGGCAGGCCATGGACGTGCCGGGGGTGGACCTGCGCTACTGGACCGAGGTCGTTCTCGTCGCGGCCGTCGTCGTGACCGTGCTCGTGGGCGGTACGCGGGCCGTCGTGGCGGCGCTGCGCACGGGGACCTCACCCGGCAGGGCCGGACGGCTTCCGGTGGTGGCGGTGGTGACGGTGCTCGCGTGCCTGGGGGCGGGCACGGTGTCCGCCTCGCCCACCGATCCGGCCCCCTCGAGCGGTGTCGACCTCGGGCGGGAAGGCCGGCGGTTCGTGTCCCTGCCCTCCGACGGGTCCGCCCTGCGGGTGTACATCCCGCTGGCGGCGGCCGCGGATCCGGAGGGGCGGGCCGAGCGGGCCGTGGCCGAACTCGACCGGGTCGGCGGATGGGACCGCGAACACCTGGTGGTGGCGGTGCCGACCGGCTCCGGCTGGGTGGACGCCGCAGCCGTGCGCGGATTCGAGAGCCGGTGGGGGGACGATCTGGTGATCGTCGCCCAGCAGTACTCCGATCGTCCGAGCTGGGCGACTTTCGTGCTCGACCGCGATGCCGCGGTCGAGGAGACGCGGGCGCTCGTGGCGGCCGTGCGGACCCGGCTGGCCGCCCTGCCCACGGAGCGGCGGCCCGTCCTGCATCTCTACGGCCAGTCGCTGGGCGCGACCGGGGCGAGCGCGGTGTTCGCGAACGTCGACCCGGAGCCGTGTGCGCTCTTCCTCGCGGGTCCGCCGGCGGGGGTGCGTACCGACGGGGCGACCGTGCGGGCGAACAGTTCGGATCCCGTGGTGTGGTGGCAGCCCGCCCTGCTGTGGTCGCCGCCGGATCTGTCGCGGGCCCGCATCGACGCGCCTGTACCGCCGTGGCTGCCCGTCCTGACGTTCGTGCAGACGAGTGTGGATCTGCTCGTCTCGCTGGACGCCCCGATCGGGCACGGTCACCGCTACGGCGAGGACCAGGCCCGGTGCGCGGCCGAGGACCGTTGAACGGACCCGGATGCACCGCGACCCGTCGGCCGGAACGGCACGACGGGTCGCGGAGAGGCGGGATGGGGTCAGACCAGGACCGGGCCCCGGGCGGCCTCGAAGGCCGCACCCACGCGGTAGAGGCGCTCGTCGGCCAGCGCCGGCGCCATGATCTGCAGGCCGACGGGCAGGCCGTCGTCCTCGGACAGACCCGACGGCACCGACATCGCGCAGTGCCCGGCGAGGTTGGTGGGCAGGGTGCACAGGTCGGACAGGTACATCGCCAGCGGATCGTCGACCTTCTCGCCGAGCTTCCACGGCGTGAACGGGCTCGTCGGCGAGACCAGCACGTCGACCTGCTCGTAGGCCTTGTCGAAGTCCTGCGCGATGAGCGTGCGCACCTTCAGCGCCTGGCCGTAGTAGGCGTCGTAGTAGCCCGCCGACAGCGCGTAGGTGCCGATCATGATGCGGCGCTTGACCTCCTTGCCGAAGCCGGCGGCGCGGGTGGCGGCCATGACCTGTTCGGCGCTCATCGTGCCGTCGTCGACGCGCATGCCGTAGCGCATGGCGTCGAAGCGCGCGAGGTTCGACGAGACCTCCGAGGGAAGGATCAGGTAGTAGGAGGCGAGGGCGTACTCGAAGTGCGGGCACGACACCTCGACGACCTCGGCACCGAGCTCCGTCAGGGTCTTCACCGCGGCGTCGAACGAGGCGATGACGCCGGGCTGGTAGCTGTCGGAGTGCAGTTCCTTGACCACACCGACCTTCACGCCCTTCAGGTCGCCGGCGGCACCCTGGCGGGCGGCCTCCACCACGGGCCGGACGGGGGCCTTCACCGACGTCGAGTCGCGCGGGTCGTGCCCGGCGATGACCTCGTGCAGCAGCGCGGTGTCGAGGACGGTACGACCGCACGGGCCGCCCTGGTCGAGCGAGGACGCGCAGGCGACCAGGCCGTAACGGGAGACGGTGCCGTAGGTGGGCTTGGTGCCGACGGTCGCGGTGACCGCGGCGGGCTGACGGATCGAGCCGCCCGTGTCGGTGCCGATGGCCAGCGGCGCCTGGTAGGAGGCGAGGGCCGCGGCGGAGCCGCCACCGGAACCACCGGGAATTCGGCTGGTGTCCCACGGATTGCGGGTGGGGCCGTAGGCCGAGTTCTCGGTGGACGAGCCCATCGCGAACTCGTCCATGTTGGTCTTGCCGAGGATCGGGATGCCGGCCTCGCGGAGCTTGGTGGTCAGCGTCGCGTCGTAGGGCGACACCCAGCCCTCGAGGATCTTCGACGCACACGTGGTGGGCATGTCCGTGGTGGTGAACACGTCCTTGAGTGCGAGCGGCACACCGGCCAGCGCCGAGGCGGGCTTCTCCCCCGCACCGAGGGCACGGTCGACCTCCGCGGCGGCGGCGAGGGCCTGCTCGGAGGCGACGTGCAGGAAGGCGTTGTACTCCCCGTCGACCTCGGCGATGCGGTCGAGGTGGGCCCGGGTGACCTCCACCGACGACAGCTCGCCGCCGTGGATCCTCGACGCGAGGGTGGCGGCGTCGAGACGTGTGATGTCGGCGCTCATTCGCCCTCTCCCAGGATCTGCGGGACCGCGAAGCGGTCTTCCTCCACGGCAGGTGCGCCGGACAGCGCCTGCTCCGGCGTGAGGCCGGGCACGACGACGTCCGGACGCGTCACGTTGGTGACCGCGTTCGGGTTCGCCATGGGCGCGACATCGTCCGCGGCCACCTCGGACACCGCCTTGACGTGGTTGAGGATCGAATCCAACTGACCGGCGAACTCGTCGAGTTCGGCATCGGTCAGCGCAAGCCGGGACAACCGGGCGAGATGCGCGACCTCGTCTCGGGAGATGGCAGGCACCGTGAATGGCCCCTTTCCGATGGAGAGTGAACGTCCTGTCCAGGGTAATGCGTCGAGGAAGCGACGGCGCAGGCGGTGCGGCCTGTTCCCCTCCCCGGGTGACCTCTCTCCCACCGCGTGATGTTGCGAGTTCCGCAACGCTGTGTTGCGTTCGTGTGACACGCCGCGGCGCGACCGGGGTTTTTCGGGGGGCTCGTCGTATTTTCGACATCGCACCGTCCCTGGGGTGACCGGTGGGATGCGAGGATATGGTCTGCCAGAGGTCGACACGGGCCCTGGGGCCGGCATGCCGATGCCGGCGGATCACGTGCCGTCGATCCGGTTCCGGGCGGCATCGATGGCACGAAACCGACTCGGAAAGGACTCACGTGTCGTATCTCTTGCGTGTCAGGCTCCCCGATCGTCCCGGTAGCCTCGGCTCGCTGGCCGTCGCGCTCGGCTCGGTGGGCGCCGACATCCTGTCGCTCGACGTCGTCGAGCGCGGCCAGGACTTCGCGATCGACGACCTCGTCGTCGACGTGGAGCCCGGGAAGCTGCCCGACACGCTCCTCACCGCCGCCGAGGCCCTGCCCGGTGTCACGGTCGACTCCATCCGCCCGTACGCCGGGATCCTCGACACCCACCGCGAACTCGAACTGATCGACCAGATCGCCGCGGCCCGCGACGAGCGCCTCCAGATCCTCGTCGACGGGGCCCCGCGCGTGCTGCGGGTCGGCTGGGCGACGGTGCTCGGCGTCGGCCCGAACGGCATCTTCCGCATCGTGGGCAGCCCGGGTTCGCCGGAGACCCATCTGGCGGGTGTGCCGTGGATGCCGCTCGACAAGCCCACCCTCCTCGACCACGAGGCCGACTGGGTGCCGCAGCTGTGGCGCGACATGGACACGATGCTCGCCGCCGCTCCCCTCGGCTCCCCGGAGCGGGTGCTCGTCCTCGGGCGCCCGGGCGGCCCGGAGTTCCGGCCGTCCGAGATCGCCCGCGTCGGTTACTTCGCCGGCATCGTCGGCTCCGTTCTGAGCTGAGCACGCACCCCGAGCCGGGCACTCGGCTCCGGCAGGGCCCTTTCTCCGGGAAGGGCCCTCACTGCACGCGACGCCTCATTCCACGACGAGGCGGCCCGCCATGGCGATGGCCTCCTCGCGGGAGTGCACGCCGAGTTTCCGGTACAGCGACCGCAACTGGGTCTTGACCGTGTTGAGGCTGACGTACTGCTGCTTCGCGATGCTCGCCGGGCTCCCGCCCTCGAGCAGCGCGTCGAGAACGGCACGTTCCCTCCGGGTGAGGCGCACGGCGGGCCGGATCTCCCGGAAGGAGCCGTACTCGGCGACGGCCTCCTCGAGGTCCAGCGGAAGGTCCACCCCCAGCGACAGGACGTCGCGCACCGCGGAGGGTGGCAGCGTGACGAACGGCCGGGTGACGCCGCTGTGCCGCGACAGCACGACCGCGCGCTGGAGGTGCCGCCGGGCCTCGGTGCGACGGCCGAGCCGCAGCGCCGCGACCGAGCCGATGAGCGCGAGTTCCGCGCACACGGCCGGGCAGCGTTCCAGATCGATGTCGTCGCGGTGCACGATCGCCTCCGCACCACCCGGATCCCCGACGAGCAGGAGCAGCCTGGCCCGGGTCGGGGCGGTGAGCGGATGCGTCGAGTTCTTCAGGATCTCGCGGGCCGGGGCGGCCTGGCCGAGCGCGAGGTACAGATCGGCGCGGACGGCGTCGATCAGCACCGACGCGATCCCGGTACGGCGGTGCTCGAACCGCGGCAGCTCCGAGTCGATGTACAGCAGGCCGTCCGCGGGGACCCCGGCCAGCAGTGCCTGCCGCCCCCGCGCGTAGAGGACCGCCGCCCACAGTTCCTCCTTGTCGGAGGGAGCACCGAGTTCGGCGAGGGCGTCGAAGGCGGTGTCGGCGTCGAGCCGGTCGACGGCCACGAGCGCGGTGGCGACCAGCGCTGCCGTACGCACGGCAGCCTCGGCCTCGCCCAGGATCGGCGGGTACCGTCGCTCCTCCTCCACCCAGCGGACGGCCTCGTGGGCCTGCCCCCGGACGGCGTCGAGGAGGGCGAGTTTGCCGGCGGCCTCCCGGCGGACGTAGATGCCCGCCCCGGCGGAGTGGGCGAACCGCAGCATCCGCAGGGCGTCCCCGGCGCGGCCGCCGAGCATGTAGACGGTGCCGAAGTTGAGGAACTTCAGGGCGTGGGCGTGCCGGATCGTCTCGTCGACCCCGTCGAGATCCGGCAGTGATTCGTCGATCATGGTGTCGCACAGGTCCATCGCCCGGTCGTACTCGCCCCGCATCCGCAGCGCGCCGAGCCGCAGGACCGTCTCGAACGGCTGGGGGAACTCGAAGGAGGCGGGAAGCGGGATCGCCGCGGCGGCGTCCTCGTCGAGCCCGGGGAGGTGCGTCCCGGATCCGTCCCGCACGCCCGTTGCCGGGACGAGCGTGCGCAGCGACGCCGTGGTCGGGTCGCCCGCCGCGATCTCCTTCGGGATCAGGTCGAGCAGCACCGGGCCGAGGGAGCGGAGCGAACCGTCGGCGTACAGCGTGGTCCAGTGCTGCGCGACGATCCCGAGGGCGCGCTGCCAGTCGCCGTGCTCTACGACGTGCCGCAGGGCGATGTCCGGTCGGGAGCGCTGCAGCCAGTACTCGACGAGCGCGGCGCGCGCCTGCTGCAGGTCCTCCGGATGATCGGCGGCCGCGACCCTCAGCAGGGAGGCGCGCACGACCTCCGGGTAGCGCCAGGCGTGTTCCTCGTCCGCGGTGCCGGCCGAACCCCCCGGGGCCGTGTCGAGCGGGCCATCCGGGGCCGTGTCGAGCAGGCCCTCCGCGACCAGGGTGTCGACGAATCGGTCGGCGTCGGGGACCTGGGGCAGAGCGGCGAGCGAACCGGTCGTCAGACGCTCCGGTGTCGCGGAGACGAGAACCGCGCGGCACGACCGTGCCAGCGCGGGCTCGGCGGCGACCAGGCGCGTGACGAGCAGGTCGATCGCCTTGTCGACGAGTTCGTCGAGGGCCTCGGTGTCGTAGGCGCGTTGGGGTTCCTCGGCGCGCAGGGCCGCGCACACCGCGGCGACCAGGGCGGGCAGGCCGTCGGTCCGGCGGGTGATCCACTCGGCGGTGCGTTCGTCGCGAGGGACCCCGAACACCCGGCACAGCGCCGCGGTCTCGTCCACCGTGAAGGCCAGGGAGTCGGTGCCGATCTCCGTCCATCCGGGGCCGCAGTCCGGCCGGGCGCCCCGGACGTCGCGGTTCCGGCTCGTCACCACGAGCCGCATCCCGGTCCCGAGCTGCAGCAGACGCTGGGCCCGCTCCTCGATCCCGTCGACCGACTGCACTCCGTCGAGGGCGAGGAGCACGGGGCGGGGGTTCCGGCGCAGCAGTGCGCACAATGTCTCGAACGGGTCGTCCCCCGCCACGGGCTCGGCGATTCCCAGAGAGGTGCACGCCGCCGACAGCACCCCGGCCCAGTAGGCCCCGGTCGCGGTGTCGGATGCGGGTTCGGGGACGAAGACCGGCACCAGGTCGGGGCACGGATCGGTGGCCAGCCACGTCCGGACGAGGGTCGTCTTGCCCGAGAACCGACCGCCGTGGATCATCACAGATTCGGTTCGTTGTGAAAGAAGTGAGAACAAACGGCGACGAAACAGGGGCAGTGTTCCCGGCACGTTCGATTCCCTCTCGACCTAGGGACGGAACCGCCCCCGACACGGAATCCGTTGATCTTGGACAGACTTTACCAGCGCTTCGGAGAAATTGTGGTTCTCACACGCAATTCCCGAACTTCACGCATCGGACGAAAAGAATTTCTCCGGCGTGATTCGTCGTGCCTCTCGTACTGAGGTTTTCTCAGTAGCGTCCTGCATGCTCGAATTGGGTGAGAACGAGCGCCGCTTTGACGATGGAACCGATTCTTTTGGGGCACAGGGTGATCCTGGCGAGTGCCTTCCATCGGGTGGTGAGCAATGCGGCGGCACGTTCGCCGAGGCACCGCAGACTGGTCAGCAGCGTGTTGCGGCAGGCGGTGTCGGCGTCGAGAGTGTTGCCGTCGGCAGGAGCCTTCGTGGGCGTGTGGATACCGATGCCCACCCCCTGATAACCCTGGTCCGCGAGGGTGAGCAGACCCTGAGCTGCGGCGGCGTACAACGCGCCCGTAATTCCGTGTGCGCGGGCCGCGGTCAGATCGTGGGTGCTGCCCGGCAGCGATTCCGACACCCACAACGGGAATCCGTCCGCGGTCGCGATGAACTGGACGTTCGCACCGAATCGGCGGTGTTTACCGGAGTACCACCGGTGGACCGGGGTGCCCTTCGTTCCGATCGTGGTCTCACGGACCCGGTCGGTGGGGATCAGCGTGCCGTCGAGGATCACGTGCGTCCGTCCCGCGGCGAGTCGGTCGCTGAGCACGTCGGCCAGGTCCGGAGCTTGCGCGGCGAGAACGTCGATGCCTTCGTGCAGGTACCGGTAGCCGGTGGCGATGGAGATGCCGGCGTCGTGGGCCAGTGCGGTCAGTGGGGTGTCCTGTCGGAACCAGCGCAGTACGAGGACCGCGTGGCGGAAGGGAGTCAGGGCGCGGCGTCCGCGGCGGCTGCCGCGTTCACGACGGTTGACCTGCAGCAATGCGGCGAGGTGCTGGGCGAGAGGGCGTGGGACGTCGAGCGTGGCAGAATAGGTGATCACGTGGAGCCTCTGGTTCTTGGACTTGGTCTTCGCAAATCCAGTCCTACCAGGGGCTCTGCGTCTCTTCGTGATTCGGGTATCGCACCGCTCGGCCAAGATCAACTTACTGAGAAGACCTCACTGTCGGCACAACAGAATGGGGAGAAAAGCTCGCAGAGCTTCTCTCCCCGCTTCCGTTCACGACATCGGCGTGAATTCCGGCGCGGTACCGCCCCCAGGGGAGCGGTACCGCCGGCCGGTGCGTTCTAGTGCGCGAACGCCGTGTCGGAGTGACCCCGACCGACACCCTTGCGGAGGTAACCGACCACGTCGGCGATGGCCTCACCGAGCTTGTAGGCGAGATCGCGGCTGAAGCCCTCGCGGAGCACGATGCGCAGCACCGCGACGTCCTCCGCGTCGGCCGGCATCGTGTAGGCCGGCACCTGGAAACCGCGGGCCCGCAGTTCGTGGGAGATGTCGAACACCGTGAAGCCGGGATCTCCCGACACCTGGAAGGAGATGACCGGAATGGCGGAACCGTCGGTGATGATCTCCATGTTCTCGATCGCGGCGATCTGCTTCGACAGCATGAGGGCCGTGTCGCGCAGTGTCTCCATGATCTGGGTGTAGCCGGCGACGCCGAGCCGGATGAAGTTGTAGTACTGGCCGATGACCTGGTTACCCGGTCGCGAGAAGTTCAGGGTGAACGTCGGCATGTCGCCACCGAGATAGTTGACCCGGAAGACCAGATCCTCGGGCAGGTGCTCCTTCGACCGCCAGACGACGAAACCGATACCCGGATAGGTCATGCCGTACTTGTGACCGCTGACGTTGATCGACACGACCCGCGGTACCCGGAAGTCCCACTCGAGGTCCGGATGGAGGAAGGGCACCACGAAGCCCCCGGAGGCGGCGTCGACGTGCAGCGGGACGTCGGGACCACCGGAGGCGGCGAGCTCGTCGAGCGCCGCGGCGATCTCCGCGACCGGCTCGAGCTCACCGGTGAAGGTGGTGCCGAGGATCGCGACGACACCGATGGTGTTCTCGTCGACCGCTTCCCGGACCTGCTCGGGGGTGATCACATAGCGGCCGGGCTCCATCGGCAGGTACTTCGGCTCGACGTCGAAGTAGCGGCAGAACTTCTCCCACACGACCTGTACGTTGCTGCCCAGCACCAGGTTCGGCTTCGACGCGTCCTTGCCGGCGGCCCTGCGAGCCTCACGCCAGCGCCACTTGAGCGCGAGACCGCCCAGCATGACGGCTTCGGACGAACCGATCGTCGAGACGCCGGTGGCCGAGGACGGATCGGCCGGGTCGAGGTCCTCGGCGTTGAACAGGGCCGCGACCATGTTGACGCAGCGGGTCTCGATCTCCGCCGTCGCCGGGTACTCGTCCTTGTCGATCATGTTCTTGTCGAACGTCTCGGCCATGAGACGGCCCGCCTGCGGATCCATCCACGTGGTGACGAAGGTCGCCAGGTTCAGGCGCGAGCTGCCGTCGAGCATCAGCTCGTCGTGGATGAACTGGTAGGTCGCCTCCGGGTCGGTCTCCGATTTGGGAAGCCGCAGAGCAGGAATCGGTTCGGTACCGAGCCTGCCGGTGAAGGCGGGTGCGAGTGTCTCGGCTGGAGCATTGGACTCTGACATGGTTTCCTCCATTTCCCGCATCGAACACTCGTCGATCCGGTGGACATCGGGGACATACGGGCGGGCGGCTCTCACACCTCGATCGGCGGGTACAGCCTCTCCATCGTGTAGCGGCGATTGCGGCGGACCGACATGGCACTCAGCGACAACGATACGAGCAGGACGCCGCCGAGAACGGCGATTGCGATCCACAACCGGGAGTCGATGTGCTCGGCCACCGTGAGCTGCCGCAGACCGTTGACCGTGTAGGTCATCGGGTCGAACGGATGGATGTACTGGAACGGCTTGGCCGTGGTCGGGACCGGGTAGATGCCGCCGGCGGAGACGAGCTGCAGCATCAGGAACGCCAGGGTGACCACACGGCCCACCGCGACGCCGAAGACCGCGTTGAAGGCCTGGATCATGGCGAGATAGGTCGCCGAGATCAGCATCAGGAACAGGATCGTGCCCAGCACGTGCTTGACGTCGAGGCCGACACCGAAGTGCACGACGGTGTACATCACGACCACCTGCAGGATGCCCACGAGCAGGGCCGGCCAGTACGAGGCGAGGACCGTGCGGAAGGCACCGAGGTTGGCGACCGTGGGCCGCGACTGCAGCGGGGTGAGCAGCATCCAGGTGATGATGCCGCCGACGAACAGGGCGAGCGACAGGAAGAACGGCGCGAAACCGGTACCGAAGGTCGGTGCCTCGTTCGTGTAGTCCTGCTGCAGCGCAACGGGAGTCGAGAGGGTCTCGGCCGTCGCGGTGCGCTGCGCGTCGGTCCAGCTGGGCACCTGGCCGGCGCCCTCGCTCAGGGCCTGGGCGAGTTCCTGCGCGCCGTCCACGAGCTGGAAGCTGCCGTCGGTGAGCTGGACTAGACCCGAACTCAGCTGGCTCGCCCCCGAGTTCAGTTCGTCGACGCCGCTGCGGAGCTGGTTCACCTCACCGGCGAGGCCCCCGCTCGTCAGCATCGCCAGCGCCCTCTGCACCGGGCTGTTCGGGTCGACGAGCTGGTATTCGAGCTGCTGGGCATCGGAGCGCAGGCTGACGATCTCCGCGCGCAGCGCCTCGGCGTCCGCTTCCACCTGCTGGGTGGTCAGCGGGGTCAGTGCGGCGATCGCCTGCTGGACCACCGGGTCCGAGCTACGGCCGAGGATGTCGACGACCTGCTGGACGGCATCGTTCACCCGGGACTGAGTGGATGCGGGCACACGGGACTCGAGGGCCTCGAGCGAGGACCGCAGTTCCGTCGCCTGCGCCGCGACGCCGGAGAGGGTGCCACTGTCGAGGGCCTGCAGCAGCGGGCCGGTCACGCCGTCGATCGCGGTGGCGAGCTCGTTCGCGCCGGCGGCGAGCTGGGCCGAGCCGTCACGCGCCGTGACCATGTTGGTCGCCAGCTCCTCGGCACCCGAGGCGAGCTGCTCGGCTCCGTCGGCGGCCTGCTTCAGACCCGATCCGGCGGACTCGAGGCCGGTGAGCACCGTGCCGACGCCCTGAGCGCCGATCGTGGAGTTCACCTGGTTGATGACCTGCTCGGACGCGTCCTGCCCGATGATCGTGGCGAGGTAGTTGTTCGCGTCGTTGAAGGTGAACACCAGGTTCGCCTTCTCGGGGTTGTCACCGTTGGGTGATTCCACCGCCGCGGTGAAGTTCTCCGGGATGGTGATCGTGTAGTAGTACTTCCCGTCGGCCAGACCCGCGACGGCGTCGTCCTCGGAGACCTCCTCGAGATCGAGCTGGCCGGAGGCGATGAGCGACTTGACGACCTGGTCGCCGGCGTCGACCCGCTCCCCCGTCGCCGAGACACCGATGTCGTTGTTGACGATCGCAGCGGGGATCTTGTTCACCGCACCGAAGGGATTCCAGAACGCCCACAGGTACATGGCGCCGTACAGCAACGGCATGAGAACGATCGTCACGATCGCGATGCGCGGCATGGTGCCGCGGAAGTAGCGCTTCGAATCGCTACCGAGCGAGATGCCTGCGAGCACCTGTCACTTCCTCTTCGTCAGGACGCCGATGTCACCGGGTCCGAGCAGATCCTGCATGTCCACCACGGCGCGCACCCCGAGCGCGGGATCGACGGGATTGACGTCGCCGATGAGCACCGACTGGTTGCGGCCGAGATCGACGAGGCGCCGGAGCAGGGTCTCGCGCTCGACGTCGTCGGCGATCTTGTCGATGCGGCCCACCACCAGCAGCGGGGGACGCCGGGTGTTCGCCACGGAGATCCGCAGCAGCAACTGCTGGATCTCGGGCAGGTCGTCGACGAAGGCCTCGAGCGGCGGCAGCGGCACCTCGCCGAAGATCTCCTCGCACATCTCCGCGACGCCGTCCTCCCGAACCCGCGGAACCAACTTGTACCAGGGGGAATCCCACCGTTTCTGCTCGGTGACGAGATCCCGGACGGTGACCGACGGGCGCACCTCGTCGAGTTCGTTCATGCACGCGATCGCCGAGTTGGCGATGATCTTCTGCGGCCGGCTCTCGCCGAGGACGGTCAGCGTCCCCTTGTTCAGGCGCATGCGGCCGCACAGGGCCATGAGCAGTGCGGTCCGCGCGGCGCCGGCCGGCGCGGCCACCACCGTCACACCACCCGCATCGATGTCGAGATCGAGGGGCCCGAACACGGGCCCCCACGGGCCGTGTACTTCGATACCCCGGGCGGAGACCAGCGTTCCCGGCACCCGGTGCGCGGAGGCGGGCTCCACGACGGGCGCTTCGAAGCGCTGGGTGCCGACGTCCTGGACGTCGACCGGAGTGTGTTCTCCGTCGGCGGCGAGGGAGTCCTCGAGTTCGTCCCACGCCTCCGCGTCACTGTGTTGTCCGTATCTGTTCACCGACCGTCCTTGCGGTTCCTCGTGGCCGGAACGACTCCGTCGGAGTGCGCGGGGGCGCGCATTCCGGTCACCCACGGATTCTCGGCGGAAACGACGACAGCGTTACTGCCGCCGCCGCGGAACGGAAGGTGATGAATGCACTCCGGAGTCTCCGTCATGAAATGGGACGTTATCGGTCCGGACGGAATGCATCCGACTCCCACCGGAGGAAGCACTCGAATTCACCCCCCGGTTTCACCCGAGGTGACGACAATTCGAGATCGTTTGCGTCAGCGACGGTTCGGAACAACTACCCGGATGGAGAGTTTTTCCGTCATATCCGGTATTTTCCGGGATCGTGTTTTACACTCCGCGCATGCTCATCCACCCGACACTGCGAATGCAGTCCTGGGGATTCGTCATCGGGGCCGCACTTTTCGCACTCGGGTCGGCCCCCGTGATCGCGACGTTTCTCGGAACCGCCGGCGCCAACACGTCCTTCTTCGTCGGCTCCTGGTTCTTCACCGGGGCCGCGTTCGTCCAGCTGATGCTGAGTGGGCCGGCCACCGTCTCCGATCAGGGCAACCCCGCGATCCGTGCGGACTGGCTCGCCTCGCTCATCCAGTTCATCGGCACCCTGCTGTTCAACGTGAGCACCGGGGCGGCACTGCACGCGCACACCGTCAAGGGCGAGATGCACCTGGTGTGGAATCCCAACGTCGAGGGGTCCCTGTGCTTCCTCGTGTCGAGCGCGATCGCCTGCATGGTGCTCTGGCGTTCCGGTTCGCACTGGGAACCCCGCTCGAAGGACTGGATCAGCGGCTGGCTGAACATGCTCGGGTCGATCGCCTTCGGTGTGTCCGCCGTCGGCGCGTTCGTCCTCGACGACGGCAACACCCTCGACCCGAGCCTCGCCAACTACGGCACCTTCGTCGGCGCGATCTGCTTCCTCGTCGCGGCCGCGGTGTTCCTGGGTCGGAGCGACGCCCAGGAGGAGGAGAAGACCGCGAAGGCGTCCTGACCGGTCACTCCGCGGGATCGAGTCCCAGATGGGCGCGCGCGGCGTCCGGTCCCTCGTCCAGCAGGATGCGGAAACCGTCCTCGTCCAGGACGGGCACCCCGAGATCGGCGGCCTTGTCGGCCTTGGAACCCGGATTGTCGCCGACCACGACGAAGGCCGTCTTCTTCGACACCGACCCCGCCGCCTTGCCGCCCCGCGCGAGGACGGCCTCCTTCGCCTGGTCGCGGGAGAAACCGGCGAGGGTGCCGGTGACCACGATCGACAGGCCCTCGAGGGTGCGCGGGATCGACTCGTCGCGCTCGTCCTGCATCCGCACACCCGCCGCGGCCCACTTGTCGACGATCGCGACGTGCCAGTCGACGGTGAACCAGTCGACGACCGCCGCGGCGATGGTGGGTCCCACGCCCTCGACGGCGGCGAGTTCCTCGACGGACGCCGAGCGGATCCGGTCGAGGCTGCCGAACTCGACGGCCAGGGCCCGCGCGGCGGTGGGGCCGACGTGCCGGATCGACAGCGCCACGAGCACCCGCCACAGCGGCTGCTCCTTGGCCTTGTCGAGGTTCTGCAGCAACCGCTCGCCGTTCTTCGACAGCACCCCCTTGGTTGTGCGGAAGAAGGCGAGACGCTCGAGGTCCTCCTTCGTCAGGGAGAACAGGTCGCCCTCGTCGGCGATGGCCTTCCCCTCGAGCAGCGCCGTGGCGGCCTCGTAACCGAGCGCCTCGATGTCGAACGCCCCGCGGCCGGCGACGTGGAAGACCCGCTCACGCAGCTGGCCGGGGCACGACCGCGAGTTGGGGCAGCGCAGATCGACGTCGCCCTCCTTGGCCGGTGCGAGCGGCGTTCCGCACTCGGGGCACTCGGCGGGCATGACGAACTCGCGCTCGGAGCCGTCGCGGAGGTCGACGACCGGCCCGAGCACCTCGGGGATGACGTCGCCCGCCTTGCGGATGACGACGGTGTCACCGATCAGCACGCCCTTGCGCGCCACCTCGGACGCGTTGTGCAGTGTCGCGAGCGAGACCGTCGAGCCGGCGACGGTGACCGGTTCCATGTAGGCGAAGGGGGTGACGCGGCCGGTACGCCCGACACTGACCCGGATGTCGAGGAGCTTGGTGGTGACCTCCTCGGGTGGGTACTTGTAGGCGATGGCCCAGCGCGGTGCCCGCGAGGTGGCGCCGAGGCGGCGGTGCAGGCCCATGTCGTCGATCTTGACGACGAGCCCGTCGATCTCGTGCTCGATGTCGTGCCGATGCTCGCCCCAGTAACGCATCCGCTCGATGACGGCGTCGGCGCCGCGCACCACGGTGGTGTGCGGGGAGACGGGCAGGCCCCAGACGGCGAAGGCCGCGTAGGCCTCGGACTGCGACCGGGCCTCGAAACCCTCCATCCGGCCGTAGCCGTGGCAGTACATCCGCAGGCGCCGGCGGGCGGTGACGGCGGGGTTCTTCTGACGCAGCGATCCCGCCGCGGAGTTGCGGGGGTTGGCGAAGGGCGGCTTGCCCTCCGCGACGAGGCCGGCGTTGAGGGCCTGGAAGTCCTCGAGCCGGAAGAAGACCTCGCCGCGGACCTCGAGCAGGTCGGGTACGGGGAACTCGTCGCTGCCGGTGAGTCGTTCGGGGACGTCGTCGATGGTGCGGGCGTTGAGGGTGACGTCCTCGCCGGTGCGACCGTCGCCGCGGGTCGCGGCGCGCACGAGCCGGCCGTTCTCGTAGACGAGGCTCAGGGCGACCCCGTCGATCTTGACCTCGCACAGATAGTCGGGGTGGGTGCCCGTCTCGGTCTCGGCGCGGGCGAGCCAGGCGCGCAGTTCGTCCTCGTCGAAGACGTTGTCGAGGCTGAGCATGCGTTCGAGGTGTTCGACCGCGGCGAACTCGGTGGAGAAGCCGCCACCGACGAGCTGGGTGGGTGAGTCCGGCGTGCGCAGTTCCGTGTACTGCTCCTCGAGCGCCTGCAGTTCGTTGAAAAGGGCGTCGAACTCGCCGTCCGAGATGATCGGCGCGTCCCGCACGTAATAGCGGAACTGGTGCTCTCGCACCTGTTCGGCCAGTTCCTGCCAGCGCTCGCGCGCCTCCGGAGGAGCTGTGATGGGTGCGTCCGTCGGTTCACTCACAGGCCGAAAGCCTAGTCGAGAGCACCGACCGGGTTTCCGGACTCGCCCGGAGGCGGTGCCGGGGACGTCGCGACCCGGAGACCCCGCCGTGGGGCTCGGGTCAGAGATGTTCGGGTTCGTCCGCGAACACCGCGGCGATCTCGCGGGTCAGTCGCAGCGCGGTGCGCGCCGCCTCGTCGGAGACCGACGCCAGACCGCACGCCGGGGCGACCCCCACCGAGCGCAGCAGACCGCGCGGGAAACCGAGCCGGTCGATCAGGTCGACGGCGGGAGCGGCCTGCTCGCGCCAGCCGGCCGACGCCGAGGCCCGGACGAGCCCGAGGATCGGGACGGTGCCGGAGTCGATCAGTTCGCCGAGCCCGTCGAGGTCGGCGCGGCGGATCCGGGAGACGTCGAAGGCCACCGCGTCGGCGGCGCTGCGGCGCAGCAGGTCGGTGGGCAGGTCGTCGGCGCAGCAGTGGACGGCGACCGACGCCCCGGTGCCGCGGATGGTGGTGTCGAGGATGTCGAGGGCCTCCGGTCCCGGCAGGGCGGGCACCGTCTCGAGGGCGGTGCGCCCGGTCAGTCGTCCGGCGAGCACGTCGGGCAGGGCGGGCTCGTCGAGCTGGACGACGACCCGCACCCCCAGCCGCCGGGTGATCTCAGCGGCGTGCCGGGCGATACCCTCGGCCAGCGACTCGGACACGTCCCGCACGGCGCCGCGGTCGGTGAGGACCCGGCGGCCGGTGGCGAGTTCGAGATGCGCGGCGAGGGTGAGCGGCCCTGCCGCCTGCACTTTCACCGGACGGTCGGATTCCGGACCGGCCCGCTCCCAGGCCTCCTCGAGGGCGTCGAGGTCGCGGGCGAGCAGGTCCTCGGCGCGCGCCGCGACGGTCCCGCGGTGCGAGACGAGGCGGTAGCCGGTGGTGGAGGCGTCGAGGTGCAGGTCCACGAGCAGCGCGCTGACGCGGCCGAGCATGTCGGCGCCGAGTCCGCGCGCGGGCAGTTCCACGAGATGGGGCAGCGCGGGCAGTTCCCCGACCACGATCGAGGCGGCCTCGCGCGGGTCCGTCCCCGGCCACGAACCGATCC
Source organism: Rhodococcus sp. Z13 (assembly GCF_025837095.1). NCBI lineage: Bacteria > Bacillati > Actinomycetota > Actinomycetes > Mycobacteriales > Nocardiaceae > Rhodococcus > Rhodococcus sacchari. The sequence goes on from NZ_CP107551.1 coordinate 2,906,682, forward strand.
CGGTCGCGACAGCGGTCCACACGTCGCGGCCGGTCGCCTGTGCCGTCACCGCTCCCCTGCCGCCGAGCGGGTGCCGGCGATGGTGCCGCTGCCGAGGACGATGTCGCCGGCCGGGTCGGGACGGTAGAGCACGGCGGCCTGCCCCGCCGCGACGCCGGTGAGCGGTTCGCGCAGGTTGATGTCGATGCCCGAGCCGACGGCCTCGGCCACGGCGGGCGCGGTGCCGCCGTGTGCCCGGACCTGGACGACGCATTCGACGGGGCCCTCGGGCGCCTCCCCCGAGGTCCACACCGCGCGCTCGGCCCGGATGAAGTCGACCTTCAGTTTCTCGGCGCTGCCGACCCGGACGGTGCCGGTCTCGGGTTCGATGGCGGTGACGTAGCGGGGCCGGCCGTCCGGTCCGGGGCCGGCGATCCCGAGTCCCTTGCGCTGGCCGATGGTGAAACCGTGCACGCCGTCGTGCCGGGCGAGCACCTCGCCGGAGGTGTCGTCGACGACGGCGCCGGGACGCACCCCGATGCGGGCGCCGAGGAAGGCCCGGGTGTCGCCGGAGGGAATGAAGCAGATGTCGTGACTGTCGGGCTTGTTCGCGACGGCCAGTCCGCGCTCGGCGGCCTCCTCGCGGATGCGGCTCTTCGGGGTGTCGCCGACGGGGAACATGGCCCGCGACAGCTGCTCGGCGGTGAGCACGGCCAGCACGTACGACTGGTCCTTGTCGGCGTCGACGGCGCGGCGCAGCACTCCGTCGTTCAGCTGGGCGTAGTGGCCGGTGGCAACGGCGTCGAAACCGAGGGCGACGGCGCGGTCGGCCAGCGCGGAGAACTTGATCTTCTCGTTGCAGCGCAGGCACGGATTGGGGGTTTCACCGGCCGCATAGGACGCGACGAAGTCGTCGATCACGTCCTCCTTGAAACGGTCTGCGAAATCCCAGACGTAGAACGGGATTCCGAGCACGTCGGCGGCGCGGCGGGCGTCGCCGGCGTCCTCCTTCGAGCAGCATCCCCGCGAACCGGTGCGAAGCGTGCCCGGGGCGGTGGACAGCGCCAGGTGCACGCCGACCACCTCGTGTCCGGCGTCGACGGCGCGGGCGGCGGCGACCGCCGAGTCCACTCCGCCGCTCATTGCCGCAAGAATCCTCATCTCCGGTCACCTCCTCGTCCGCCGGCGCTCGCCAGGCCGGCGGCGCGAGCCCTTTCCACCACGGAGGGCAGAGCTTCGATCACTGTCTCGATGTCGCGTTGTGTCGTGGTGTGTCCCAACGAGAAACGCAGAGATCCCCGCGCGGTCGCGGGATCGCAGCCCATCGCCACGAGCACATGGCTCGCCCGGGCGACACCCGCGGTGCAGGCGGATCCGGTGGAGCACTCGATGCCGGCCGCGTCGAGCAGCATCAGCAGCGAATCCCCTTCGCAGCCCGGGAAAGTGAAGTGTGCGTTGTTGGGCAGGCGTCCGTCGCCGCGGGGGCCGTTGAGGATCGCGTCCGGCAGAACGGTCTCGATCCCGTCGACGAGAAGGTCGCGCAGGCGCGCGAGTTCGGCGGTGCGCGCGGGCAGATCCGCGGTGACCGCCCTGACCGCCGCGGCCGTCGCCACGATCGACGCGGTGTCCTGTGTGCCCGACCGGACATCGCGTTCGTGTCCGCCGCCATGCAGCAGGGGGACGCACGGCACCTGACGCCCGAGCAGCAGTGCCCCGACCCCCTGGGGGCCACCGAACTTGTGGGCGGCGAGGGTCATCGCCGCCAGGCCGCTCGCACCGAAGTCGACCGGCAGATGCCCGACGGCCTGCACGGCGTCGCTGTGCACGGGGACGTCGAACTCGGCGGCGACGGCGGTGAGTTCGGTAACGGGCATGACGGTGCCCACCTCGTTGTTGGCCCACATGACCGTCACGAGAGCGATCTCGTCGGCGTGCTGCGACAGTTCCTCGCGCAGTGCCTCGGGGGCGACGCGCCCGAACCGGTCGACGGGCAGCCACGTCACGAGGGCGTCCTCGTGTTCGACGAGCCATTCGACCGCGTCGAGCACCGCGTGGTGCTCGGTCGCGCCGGCGACGATCCGGCGGCGGCGGGGGTCCTGGGCGCGACGGCCCCAGAAGATGCCCTTGACCGCGAGGTTGTCGCCCTCGGTTCCGCCGGACACGAAGATCACTTCGGAGGGGCGGGCACCGAGTGCGGCCGCGATCGACTCCCGCGACTCCTCGATACGGCGACGGGCCGCGCGTCCCGATCCGTGCAGGGACGACGCGTTGCCGACGGTGGTGAGCACCTCGGTCATCGCCTCGACGGCCACCGGAAGCATCGGCGTGGTCGCGGCGTGATCGAGGTAGACGGTCGTGGAGGTACCGGAAGATCCGGTGGCGGGCGAGGTCATGACCGATCCAGGATAGCGGGTCGGCGAAGAGGCCCGCCGCGCTCCGGGCCCGCAGGGCCCCGTCACCGTCCCTGTCCCCGTCCCCCCGGCACGCACACAGCACGCACACGGCCCCGCTCCCGGAAGGGAACGGGGCCGTGCAGGAGAAACCGGGACCGGTTGTCCGCACCCCGGGCGCGGGACGGACTCAGCCCTTGTGCTTCTTGATCTCCTCGGTCAGCTGCGGAGCGACGTTGAACAGGTCACCGACGACGCCGTAGTCCGCGATCTCGAAGATCGGGGCCTCTTCGTCCTTGTTGACGGCGACGATGGTCTTCGACGTCTGCATGCCGGCGCGGTGCTGGATGGCCCCGGAGATGCCGAGCGCGATGTACAGCTGCGGGGAGACCGTCTTACCGGTCTGGCCGACCTGGAACTGGCCCGGGTAGTAACCCGAGTCGACGGCGGCACGCGAGGCGCCGACGGCGGCACCGAGCGAGTCGGCGAGTTCCTCGACGACGGAGAACTTCTCGGCCGAGCCGACACCGCGGCCACCGGAGACGACGATCGACGCCTCGGTGAGCTCGGGACGGTCGCCGCCGACGATCGGATCGCGCGAGACGATCTTCACGGCGTTCTCCTCGGGGGCCGGGACCTCGACGGCCACACGCTCGGCGGCGGCAGCCTCGGGCTTGGCCTCGATGGCGCCCGGGCGGACCGAGATGACCGGGACCTCACCGTTGGCCTTGGCGTCGACGGTGAAGGCGCCACCGAAGATGGAGTGGACGGCCGAGCCGTCGGCCTTGACGTCGACGACGTCGACGAGCAGACCGGAGCCGATGCGGGCGGCGAGACGGCCCGACACCTCCTTGCCCTCGACGGACGCAGCGGTGATGACGGCGGCGGGGCTGGCCGACTCGACGAGCTGCGCGAGCACGTCGACCTTCGGGGTCACCAGGTAGTTGTCGATGATGTCCGACTCGGCGGCGTAGACCTTGACGGCGCCGGCCGCGGCGAGCGCGTCCTGCAGGGCGTCGGCGGTGCCGGGGGTGCCGGTGACGACGGCGGCGGGCTCACCGAGCGCGCGCGCGGCGGTGATGAGTTCGGTGCTGACCTTCTTGAGCGCGCCCTCGGCATGCTCGACGAGCACGAGTACTTCTGCCATTGCTGCTTCTTCTCCCTAGATGTGTCCGGTGTTGTCGCGGGGGCGCGATCAGATGATCTTCTGGCCGACCAGGTACTGAGCGATCTTGCTGCCGCCGTCGCCCTCGTCGGTGACGCGCTCGCCCGCGGTGCGCGGGGGCTTCGGGGTGACACCGGTGACGGTGGTGGCCGCGTTGGCGACGCCGAAGATCTCGGGATCGAGGCCGATCTCGGCGAGGGTCAGGGTCTGAACTTCCTTCTTCTTGGCGGCCATGATGCCCTTGAAGGAGGGGAAGCGCGGCTCGTTGATCTTCTCGGTGACCGAGACGATGGCGGGCAGCGGAGCCTCGATGCCGAAGATGCCCTCGTCGGTCTCGCGCTCGCCGGCGGCCTTGCCGTCGGCGACGGTGAGCTTGCGCAGGTGGGTCAGGTGCGGAAGGCCCAGGTACTCGGCGATGATCGCGGGCACGGCGCCCACGCGGCCGTCGGTGGCCTCGTTACCGGCGATGACCAGCTCGACGCCCTCGATCTGGCCGAGCGCGGCGGCGAGAGCGTAGGCGGTCTGGATGGCGTCGGAGCCGTGGAGGGCCGGGTCGTTGAGGTGGATGGCCTTGTCGGCACCCATGGACAGCGCCTTGCGGATGGCATCGGTGGCACGGTCGGGGCCGGCGGTCAGCACGGTGACCTCGCCGCCGTCGCGCTCCTTGATGAGCAGAGCCTCCTCGACGGCGCGCTCGTTGATCTCGTCGAGCACGGCGTCGGCGGCCTCACGGTCGAGGGTGTAGTCGCCGTCGCTGAGCTTGCGCTCGGACCACGTGTCGGGGACCTGCTTGATCAAAACGACGATGTTCGTCATGGGTCTGCGTCGACCTCCTGTGTGTAGCTGCCTTTGTTCGGTAAGGCGCTGCCTGAACCGAGCACTCGTGTCTTCGCACGGCGTGTGCGATAGATTATCAGCCGCTAAGTTACCAGTCAGTAACTTGACGGGATACCCGTGTCACCATAACCGCAAGGAAGGGCGACCAAACCTGTGATCTGGAACACCGGAGACCGCGCGAGCGAGCGGGGGTCTAATGTCTTGGCGGTGAGCGATACCCCCGCCCGCGCCGACGATGCGCACACCCTTCCCCTCACCGGCGAACGGACGGTCCCCGGCATCGCCGAGGAGAACTACTGGTTCCGTCGGCACGAGGTCGTCTACCGGCACTTCATCTCCCGCTGCGCAGGCCGGACCGTGCTCGAGGCCGGCGCCGGCGAAGGCTACGGCGCCGACATGATCGCCGACGTCGCGACCCGCGTGATCGGCCTCGACTACGACGAGAGCGCCGTCGCGCACATCCGCGCGCGCTATCCCCGCGTGGACATGCGGCACGGCAACCTCGCCGAACTCCCCCTCGAAGACGAATCCGTCGACACCGTCGTGAACTTCCAGGTGATCGAACATCTGTGGGACCAGTCACAGTTCCTCCGGGAGTGTCGCCGCGTTCTCACCCCCGGCGGCGAACTGCTCATCAGCACCCCCAACCGGATCACCTTCTCCCCCGGCCGCGACACCCCCCTCAACCCCTTCCACACCCGCGAACTGAACGCGGCGGAACTGACCGAACTGCTCGAAGATGCCGGATTCCGTGTCGAACTCATGACCGGCGTGCACCACGGCCCCACCCTCCGCGCGCTCGACGCCAAGCACGGCGGCTCCTTCATCGACGCCCAGATCGAACGCGCCCTCGCCGGGCAGCCGTGGCCCGAGGACCTCACCGCGGACGTCGCCGGGGTGACCGTCGACGACTTCACGATCGTCCCCGAGAACATCGACGCGAGCCTCGATCTCGTCGCCATCGCGGTGAAGGATCCGGCACCGGAGGACGGCGCACCGTGAGCACCGAGACCTCGCGCGTCCCTGGCATGTTCGCGCTCGTCCTGCACTCGCACCTGCCGTGGCTCGCCAACCACGGACGCTGGCCCGTCGGCGAGGAGTGGCTCTACCAGTCCTGGGCCGCAACCTATCTGCCCGTCACCGACGTGCTCCGCCGCCTGGCCGCCGAGGGCCGCGGCCGGATGCTCACACTCGGGATCACCCCGGTCCTCGCGGCACAGCTCGACGACCCGCACTGCCTCGCCGGGATGCACCACTGGCTCGGCAACTGGCAGTTGCGCGCACACGAGGCCGCGGCCATGTCCGAGCCGTCCTACCGGGCGCTCGGGGCCCGCGAGCACCGCGCCGCCTCCGAGGCGCTCGAGACCTTCGAAACACGATGGCGCCACGGCGGTTCCCCGGTCCTGCGCGAACTGATCGACGCCGACGCCATCGAACTGCTCGGCGGCCCGCTCGCCCATCCCTTCCAGCCGTTGCTCGACCCGCGGCTGCGCGCCTTCTCCCTCTCCGAGGGTCTCGCCGACGCCCACGCCCGCTGGGGCCACCGGCCGCGCGGCATCTGGGCGCCCGAGTGCGGTTACACCCCCGGGCTCGAGATCGGTTACGCCGCAGCGGGAGTCGAGCACTTCATGGTGGACGGCCCCGCCCTGCACGGCGACACCGCACTGGGCCGCACGGTCCGCGACTCCGACGTCGTGTGCTTCGGCCGCGACCTTCAGGTGTCCTACCGGGTGTGGTCGCCGAAGTCCGGCTATCCCGGGCACTCCGCCTACCGCGACTTCCACACCTACTGTCACGACACCGGGCTCAAGCCGGCACGGGTCACGGGCCGGACGGTGCCCTCCCACGAGAAGGCACCCTACGACCCCGAACTCGCCTCGCAGGCCGTCGACCGGCACGTCGCCGACTTCGTCGAGACCGTCCGCAAGCGGTTGTCGAGCGAGTCCGAACGCATCGGCCGGGACGCGCTCGTCGTGGCCGCCTTCGACACCGAACTGTTCGGGCACTGGTGGTACGAGGGGCCGCTCTTCCTCGAGCGAGTGCTGCGCGCGTTGCCCGAGGCGGGCATCGAGGTCGGCACCCTCGCCGACGCCCGCGCACGCGGATACGTCGGTGGTGACCCCGTCGATCTCGAGGACTCGTCCTGGGGATCGGGCAAGGACTGGCGGGTGTGGGCCGGCGACCAGGTCGCCGATCTGGTGTGCCTGAACGAGGAGGTCGTCCGCACCACCCTCGACGTGCTCGACAAGGCGGTCGCGCGGGACGGCGGCGCGGTACGGCTGCGCAACCGCGTGTACGACCAGATGCTGCGCGAGGCGCTGCTCACCGTCTCGAGCGACTGGGCGTTCATGGTCAGCAAGGACACCGCGGCCGCCTACGCGCGCGACCGCGCCCACAAGCACGCGCACGCCCTGCGCGAGATCGCCGACGCCGTCGCCTCCGGCCGCGACGCCACGGCGATCCGGTTGGCGGACGCCTGGAACCGCGCCGACAACCTCTTCCCCGGACTCGACGCACGACGCCTGCCCCGACCCGACGGAGGCCTGTGATGAAAGTTCTTCTCGTCTCGTGGGAGTACCCACCCGTCGTGGTCGGCGGGCTGGGCAGGCACGTCCACCACCTGGCCACCGAACTCGCCGCGGCCGGTCACGAGGTGGTGGTGCTCTCGCGGCGCCCCACCGGCACCGACCCGACCACCCATCCCACCGTCAGCCACGTCTCGGAGGGCGTGCTGGTCGTGGCGGTCGCGGAGGACCCGCCCCACTTCGAGTTCGGCGAGGACATGATCCCGTGGACCCTGGCCATGGGCCACGCGATGGTCCGGGCCGGGGTCGGCCTGAGCCGCGGCGGGATCGGTGAGGGCTGGACCCCCGACGTGGTCCACGCGCACGACTGGCTCGTCGCGCACCCCGCCATCGCGCTCGCCGAGTTCTACGACGTGCCGCTCGTGTCGACCCTGCACGCGACCGAGGCCGGCCGGCACAGCGGCTGGCTCTCCGGCCGCATCAACCGGCAGGTGCACTCCGTCGAGTGGTGGCTCGCCAACGAGTCGGACCGGCTCATCACCTGCTCGGCGTCGATGCACGACGAGGTCACCGAGTTGTACGGCCCGGACCTGCCGGAGATCTCGGTCATCCGCAACGGCATCGACATCACCACCTGGTCGTACCGCGAGCGGGAACCGCGGCTCGGGCCCGCCCGGCTGCTGTACGTCGGCCGCCTCGAATACGAGAAGGGCGTGCAGGACGCGATCGCCGCGCTGCCGCGCATCCGCCGCTCGCATCCGGGCACGACGCTCGCCGTCGCCGGGGAGGGCACCCAGTTCGAGTGGCTGCGGGAGCAGGCCCGGATCCACCGCGTCGCCCGCTCGGTGACCTTCCTCGGCAATCTCGACCACACCGAACTGCTCGGCTGGCTGCACGGCGCCGACGCGATCGTGCTGCCCAGCCGCTACGAGCCCTTCGGCATCATCGCGCTCGAGGCCGCCGCCGCAGGTACGCCGCTGATCGCTTCCACCGCCGGTGGCCTGGGCGAGGCCGTGGTCGACGGCGTGACCGGACTGTCCTTCCACCCCGGCGACGTGGCCGGTCTCGTCTCGGCGGTACGGGAGACCCTCGACGATCCCGAGGCCGCACAGGAACGTGCACGGGCAGCCCGGGCACGTCTGACCGACGACTTCGACTGGCGGCGCGTCGCGGAGGAGACCGCCCAGGTCTACTCGTCGGCCAAGCGCCGGGTACGACATCCCCTGGGGCGGCCGAACATCCCACAGCGTCCGCTCCCGGATCGGGGCTGAGCGAAGGAGATCCCGTGACATCGGATACCGCACGTCGCGTCGTCGTCGAGCGACTGGACGCCCCCGCGGGTGAGCCGAGCGCCGACGTCCTCGCGGTCACCGATCTGGTCAACGCCGTCTACGCGGTCGCCGAGAACGGCATGTGGCGCCCCGGCGCCACCCGCACCGACGCCGACGAGATCACCCGGTCCGCCCACGAGGGCAGCATCCGCATCGCGCGCCTGCGCGGACGGATCGTCGGATGCATCCGGGTCAGAGGGATCGACGAGTCGGTCGCCGAGTTCGGGATGCTCGCCACCGATCCGGACGTGCGCGGCACCGGGATCGGTGTGCGTCTGGTGTCCGCGGTCGAAGAGGAGTGTGCTGCGCGGGGATTCACCACGATGCAGCTCGAGGTGATCCGGCCGGCCGGATGGGTCCACGAGTCGAAGGCGTTTCTCGATTCGTGGTACACCCGCCTCGGCTACACCGCCGCGGGAATCTCGTCGATCGACGAGGCGCACCCGGAACTCGAAGCGGCCCTCACGGTTCCGTGCGAGGTGGCCACCTACCGCAAGCCGCTCGGCTGATCCGCCTGCGCCGGAAGACCGTTCGCCGGAGCGAGGGGAGGCTGCCGGTCGAACCACGGCCGGGCCTGTTCGAGTTCGGCCGCGAGCGCGAGCAGCGTCGGCTCGCCACCGAGCGGCGCGACGAACTGCACCCCGAGCGGCAGTCCCGCACCCGTCCAGTACAGGGGCACCGAAATCGCCGGTCGCCCCGTGATGTTCGCCAGCTGCGTGTACGGGGTACGGCCGAGATTCTCGTCCACCAACCGGTCGATGAAGCCGGCGCGACCGGCGATCCACGCCGTCCGTGTGGCGAGGAGGACCTTGCCGACGGCGCGCATCCAGCGCGGCGTCGCCAGTTCGCCGATGCGCACGGGCGGGCCGGCGATCGTCGGGGTCAGCAGCAGGTCGTAGCGCTCGTGGAACTCGGTGAGCTGCCGCGAGTAGTCGGCCCAGCGCGCATGGGCCTCGATGTAGTCGGGGGCCGACAGCGACCGGCCGAGTTCGGCGATGATGCGCGTGTCGAATTCGAATGCGTCCGGCCCGGCCCCGGTGAGTCGGCGTGTCTCGTCGATCTCCGCGGCGGCGGTGGCGAACCACATGGCGAGGAAATCCTCCGCGAGCCGTCGTTCGTCGACACCCGTGGACGCGGGTTCGACGTGGTGCCCCAGTTCCTCGAGGAGCGCCGCGGCGTCCTCGACGGCGGCGATCGCCTCGGGATCCACGGGCGTGCCGATCGGTGAGGCCGCGGCGAAACCGATCCGCAGCCGAGCGGGGGCGGTGCGGGCGCTGTCGGTGTAGGACCGTTCCGGTCGCGCGACCGGATAGGGACCGGCGGCGTGCGGGCCGGCCATGACGTCGAGGAGGGCCGCGGCGTCGCGCACGGTACGGGTGATCACCCCGTTGGTGGCGGCGCCGTGCAGCGGTTCGCCGCCGCGAGGCCCGGTCGGGACGAGACCGCGGCCCGGTTTGAGACCGAGGAGACCGCAGCAGGCGGCGGGGATGCGGATGGAGCCACCGCCGTCGCTCGCACCCGCGGCCGGGACCACACCCGCGGCGACGGCCGCGGCGGAACCACCGGAGGAGCCGCCGGGAGTGCGGGTGGGATCCCAGGGATTGCGGGTGGGCCCGAACGCCTCCGGTTCGGTGATGCCCTTCGCACCGAACTCCGGGGTGTTGGTCTTGCCGAACACGACCAGCCCGGCGTCGAGCCACCGGTCGACGATCACCGAGTTCTCCTCGGCGGGCCACTGTGCGAGGGCGCGGGAGCCGCTCGAGGTGGGGATCCCGGCGATGTCCTGCCCGAGATCCTTGATCAGGAACGGCACGCCCGCGAACGGACCGTCCACCCCCTCCCGGACCCGGGCGCGGGCCCGGTCGTCGAGGCGGCGGACGACGGAGTTCAGCGTCGGCTCGACCTGCTCGAGCCGGGCGATCGCGGTGTCGAGCAGGTCGTCCGCGGACACCTGGCCGGTCACCACCAGCTCGGCCAGGCCCACCGCGTCGTGACGTCGGTACTCCGAGTAGTCCATCCCTGCGTTGCCCATCATTGCCCCCACGGTGTCGGTTCGGTCCGTGCGGTCCGTTACCGGTTCGCGTCGGCCGGCATCTCCCCCGCCTTCTTGCGTTCGATGTCGGCGAGGGCCGCCTCGCGGGCCGCACGCTCGGCCGCCGCGCTCTCCCATGCCACCTTACGGTTCTTCACGACCTTCGCGGGCGAACCCACGGCGATGCTGTACTCGGGGATGTCGCCCTTGACCACTGCGTGCGCGCCGAGCACCGAGCCGCGGCCGACCCGGGTACCGCGCAGGACGGTGACCTTGGCGGCGATCCAGGTGTCGGGACCGATGCGCACCGGGCTCTTGACGATGCCCTGGTCCTTGATCGGATAGGTGATGTCCTCGGTGCGGTGGTCGAAGTCGCAGATGTAGCACCAGTCGGCGACGAGGGTCGACGCACCGATCTCGATGTCGAGATAGGTGTTGACGACGTTGTCCTTGCCGAAGACCACCTTGTCGCCGATCCGGAGCGAACCCTCGTGGCAGCGGATCGCGTTGCCGTCGCCGATGTGCACCCACCTGCCGATCTCCAGCCGTCCCAGGCCGGGGGTCGCGTGGATCTCGACGTTCTTCCCGAGGAAGACCATGCCGCGCAGCACGACGTGCGGATTGGCCAGTTTGAACTTGGCGAGCCGGTAGTACCGAACCAGATACCACGGTGTGTACGCCTTGTTGTCCAGCACCCAGCGCAGGGAGGACAGGGTCAGGAAGCGTGCCTGATCCGGATCCCGCCGACGGGACCCGCGCCACCTCGCCTTCAGGGGTGCACCCCACATGCTCGTCATAGGGGCAGCCTACGGTCCGCCGCCCGGCTGCCGTACGGCCCCCGTGTCTCAGCGGTACCGGACCGTCCGGCCTCCCCGCCTCCGTGCCCTTCGGTCGGCCCCGCCTCCGCGTCACTCGGTCGGCCCCGCCTCCGCGTCACTCGGTCGGCCCCGCCTCCGTGCCGGTGCGCACTCCTCCGACCGATACGCTGACGAGTCGAATCGTTCGCCTGTGGAGGAGTTGAGTGATGCGGGGTGTCCTGCGGACCGCGGTGCCGGCGCTCGCGGCGGTGTTCGCACTGAGCGCGTGCGGGGGCGGGTCGGGTACCGAGGACGTGCTCTCCGCCGGGGGATGGCCGGGACGCCATTCCGACGCCCGCAACAGCAACACGGCGACGGCAGCGGGCCTCGAGGACCTCGCGGCGGCCTGGACGCGCCCGCTCGGCGGCACGGCCGGTTCCCCCGCCGGGATCGCGGCCAACGGCCAGGTCTCGGTGAGCGCGGCCACCGAGATCGGTTGCAATCTGTTCTCCTTCCAGATGGACACAGGCCGCAAGCGCTGGTGCACGCGCCTGGCCCCGGCGGTCGCCACCGTCACCCCGGTCTCCGATGCGATGGCCAACATCTACGTCGGCGAGGACGGGGGTCTGCTGTCGTTCAACGAGCACGGGCAGCGACGCTGGCGGATCCCGGTGAGCGGCACCCCGCGCAGCGCCCAGTTCACCTCCGACGGCCATCTCCTGGTGGTCACCCACTTCGGTCAGGTCAACGTCGTCGACCCGCAGACCGGGCAGCTCGGGGCACCACTGTTCGACCTCGTACCGATCCCCGGTGTCGACGCGGGCCAGAACGTGCCGCGGCTGCCCAGCGATCACGGCGTGCCGGCCTGCTTCGGCGGATCCGAGGACTGCCCCGTCGCCACGACCCCGGCGGTCGACACGGCCACCGACCGCATCCTCGTCACGGTGTGGCGTCCCGGCGCCGACCGGTCCGCACTGGTGGCGTTGCGGTACACCGGTGGCGACGACGCGGTCGTGCGCGAGGAGTGGGCGGTGGACGATCTGCCCGGCGGTGCGGTGACGAGCCCGGTGCTGTCCGCGGACGGATCCACCGTGTACGTCTTCGACGGCGAAGGCACGCTGTGGGCGCTCGACACCACGACCGGCGAGGCCCGGTGGAGCCGGGGCTTCGGCACGGCCTCCGTCGCCCCGCCTGCGGTCACCGCCGACGGGCTGCTCCTCGTCGCCGCCGGTGACGGCAGCAAACCCCTGGTGGCTCTGCGCGATTCCGGTGACGAGACCGAATCGGTGTGGGAACGAACCGATCTGGCCCCGTTCGGCACCCCGGCCGTGAGCGCGGACGGTCTCGCCTACGTGATCGCCGACGGCGGAAGCGACCTCGTGGCGACGGTGGTCGACGTCGCGGACGGAGAAAGCGTCGACGAGGAACCCCTCGACGCGGCGGGACTGCCGGTGGGCACCGGGATCGGGCCGGACGGGGAGTTCGTGATCACCACCGTCGACGGCGACGTGATCGTACTGCGCGACCCGCGCTGAGCGCGGGCGGTCAGCGGGAGGGGACGCAGACGAAGGCCTCTGGCGTGCGGCCGATCCGGGTGAGCACCACGCTCAGGGACACCGACCCCTTCAGCTTGAGCCGGGGGCGCAGGACCGCCGGGTCGACGTCGAGTCCGCGCACGAGGATCTCGACGGCCCCGCAGTCGAGCCGCGAAAGTACTTGGCGCAGCGCCTTCTCGGTGTACTTGAAGCGTTCGACGATCCGGAATCCCCGTACTCCCTCGGGAAGACCGTCGCCGGTGAGATAGGCGATGCGCGGGTCGAGTTGCCACAGTCCGTGGGCGGCCGCGTAGTGGCGGACGAGCCCGGCGCGGACGATCGCACCGTCGGGATCGACGATCCACTCCCCCGGTTCCCGTTCTGGGATGTCGTCGTCCATCGCGTCGGTGATGTCGAAATGCGTTCCGTCCGAACGCAGGACGGTCGCACGACGGTGAACTCCGGGTTCGCTCAGGCCGGGCGAGTACAGGCACGCCTCGCGGACGCCGCCGTCGAGGGAGACGACCTCGACCTCACCCTGCCAGTCGAGCGAGTCGAAATCGAGTCCGGGAGCGCACTTCACGGCGAGGTCGCGCCCGGCGTAGACCTCCAGCAGGTCCGGTAGCGGCGGCTGCAGGGCGGCCGGATCGTGGGTGCGGCGGCCACCGGTCCGGCGCGCCGGATCGGCGATCACGGTGCTCCCCCGCGTCACCGGGCGCAGCGCGTCGGCGCGCAGCAGGTGCGCGCCGGGGACGTTGTGGGCGGCCATCCCCAGGCGTACCTCGTCCAGATCGCTGCCCACCACGGTCTCGGCAACACCGACGAGCTGCGCGAGTTCCGCTCCGATCGAACAGGTCACGTCGTGCACGACCCGGCCGGTGAGCCGGCGTGCACGGTGCGCGGCGACGGGGGTGGGCGTCGACTGCTGCACCGCATCGTCGGTGAGGATCCACGCGGCGACACCGTCGATCTTCGCCTCGGCCTTGCGCCGCAGCATGACCGTCTCGACGAGGGACGCAGCGTGATCGCCGAAATGCGTACGCGCCCAGCCGATGTCGGCAAGGCGCGTACGCGTGCTCAGCTCCCGGCCGGCGACGCTCGCGAGCGCCTGCCGGCCGTCCTCCGACGTCAGGTACGCGACGTCGGCGAGGGTGAACTCGTAGCCCAACTACTTGCCGGGCTTCACACCGGTGATCATGACGTTGTAGAAGAAGCTGCGCGGGACGACGTGCTTGAGCACGTTCTCGTCCACCCAGCTGAGCGCCTTCCAGCTGCCGAAGGCGAACTTCGCCCAGTTCCAGCCCAGCTTCTCCTGCGGCACGGCCGCTTCGAAGGTGCGCACCGGCCAGCCGAGCAGCGCCGCGGCGAACTCCTCGGAACTCGCCTTGACCTCGACGGCACCGGCCGAGGTGGCCAGCTTCTCGAGATCGGAGGGGTCGAAGGTGTGCAGGTCGACGACGGCCTCGAGGGCGGCGGCCCGCGACGACTCGTCGAGCTCGGTCTGCGGCCGGCGCCAGTCGTTCAGGAACGGAAGGCGCGTGATGTTGGTGGTGGCCTCCCACGTGATCCGGCCGAGCAGGCGGGCGTAGAAGTTGCCGATCGTGCTGGGCTCGCCGGCGAAGACGAACCGGCCGCCCGGCTTGAGGACGCGCAGCACCTCGCGGAGGGACTGCTCGACGTCGGGGATGTGGTGCAGCACCGCGTGGCCGACGACGAGATCGAAGGTGTCGTCCTCGTAGGGGATGGTCTCCGCGTCGGCGACGCGCCCGTCGACGTCGAGGCCGAGATTCTCGGCGTTGCGGAGGGCGACCTTGACCATGCCCGGGGACAGGTCGGTCACCGAACCCTTCTTCGCCACCCCGCCCTGCATGAGGTTGAGCAGGAAGAAGCCCGTTCCGCAGCCGAGTTCGAGGGCACGTTCGTAGGGCAGCGGCTGCTCGCCGGCGGCGGCGACGAACCGGCCCTTGGCGTAGTCGATGCAGCGCTCGTCGTACGAGATCGACCACTTCTCGTCGTAGGTCTCCGCTTCCCAGTCGTGGTAGAGCACCTGGGCGAGCTTGGTGTCCTTCAGTGCTGCCTCGACCTCTTCGGCAGTGGCGTGCGGATTCGGCGCGGGGTCGACCCCGTCGGTCCTGCTTGCAGTCATGCGGTGATCCTACTCATCGGTAAGCTTTGGACAAGTACAGGTGCCGACGGTCGCTACTCGCCGACGAACTTCGCTTTGCCCGGCCCGTTCGCGAGGAACGACTCCAGACCGATGGTGCGGTCCTTCGTCGCGAACAGGCCCGCGAAGAGATGCTGCTCGATCTTCAGCCCGGTGTCGAGATCGGTGTCCAGACCCTCGTCGATGGCGGCCTTCGCCGCGGCCAGCGCGCGGGTCGCGGCGCCGGTGAACTGCGCGGCCCACCGGCGCGCCGCCTCGTACACGTCGTCAGGGGCGACGACCTCGTCGACGAGCCCGATCGCCAGCGCCTCCTCGGCGTCGACGAACCGGCCGGTGAACACGATGTCCTTCGCCTTCGACGGACCCACCAGGCGCGCGAGACGCTGGGTCCCGCCGCCGCCGGGGATCAGGCCGAGCAGCACCTCGGGAGTGCCGAGCTTGACGTTGTCGCCGACGATCCTCCGGTCGGCGCCGAGTGCCAGTTCCAGGCCGCCGCCGAGGGCGTAGCCGGTGATCGCGGCGACGGTCGGCTTCGGGATGTCGGCGATGGATCCGAGCGCCGACTGCAGGTCGCCGACGATCTCGCTCATCCGCACGAAGCTCAGCTCGGCGAGTTCCTTGATGTCGGCGCCGGCGGCGAAGACCTTCTCGCCGCCGTAGACGATCACGGACTTCACGTCGGCCCGCACCGTCGCCTGCCGCGCGGCCTCCCGGATCTCCTCCTGGACCTGACGATTCAGCGCGTTCATCGGCGGGCGGTCGAGACGGATGGTGCCGATGCCGTCGGAGACCTCGAGGGTCACGAATTCAGCCATGCCGCACAGCCTAGATGTCGGCACGCTTCGCCCAGGGATGCATCCCGGGCTCGTAGTAGGCCTCGCACCCGTCGAACTCGACGTGGATGACGCCGTCCCGGCGGGTCAGCACGGGTTCGATCGGGTCGATGACCGCCTCGGACGCCATGAGCTCGGCGACCGTGCCGAACCGGGTCAGGGTGGTCAGCTGGCTCCAGGTGGGGGGCAGCAGCATGCTCCGGCCGGCCCGCCAGTCGTCGAGGGCGTCCTGCGCGGTCCGCCACTGCACGAGGTCGGTCTCGCTGGTGTTGCCGTCGGCTCGCTGCCCCTCGGGGGTGACGGCGGTGAAGAACCGCGTGTCGTAGCGGCGCCGCTCACCGAGCGGGGTGATCCAGTTCGCCTGCGGGCGCAGCAGATCCGCGCGCAACACGAGCCCTTCACGTTCGAGGAAGTCGCCGAACGACAGTTCGCGGGCCTCGAGGGCCCGGCGGGCGTCGGCGTACTCGGCGGTGTCGGCGACAACGGTGTCCGGGGTGGGGCCGGCGAGCAGCACCCCGCACTCCTCGAAGGTCTCCCGGACGGCGGCGAGCACGAGGGCCCGGGCGCGGGCCTCGTCGACACCGAACCGCACCGCCCACCAGGCGACGTCGGGTCCGGTCCACCGCACCTGGGCGTCGGTGTCGGAGGGGTCGACACCGCCACCCGGGAAGACGGTCATGCCGCCTGCGAAGTCCATGCCGACGACCCGTCGCTGCAGGAACACCTCGATGCCGCGCGCGGAGTCCCGCACCAGCAGAACGGTGGACGCGTCGCGGATCGGGACCGCGGTGGGATCGAAGGCCTTCACCGAAGAATCGTCGGACATGGACTCAACCTAGCAGCGGGTCTACGCGCGGCGCCGGTGCCGCCCCGGCTGCCGCGTGCGGCGGGCGAAGAAGCGGTCGTCGATCCGCTCGAGGCTGATCGACTGGCTGAACGCCTCGCTCAGGTTCGGTGCGGTGATGACGTCCTCGAGCAGGCCTTGTGCGACGACACCGCCCTCCTTGAGGAGCAGCGCGTGGGTGAAGCCCGGCGGGATCTCCTCGACGTGGTGGGTGACCAGCACGATGGCGGGGGCGTCCGGGTCGGCGGCGAGAGTGGCCAGCCGGGCCACGAGTTCCTCGCGTCCACCGAGATCGAGACCGGCGGCGGGCTCGTCGAGCAGCAACAGTTCGGGATCGGTCATCAGGGCACGGGCGATGAGCACGCGCTTGCGTTCACCCTCCGAGAGGGTGCCGTACATGCGGTCGGCGAGGTGCTCGGCGCCGAGGCTCTCGAGCATCTCGACGGCGCGGTCGGTGTCGACGTTCTCGTACTGTTCCCGCCAGCGGCCGAGCACCCCGTAGCCCGCGGACAGGACGAGGTCGGTGACCTTCTCGTCGTTCGGCACGCGGTTGGCGAGCGCCGCCGAGGACAGGCCGATCCGGGGCCGCAGCTCCGACAGGTCGGTCTTGCCGAAGGTCTCGGCGAGTACGTGGGCGGTGCCGGAGGTGGGGAACGTCTCGGCGGCGGCGACGCGCAGAAGGGTCGTCTTCCCTGCGCCGTTCGGGCCGAGCACCACCCAACGTTCGTCGAGCTCCACCTTCCAGGTCACGGGTCCCACGAGGGTGTTGCCCCCGCGCCGGACCACCACGTCTTCGAATTCGATGAGCAAATCGGGATCAGGTTGTGCCACGACGTCCATCTTGTCCTACGCCTGTAACCGAAACGCGGGAGGATCGGTTGCTGTGTCGTCCTCCACATCGGAATCCGCAGCATCGTTGCCGTCGGTCGCGTTGCCCGACCGCGCGGCCTTCCCGCTCGGGGCCACCGTCGTCGACCGGGGCACCCGTTTCGCCGTGCACGCCCCGCACAGCGACCGGGTGCAGGTGTGCCTGATCGACGACGACGGGCACGAGCACCGGGTGGACCTGCCCGACCGCACCTACGGGGTCTGGCACGGGGTGGTGCCCGGGATCGGCGCGGGGCAGCGGTACGGCTTCCGTGCCTACGGTCCGTGGCAGCCCGAGCACGGTCTGCGCACCAATCCACACAAGCTCCTGCTCGACCCGTGGGGCCGGCAGCTCACCGGGGAGGTCGGGGACGCGCAGCGGCTGCTCCCCTACGACGGTGATCCGTTCGGTGCGATGTCCACGGCCGACTCCCTCGGCCACACCCCACTGTCGGTGGTCACCGCCGTCGCGCCGCTCCCCCACGCCAGGCCGCGGGTGCCGTGGGAGAACACCGTCGTCTACGAGCTGCACGTCGGGTCGTTCACGGCCCGGCACCCCCTGGTGCCGCCCGAGCTGCGCGGCACCTATCTGGGACTCGCCCACCCCGCGGTCGTCGACTATCTGGTGGGGCTGGGTGTGACCACCGTGGAGCTGCTGCCGGTGCACGCGTTCGTGACCGAACCGTCGGTGCGGGCGCGGGGCATGCGCAACCACTGGGGGTACTCGACGGCCTCCTACTTCGCGCCGCATCCCGCCTACGCCGTCACCCCGGGCAACGAGATCGCCGAGTTCCGCGCGATGGTGCACGCCCTGCACCGTGCGGGACTGGAGGTGGTGCTCGACGTGGTCTACAACCACACCTGTGAGTCGGGGGTGGACGGTCCGAGCCTGTCCTGGCGGGGGCTGGACGCGACCGGTTACTACGTGCTCGACGGGCACGGCCGCGACATCGACGTGACGGGATGCGGCAACACCCTCGACGCGTCCTCGCCGATCGTCGTGCGGATGGTGTGCGACAGCCTCCGCTACTGGACGGAGGTGATGGGGGTCGACGGCTTCCGTTTCGATCTGGCCAGTGTCCTGGGCCGGCCGCGGGCGGGGGCGTTCGACCAGCGGGCGTCGCTGCTCACCGCGATCGTCACCGATCCGGTGCTGTGCGACGTCAAGCTGATCGCCGAACCGTGGGACGCCACCGGAGACGGCTATCAGCTCGGCAACTTCGGTGCCCAGTGGGCGGAGTGGAACGACCGCTACCGTGACGCGGTCCGGCGGTTCTGGGCGGGGCGGTCCGGTATCCGCGAGATCGCCTCCCGGCTCACCGGATCGGAGGACCTCTACGACCGGCACATCCGGCAGCCGTGGATGTCGGTCAACTTCGTCACCGCCCACGACGGGTTCACCCTCGCCGACGCGGTGTCGTACCAGCACAAGCACAACGAGGCGAACGGTGAGGAGGGCCGGGACGGCACCGACAACAACGAGTCGGTGAACCACGGGATCGAGGGGCCGACGAACGATCCCGACGTGCTCGCGGCGCGGGAGCGGCATATCCGGGCGATGCTCGCGACGCTGCTGCTGTCCACCGGCACCCCGATGCTGCTGGCCGGCGACGAGTTCGGGCACACGCAGCTCGGCAACAACAACGCCTACTGCGTTCCGCAGGACACCCCGGCCACCGACGCGTGGCCGCTGGACTGGGAGTGCGCCGACCGCGGCCGCATCGACTTCGTGCGCGACCTGCTGCGGATGCGCACCCGGGTGCCGGTGCTGCGGCAGCGCCGCTTCTTCGACGGGCGGGCCCGCGCCGTCGGCTATCCCGACCTGGTGTGGTTCGGCGCCGACGGCGTGGAACTCGACGAGGCGGCCTGGCACGACGAGAGCCGCCGCACCCTGCAGGCCTGGCTCGACGGGTCCGAGCTCGGCACGGTGACCCGGGCCGGGATCACGCTCCACGACAGCAGCGGGTTGTTCGTCCTGCACGCCGGGGGTCCGGCGACCGTCACCCTGGCCGGGCCCGAGTGGTACCGCGGCGACGTGGTGTGCGAGTTCGACTCGAGCCGTCCCGACGGGCATCCGGTCGACCCGGTGCCGATGCGGGTCGGCAGCGACCACGTGGTGGACGGACCGACCGTACTGGTCTTCCGGATCGCGCCCGAGGGCCGGTAGGGGCTACGCGGCGGGGCCGACCGCGACGACGGTGACCGAACCGGGCGCCACCTCGGTGAAGCCCGCGTCGCGGACGGCGACGGCCTTGCCGGCGTCGACGAGGGCGAGCAGCTCGCGCCAGGTCTCGGCGTCGGCGTCGCGGACGGCGCAGGGGAATCCTGCGGCCGCCCAGTCGCGGGCGGCCTCGGCGGTCAGAGCCCCGGCGTACAGCATCGAGGCGTGCCCCACCTGCGCGGCCGCCTTGCCGAGGGTCATCTCGAGGTCCCGCTGGATCCACAGGACGGGGAGGCCGGGCGGCGGTGGGGGCGGGTCGTCGTGCGGCAGGTCGGTCCCGCCGATCTGCAGCCGGGAGATACGCGGGTCGAGTTCGCCCACCGGTCCGGGCACGAACGCGCGGGCCTGTGCTCCGGCACGGTCGACGGTCACACCGTCGACCTCCTGGGCGGCACGCCAGTGAGCACCGCGGGCGCGGCGCGCGACCTTCCTGATGCGAGCGTCGTTCCAGGCGAGGAACCGCTGCTGCCACGGCCCCGGTTCCCCGTCGGGACCCGGGCCGACGCGGGGGTCGAAGCACAGTTCGACGGTGGCGATCGCCGCTACCTCGAGCAGTGCGCTGCGGGCGGGCGGATCGACCTTGGGGATGTGCAGCACGATCGGCATGGCCTGCACCAGCGCCGGATCCTCGGGGTCCGGGCGGTGGCCGTAGCCGCGGGCGAGCACGGCGTGGCGTTGCTCGAACGCCGGGTCGTCCCAGCTGCGCTCCCCCGGTTCCTCCTCGGTGTGCGGCAGGTCAGGCACCACGATCGATCGGCACCCGTCGCAGCGTTCCGTCGACGCGGTCGGCGGCCTCGATCTCCTCGCGGGTGACACCGAGGACGAAGAGCACGGCATCGAGATAGGGGTAGGACAGCGCGGTGTCGGCGACCTCCCGCAGGGCGGGCTTGGCGTTGAAGGCGATGCCCAGGCCGGCGGCACCGATCATGTCGATGTCGTTCGCACCGTCGCCGACCGCGACGGTCTGCTCGACCGGCACGCCCGCCTCGTCGGCGAACTCGCGCAGCGCGCGGGCCTTCGCGGCGCGGTCGACGATGTCGCCGACCACCCGGCCGGTGAGCGTGCCGTCGACGATCTCGAGGGTGTTGGCGCGGACGAAGTCGAGTTCGAGTTCGTGCGCGAGCGGCTCGATCACCTGGCGGAAACCGCCGGAGACCACACCGCAGCGGTAACCGAGGCGGCGCAACGTGCGGATCGTGGTGCGGGCGCCCGGGGTGAGCTCGAGCCGCTCGGCGACCTCGTCGATGACGGTCGCGGGGAGACCGGCGAGGGTCGCGACACGCTGTTCGAGGGACTGGGCGAAGTCGATCTCGCCGCGCATCGCGGCCTCGGTGACCTCGCGGACCTTGTCCTCGACACCGGCGTGGGCGGCGAGCATCTCGATGACCTCGCCCTGGATGAGCGTGGAGTCGACGTCGAAGACGATCAGCCGCTTGGAGCGGCGGGCGAGCCCACCGCGTTCGACGGCGATGTCGATGTCGAGGCCGGAGGCGAGCTCGGCGAGGGCGTGCCGCAGCGCGGAGTCGGCCTCGGGGCTGGTGTCGGAGGCGGTGACCATCAGCTCGAGACCCGTGAGCGGGTAGTCGGCGATGCCGCGGATCGAGTCGATGTTCGCGCCCTGGGCGGCGAGGGTGCGGCCCACCGAGCGCAGGGCCTTGGCGCTGACGGGGCTGCCGAGCACGACCACCGCGTGGGTGGAGACGGCGCGGGTGCCGCGTTCGGCGCCGATCTGGACGTCGGCGTTCATCCCGATGGTGGCCATCGCGGATTCGATCTCGTCCTGGAGCGCCTCGACGTCGTTCGAGCATTCGACGAGGACCCCGAGGGTGAGGCGGCCGCGGATCACGACCTGCTCCACGTCGAGGAGGTCGACGTCGTGACGGGTCAGTGCCGCGAACAGCACCGAGGTCACGCCGGGATGGTCAGGTCCGGTCACGGTCACCAGCACCGTGGTCTCAGACGCCACTACGACTCCGATCGCTTGTCTGTCGAGGCACGTGCGGACACAGCACGTACCTGCCCATTGTTGCAGCTCCGGACCTCGCTGTTACTGCCGGGTCCGACCCCGGTGAGGCCGTGTGATCCGGGCCGGGAACGGCCGAGGCCCCACCCGCGGGATGCGGGTGGGGCCTCGGTGGATCAGCGGGTCCGCGCCGTGGGGCGCAGGGGCCGGCTCAGGATCGCGGGTGGTCGCCCGGGGTGCGATCGGCACCCTCGAGGACGTTCACCTCGTGCTTGTCGCTGCCCCAGCCGACGTGCGCCTCGGCACGGATGGTCTCGACCATGTGCGGGTAGTGCAGCTCGAAGGCGGGACGCTCCGACCGGATGCGCGGCAGCTCGTAGAAGTTGTGCCGCGGCGGCGGGCAGGTCGTCGCCCATTCCAGCGAGTTGCCGTAGCCCCACGGGTCGTCGACCGTGACGACCTGGCCGTAGCGGTAGCTCTTGAAGACGTTCCACAGGAACGGCAGCGTCGAGGCACCGAGGATGAACGCACCGACCGTGGAGATGGTGTTCAGCGTGGTGAACCCGTCGGACGGCAGGTAGTCGGCGTAGCGACGCGGCATGCCCTCGTTACCGAGCCAGTGCTGGACCAGGAAGGTGGTGTGGAAGCCGATGAAGGTCAGCCAGAAGTGCCAGCGGGCCAGGCGCTCGTCCATCATGCGGCCGGTCATCTTCGGGAACCAGAAGTAGATACCGGCGTAGGTCGCGAACACGATGGTGCCGAAGAGCACGTAGTGGAAGTGGGCGACCACGAAGTACGAGTCGTGCAGGTGGAAGTCCAGCGGCGGGCTCGCCAGGATGACACCGGTCAGACCACCGAAGAGGAAGGTGATGATGAAGCCGACCGAGAAGAGCATCGGCGACTCGAAGGTGATCTGCCCCTTCCACATGGTGCCGATCCAGTTGAAGAACTTCACGCCGGTCGGCACCGCGATGAGGAAGGTCATGAACGAGAAGTAGGGCAGCAGCACCGCGCCGGTGGCGTACATGTGATGCGCCCACACCGCGATCGACAGGGCCGCGATGGCCAGGGTCGCGTAGACCAGGCCGGTGTACCCGAAGATCGGCTTGCGGCTGAAGACCGGGAAGATCTCCGAGACGATGCCGAAGAACGGCAGCGCGATGACGTACACCTCGGGGTGACCGAAGAACCAGAACAGGTGCTGCCACAGGAGCACGCCGCCGGTTGCCGGGTCGTAGATGTGACCGCCCAGGTGGCGATCGACGAACAGGCCCATGAAGGCAGCGGTCAGCAGCGGGAACACCAGGATGATCAGCAGGCTGGTGATGAAGATGTTCCAGGTGAAGATCGGCATCCGGAACATGGTCATGCCGGGGGCACGCATGCACACCACGGTGGTGATGAAGTTGACGGCACCGAGGATGGTGCCCAGACCCATCACGCCGAGGCCGAGGACCCAGAAGTCCGCGCCGACACCCGGGGAGTGGATCTCACTGGTGAGCGGCGTGTAGGCCGTCCAGCCGAAGTCGGCGGCACCGCCCGGGGTGATGAAGCCCGCGAGGACGATCGTGGCGCCGAAGAGGTACAGCCAGTAGCTGAAGGCGTTCAGACGCGGGAAGGCGACGTCGGGGGCACCGATCTGCAGCGGCAGGATGTAGTTCGCGAAGGCGAACACGACCGGGGTCGCGTACATCAGCAGCATGATCGTGCCGTGCATCGTGAACAGCTGGTTGAACTGCTCGTTCGACAGGAACTGCAGCCCCGGCACGGCGAGCTCGGCGCGCATCAGCAGCGCCATCAGGCCGCCGATGAGGAAGAACGCGAACGAGGTGACCATGTACATGATCCCCAACATCTTGGGATCCGTGGTCGTGATCATCTTGTAGATGAACGAACCCTTGGGTCCCTGCCGCGGCGGGTACGGCCTTGCTGCAGCTATCTCTGGGACTGGCTGGGGCGCTACGGCAGTCACTAATCCTCCTGAATGCGCGCTCGACCTCGGGCTGGAGGCGAACGGTCTCTGGCTTGCGCTCATCGCATCGTAGCCCCTCCCCGAAACGGCCACCCCCCGGGTCCTACTCCCTGTCGTACTCGGCTCCCGAAGCGACCTGCGGACACCGAGAAGAGCGCCCTACCAGGTGTGTTACACATCACAACCAAGGTCGGGTGAGGCGAAGGCGTTCCGCATCACGACGAGCTGGGTTAGGGTTCCCTCACCTCTCCGCCGACCCCGAAGGACACCATGCCTCTGCTCGCCCCTCGCCCTCGCCGCGTCGCGGCCGGCCTCCTCGCCGCGGGGCTCCTCGTCGCGGGTTGCTCGTCCACCGACGCAGACCCCTCCACCACCACCTCCGCCGACGCGGCGGCGGCGGGCTTCCCGCGCACCGTCGAGCACTTCCGCGGCACCACCACGATCGAGACCGAGCCGACGCGCATCGTCGCGCTGGACACGAGCTACGCCGACGCCGTCCTCCTCCTCGAGGCACCGCTCGTCGGTCACGTCGACTACCGCACCGAGGGATTCCCCGACTATCTGGGCGACTCCCGCGAGTACGCGGCCGACGCCGTGTCGGTCGGGAAGACCGCGAACATCAGCCTCGAGCAGGTCGCCGCGCTCGAACCGGACCTCATCCTCTCCGCGGAGGTGCGGGACGGGGAGAACTACGAGGAACTGTCCGCCATCGCCCCCACCGTCTTCTCCCAATCGACCGGGCCGACCTGGAAGGACAACATCCGGCTCGCTGCGCGGGCGATCGGCAAGGAGGACCTCGCCGAGCAGAGGATCACCGAGTACGAGGAGCGCGCCGCGGCCATCGGCGCCGACATCAATGCCGAGGCCGGCAATCCCACCGTCTCGATCGTGCGGTTCGCCGGTGAACCCACGGCCCGGCTGTACCGCACCACCTCGTTCAGCGGCATCGTCCTCGAGGACGCCGGTCTCGCCCGGCCGGCGAGCCAGGGGCCGGATCCGGAGGATCCGTCGAGCATCATGAACTCGATCAGCCCCGAGCTGATCGCGCAGGCCGAGGCCGATGTCATCTTCGTCACCACCTACGACACCGGCGACGGCACGGCGCAGGAGGCGGCACAGCCGTTCGTGACCAATCCGCTGTGGCAGAACCTGCAGGGACGGAAGGTCGAAGTGGACGACAGCGTGTGGATGACGCCGGTAAGCATCCAGGGAGCCCATCGCATCCTCGACGATCTGGCCGACACCTTCGGTGTGGACCGGCACGCTGTGTGAAAGGCGTGGCGGGATAGCCTGAGCCGTCGGTTCGAGCAGCGTTCCTCAGGAGTGGTCTGAAAGTGTTCCCGGTGCATCGGTCCCGCGCAGTGGTCGTCTCCACCCTCGCTGCCGTGACCGCGGCAGCGCTCGCCGCCTGCTCGACCCCGCCCGACGACGACGCCTCCACGATCGTGCGCACCACGACGCGGATCGCCGGCGCCTCGGTGGTCGGCATCGACCGGGACACCTCCACCGCGTGCGCACTCCCCTCCCCTCTCGATCCTGGCCTGCCGGCGGAGGGCACCCGCGCGGTGCTGCACACCGCCGGTCTGTCGGAGGTCCCCGCCGACCCGCAGCGCATCGTCGTCCTCGACCCGGCGGCGCTCGATGCGGTGTGCGCCCTCGGATTGTGGGAGCGCGTGGTGGGGGCGAGCGCGGAGGTGACCGGGCGCCCCGACTATCTGGGGACGGGCATCGCCGAACTGCCGTCGATCGGCGCCGCCGGTGCGCCGGATCTCGCGGCGGTCGGGAACGCGCAGCCCGATCTGATCCTCGGCTCCGCGGTGGACCCCGAGACCTATGCGTCGCTCGGTGGGATCGCCCCCACCGTGCTGGTCGGCGCCGATCCCGTCTTCTGGCGGGACCAGTTCCTGCGGGTGGGCGACGCCCTGGGACGCACAGAGGCGGCACGGCGGGTGCTCGCGGAGTACTCCGACGCCGCGCGCAGCCTGGGCCGCGATCTCGTGTCCTGGCAGACGCAAGCGTCACTGGTGCGGTTCACCGCCGACGGGCCGACCGTGGAGGGGACGGCGTCGTTCGCCGGTCAGGTGCTCGGGGAGGTCGGTGCGGCCCGCCCGCCGGCCCAGCGGTTCGCGGTCGTGGACGGCCGCACCTGGCAGGCCGTGGACACCGACGACCCGGCCGCGGCCGACGGGGACGTGATCCTCGTCCGGTTCGCCGGGGAGGACGGTCTCGAGCGGGGCACCGAGTTCATGGACACCGATCAGTGGCTCGACCTCGGTGCGGTCTCCGACAACCGGTTGTTCTCGGTGAGCGACGAGATCTGGTCGACCCCGGGCCCGGTGGCGGCGCGCGCGATCCTCACGGACCTGTCCGTGACCCTCAACGGCTACTCCAACTGACCTCTTCCCTCGGGGAGCGGAGCGGGGTCCGGGCGGGACCGTACGACACGGCCGTACAGAAGGCCATATAGAAACAGGGCATGCCGATACCCGAGTTCGTCGCCCAGCTCCGCTCCCATGTCGGAACAGCTCCCCTGTGGCTGCCGGGGGTCAGCGCGGTCGTCGTCGACGACGACGGGCGGGTACTGCTGACCCGCCGCGCCGACAACGGCATGTGGGCGGTGGTGTCGGGGATCCTCGAACCCGGTGAGGAGCCGGCCGTCGCGGCGGTGCGCGAGGTCGGTGAGGAGACCGGCATCGACGCCGAGGTGGTGCGGCTGACGAGCGTCGACGTCACGGCGCCGATCACCTATCCCAACGGGGACGTCGCACGGTATCTCGACGTGTGTTTCCTGCTGCGCGCCGTCGGTGGCCGGGCGCGGGTGGCCGACGACGAGAACCTCGAGGTCGCCTGGTTCGCCCCCGGCGCACTGCCCGAGCCGCTCACCGACACCTCGCGGCTGCGGCTGGAGAAGGCGCTCGAGGGCCGCGCCGAGGCGTGGTTCCGGCGCGACTGACCCCACGACGGGTCCGGCCGGACGGCGCCGTCGAGAACGGTCGCCGCCCGGCCGGACGGTACGTGCGGGTGGACCCGGATCAGAAGTCCCAGTCCTCGTCTTCCGTGATGACGGCCTTGCCGATCACGTAGGAGCTGCCCGACCCCGAGAAGAAGTCGTGGTTCTCGTCGGCGTTCGGCGACAGCGCCGACAGGATCGCCGGGTTGACGTCGGTCTCGTCCTTCGGGAACAGCGCCTCGTAGCCGAGGTTCATCAGCGCCTTGTTGGCGTTGTACCGGAGGAACTTCTTGACGTCCTCGGTGAGACCGGCCTGGTCGTAGAGATCGGCCGTGTAGTGGGTCTCGTTGTCGTACAGCTCGTACAGCAGCTCGAAGACCCAGTCCTTGAGCTCGTCGCGCTCGGTCTGCGTGATCTGCTCGAGGCCGCGCTGGAACTTGTAGCCGATGTAGTAGCCGTGCACGGCCTCGTCACGGATGATGAGGCGGATGACGTCGGCGGTGTTGGTGAGCTTCGCACGCGACGACCAGTACATCGGCAGGTAGAAGCCCGAGTAGAAGAGGAACGACTCGAGCAGCGTCGAGGCGGCCTTGCGCTTGAGCGGGTCGTCGCCCTTGTAGTAGTCGAGGACGATCTGCGCCTTGCGCTGCAGGTGCTCGTTCTCCTCCGACCAGCGGAAGGCGTCGTCGATCTGCCGGCTCGAGCACAGCGTCGAGAAGATCTGCGAGTAGCTCTTCGCGTGCACGGACTCCATGAACGCGATGTTGGTCAGCACGGCTTCCTCATGCGGGGTGACCGCATCGGGGATGAGCGAGACCGCACCGACGGTGCCCTGGATGGTGTCGAGGAGCGTCAGGCCGGTGAAGACCCGCATCGTGAGCTCCTGCTCGTACTCGGTGAGGGTGCCCCACGACTGGATGTCGTTGGACACCGGAACCTTCTCCGGGAGCCAGAAGTTGCCGGTGAGGCGATCCCACACCTCGGCGTCCTTCTCGTCCGGAACGCGGTTCCAGTTGATCGCGGACACGCGATCGATGAGTTTGACGCGTACGCCGTCCGCGGGTGAATGGGCTGCTGCGGTCATCGGTTACCTACCTGAATCGTGTACTGGTGCAAGGACTGTCGTGGAGCGAGGTCACAGCATGCAGGAGACGCAGTTCTCCACCTCGGTGCCCTCGAGCGCCATCTGACGCAGGCGGATGTAGTACAGCGTCTTGATTCCCTTGCGCCACGCGTAGATCTGCGCCTTGTTCACGTCGCGGGTGGTCGCCGTGTCCTTGAAGAACAGGGTGAGCGACAGTCCCTGGTCGACGTGCTGGGTGGCCGCCGCGTAGGTGTCGATGATCTTCTCGTAACCGATCTCGTACGCGTCCTGGAAGTACTCCAGGTTGTCGTTCGTCATGTAGGGCGCCGGGTAGTAGACCCGGCCGATCTTGCCCTCCTTGCGGATCTCGATCTTCGAGGCGACCGGGTGGATCGAGCTCGTGGAGTGGTTGATGTACGAGATCGAGCCGGTGGGCGGAACGGCCTGCAGGTTCTGGTTGTAGATGCCGTGCTTCTGCACGGATGCCTTCAGCTCCCGCCAGTCGTCCTGGGTCGGGATGTGGACGTTCGACTTCGCGAACAGTTCACGGACCCGCTCGGTGGCCGGCTCCCACACCTGATCGGTGTACTTGTCGAAGAATTCGCCCGAGGCGTACTTCGACTCCGGGAAGCCCTTGAAGTACGTGCCGCGCTCGATGGCGATCTTGTTCGACGCCTTCAGCGCATGGAACAGCACCGTGTAGAAGTAGATGTTCGTGAAGTCGATGCCTTCCTCGGACCCGTAGAAGATGCGCTCACGGGCGAGGAAACCGTGCAGGTTCATCTGGCCGAGGCCGATGGCGTGGGACTCGTTGTTGCCCCGCTCGATCGACGGCACGGACGTGATGCTCGTCTGGTCGGACACCGCCGTCAGACCGCGGATGGCGGTCTCGATGGTCTGCGCGAAGTCCGGCGAGTCCATCGTCTTCGCGATGTTCAGCGAGCCGAGATTGCACGAGATGTCCTTGCCGATGTGCTTGTAGGACAGGTCGTCGTTGAACTCCGAGGCCGTCGAGACCTGCAGGATCTCCGAGCACAGGTTCGAGTGCGTGATCTTGCCGGCGATCGGGTTGGACCGGTTCACCGTGTCCTCGAACATGAT
Source organism: Rhodococcus sp. Z13 (assembly GCF_025837095.1). Lineage (NCBI taxonomy): Bacteria > Bacillati > Actinomycetota > Actinomycetes > Mycobacteriales > Nocardiaceae > Rhodococcus > Rhodococcus sacchari. The sequence goes on from NZ_CP107551.1 coordinate 2,935,272, forward strand.
GTACGGGTAGCCCGACTCGAACTGCAGCTCGGCGACGGTCTGGAAGAACTCGCGGGCCTTGATCTTCGACTTGCGGATGCGCTTGTCGTCGACCATCTCGTAGTACTTCTCGGTCACGTCGATATCGGCGAACGGCTTGCCGTAGACGCGTTCGACGTCGTACGGCGAGAACAGGTACATGTCCTCGTTCTTCTTCGCCAGCTCGAAGGTGATGTCGGGGATGACGATGCCCAGCGAGAGGGTCTTGATGCGGATCTTCTCGTCGGCGTTCTCGCGCTTGGTGTCGAGGAAGCGGTAGATGTCGGGGTGGTGGGCGTGCAGGTACACGGCACCGGCACCCTGACGTGCGCCGAGCTGGTTGGCGTAGGAGAAGGAGTCCTCGAGCAGCTTCATGATCGGGATGACGCCGGAGGACTGGTTCTCGATCTTCTTGATCGGGGCGCCGTGCTCACGAATGTTGCTGAGCAGCAAGGCGACACCGCCGCCGCGCTTGGACAGCTGCAGCGCGGAGTTGATGGCGCGGCCGATCGACTCCATGTTGTCCTCGATGCGCAGCAGGAAGCAGGAGACGGGTTCGCCGCGCTGCTTCTTGCCGGAGTTGAGGAAGGTGGGGGTGGCCGGCTGGAAGCGGCCGGAGATGATCTCGTCGACGAGCTGACGCGCGAGGGTCTCGTCGCCGTCGGCGAGGGTCAGCGCGACCATGCACACGCGGTCCTCGAAACGTTCGAGATAGCGCTTCCCGTCGAAGGTCTTGAGCGTGTAGGAGGTGTAGTACTTGAACGCGCCGAGGAAGGTCGGGAACCGGAACTTCTTCGCGTACGCCTGCTGGAACAGCGACTTGACGAACGCGCGCGAGTACTTGTCGAGAACCTCGGGCTCGTAGTAGTTCTCCTCGACGAGGTAGTCGAGCTTCTCGTCGAGGTCGTGGAAGAACACCGTGTTCTGGTTGACGTGCTGCAGGAAGTACTGGCGGGCGGCGGCCACGTCCTTGTCGAACTGGATCTCGCCGTTGGGGCCGTACAGGTTCAGCATCGCGTTGAGCGCGTGGTAGTCGAGGCCTTCGAGCTTCTCGTCGAGTTTGGTGCTCGTGGCAGGAGCGGGATCGGTGATGGTCACAGTGCTGTCCCCACTTGTCGGAGTTCGGAAACGGCCGCGCGGTCACGGTCGGCGACTCGCGTCGGATACGGATACGGATGTGTCTCAGGCGTTTTGGAGGGCCGATTCCCAGAACCGGGCGAGACCCTCGCGGACCCGCTCGACGTCGTCGGCGGTCCCCATCAACTCGAACCGGTAGAGATACGGCACCTTGCACTTCCGCGAGACGATGTCGCCGGCGAAACAGTACGACTCGCCGAAGTTCGTGTTGCCCGCCGCGATGACGCCGCGGATCAGGCTCCGGTTGTGCTCGTTGTTGAGGAACCGGATGACCTGCTTGGGCACGTAACGGGTGTCGCGGCCGGTGACGGTGGTCCCGCCGCCGTAGGTCGGCACGATGAGCACGTACGGTGCGTGCACCTCGAAGCTGCCCTCACGGTCGTGCAGCGGGATCCGGACGGCCGGGATCCCCAGCTTCTGCACGAACCGATGGGTGTTCTCCGAGGTGCTCGAGAAGTACACCAGCGACGGCGCCGGAGTGAGCCCCTGCGAGGTCATCGGTAGTCACCAACTCTTCGTTCGATTCGGGAGACCGGACCGGCGGGCAGGATCCGCCCACACCGGAGACGACGACGAACGGGCCACCGGCCGGTGGCCCGGGGGTCAGGCGGCGACGGTGAGTGCCTTGATGCGGTCGGGGCGGAAGCCCGACCAGTGGTCCTCACCGGCGACGACGACGGGGGCCTGGAGGTAGCCCAGGGCCATCACGTAGTCGCGGGCCTCCGGGTTCTCGCTGATGTCGACGACGTCGTATTCGAGGCCGGCCTTGTCGAGGGCGCGGTAGGTGGCGGTGCACTGGACGCAGGCAGGCTTGGTGTAGACGGTGATGTTCATGAATGCCCCTTTTTCCGACGGCCGTGGGCGGCCTGAAGACTGACTGCTGCGCGTTCGCCGAAAGCCCACTCCCGTCCGATCCCGCTTCCCCGAGAGACCGGCGGCTCTTGTGCCCTTTCGGCGGTCTAGACACTACACCTTGTGGCCGACGGATACATAGAACCCAGGATGTTGTGAGTTACAGACGTGATATTCCCAGGTCGCGACCTTCCCTTCCCGGCGTTTCCGACGGTTCTCGGCGTGTCGCGCGGGCACCCGCGCACCGAGACCTCGAGCACAGTGTCGGACGGCACTCGAGCGCAGTGCCGGACGGCACCTCGAACAGAGTGTGACGCGACCCACCGACCGCTTCCGGGAACGCTCTCGGTGAGCGCACCGAGGACCGTCCGTCACCGCTCCGGGAGCGCATCCAGAAGGTCGTCGAGGCGCACCGGCAGGTCCCGCACCCGCACCCCGGTCGCGTGCCACACGGCGTTCACGACGGCGGCGGCACTGCCGACGATGCCGATCTCGCCGATGCCCCGCGACCCCATCGGGGTGGCGTGGAGGTCCTCGTCGTCGAGCCAGTCGGCCTCCACCTCGCGGATGTCGGCGTGGGTGGGCACGTGGTACTCGGCGAGGTCGTGGTTGATCACGTGCCCGAACCGCGGGTCGCGGATGCTCTCCTCGAACAGGGCCATCGAGATGCCGAACGACATGCCTCCGATGAACTGCGACCGCGCGGTCCGCGGGTTGATGACCCGCCCGACGGAGAACAGCCCGAACATGCGGGGCACGGTGATCTCCCCGGTGTCGGCGTCGACTTGTACCTCGGCGAAGTGCGCACCGAAGGACTGCGCGGTGCAGTGTTCGAGTTCGCGGTTCTCCGCCGCGGTCGCGGACAGTTCGGCGCCGGGGGGTGGAGTGTCGCCGAAGCGTTTGCCGAACTGTTCGGCGGCGGTGACGATCGCGGTGCCCCAGGACGAGGTGCCCGACGATCCGCCCGCGACGGTGCCGTGGGGCAGGGCACTGTCGCCGATCTCGAGGTGGACGTCCTCGGGGCGGCAGTGCAGGGCGTCGGCGGCGATGAGGGTCAGGGCCGTCCAGGCACCGGTTCCCAGGTCGGTGGCGCCGATGCGGACGGAGAACCGGCCCTCGCCCAGGTGCCGGATGTGGGCCTCCGAGCCGGGGCTGACCATGTGAGGGTAGGTGGCCACGGCGACCCCGGTCCCGACGAGGGTGCGGCCCCGCAGCCGGGTGCCGGGGGCACGGTCGGCGGGGTCCCAGCCGAACCGTTCGGCGCCCTGCCGCAGGCATTCGACGAGGCGCCGAGAGGACCAGGGCAGCCCGGTCTCCGGGTCCGTCTCGGGTTCGTTGCGGATCCGCAGGTCGATCGGGTCGATGCCGAGTTCGGCGGCGAGTTCGTCCAGGGCGACCTCCCCGGCGAACATGCCGGGGGCCTCCCCGGGTGCCCGCATCCAGAAGGGTGCGGGGACGTCGAGGGTGATCGCGCGGTGGGAGGTGCGCACGTTCGGCACGTCGTAGAGATTGCGCAGCGGCACCGCGGCCTGCTCGACGAACTCGGTGACCCGCGACGACTGGGTGAACGCCTCGTGGACGAGACCGGTGAGCCGGCCCTCGTGGTCGGCGGCGAGCCGGATGTGGGAGGCCGTGGGGGCGCGGTAGCCGACGTAGCCGAACATGTCGTGGCGCGGGACGGCGAATTTCACGGCGCGGCCCGGCAAGGCGCGGGCGGCGAGGGCGCCGAGCACGTCGTGGGCGTGCGGGCCGCCCTTCGACCCGAATCCACCCCCGATGTAGGGGCAGATCACCCGCATGGCGGCGGCGTCGAGACCCAGTACGGGTGCCAGTGCCTCGACCACCCCGTGCGGGTGCTGGGTCGAGGTGTACAGGGTCAGGGTCGGTTCCCCGTCGGGTGCGGACTCCCGCCACAGCGCGACGACGGTGTGCGGTTCGAGGGGATTGTTGTGTTCCTCGGGGGTCGAGTACCACCGGTCGATCACCGTCTCCGCGTGGGCGAAGGCGGCATCGACGTCGCCGCGCTGTGTGTCGGGGTCGAAGCCGCCGTTGACGGTCTCCGGTGTGTAGGCGCCGGGGTGGTCGGCGTGGAAGACGACGTCGTGGTCGGCCGGGGTGTACTCGAGGTCGAGGAGATCGCATGCCTCCCGGGCGATCTCGGAGGTCTCGGCGACGACGGCCGCGACGATCTGGCCGCGATAGCGCACCTCGGGGTTCTGCAGGACGACGTACTCCCCCTCGGCCTCGCCGGTCAGTCGCGGGGCGTTCCACGGGGTGAGCACCGCCAGCACGCCGGGCATGTCCTCGGCGGCGGTGGTGTCGATCCGGTCGATGCTCCCGCGCGCGATCGTGGAGGTCAGCGGCACGAGATGCACGGGATCGGGAACGGGGTGCTCGTACGCGTAGGGGGCGGTACCGGCGACCTTGCGCGGGCCGTCGATGCGTGCCGTGGATCGTCCGCCCGCCCTGATCTGCTCGGGGCTCATGCCGTCCCTCCTCGTTCGGCTCGCTCGTGGAGTTCCCGCAGCACCGCGACGACGGTACGGCGCAGCAGCGGGATCTTGTAGGCGTTGCCGTCCAGCGGTCGGGCCTCGGCGAGTTCCGCGTCGGCCGCCTCGGCGAAGACGTCGTCGCCGGGTGGGCGGCCGAGCAGCACGGCCTCCGCGCGGTGGGCGCGCCAGGGCCGGTGGGCCACTCCCCCGAACGCGAGCCGGCAGTCCGTGACGGTGCCGTCGGCGATCGTCGTCTCGGCGGCCACCGAGACGAGCGCGAAGGCGTAGGAAGCGCGGTCGCGCACCTTGCGGTAGGTCGACAGTGCGGTGCGCGGCGGGGGGATACGGACCCCGATCACCAGGTCGTCCCGGGCGAGCACGGTGTCGCGGTCGGGTTCGTCTCCGGGCAGCCGGTGGAAGTCCTCGACGGCGATCGCCCGCTCACCGTCGGGGCCGAGCACGAGGACCTCGGCGTCGAGGGCGAGCATCGCCACGGCCATGTCGGAGGGGTGCGTGGCCACGCAGTGGTCGGAGGCTCCGAGGATCGCGTGATAGCGGGTGTAACCGCCGAGAGCCGAACAACCGCTGCCGGGTTCGCGTTTGTTGCAGGGGGTGCTCGTGTCGCGGAAGTACGGGCAGCGGGTCCGTTGGAGGAGGTTGCCGCCGGTGGTGGCGGCGTTGCGCAGTTGCGGTGAGGCGCCGGACAGCAGGGCGCGGGCGAGCATGGGATAGCGGCGGCGCACGAGCGGGTGGGCGGCGAGGTCGCTGTTGCGGACGTTGGCGCCGACGACGAGTCCGCCCTCGGTGGTCTCCTCGACCGTGTCGAGCGGGAGGTGGGAGATGTCGACGAGGACATCCGGATCCGCCACCCCGATCTTCAGGTGGTCGACGAGATTGGTGCCGCCGGCGAGGAAGACGGCTCCCGCGGTGTCGTGGACGAGAGCGACGGCCGCCTGCGGGTCGGCGGGTCGTTCGTAGCGCAGGGCCCTCATCGCTCGTCCTCCGCGGCGACCGCGCGGATGGCGGTGACGATGTTGGGATAGGCGACGCAGCGGCACAGGTTGCCGCTCATGCGTTCCCGGATCTCGACGTCGTCGAGGTCGCCCGGCTCGTCGAGATCGGCGGTGACGTAACTGGGGTCGCCGCGAGCGAACTCGTCGAGCATGCCGACGGCGGAACAGATCTGGCCGGGTGTGCAGTAGCCGCACTGGAAGGCGTCGTCCTCGACGAACCGTGTCTGCAGCGGGTGCGGTCCCGACTCGGCGAGCCCCCGGGCGGTGACGATCTCGGCGCCGTCGTGCGCGACGGCCAGCGCCAGGCAGGACAGGCTGCGGCGGCCGTCCAGCAGGACGGTGCAGGCACCGCACTGGCCGAGATCGCAGCCCTTCTTCGGGGAGGTCACCCCCAGCCGATCGCGCAGGGCGTCGAGCAGGGTGGTGCGGACGTCGACGGTCACGCGGTGATCGGTGCCGTCGACGCGCAGGCCGACGGCGCGTTCGTGCTCCCGGGGTGAGGCGTTCTCGGCTGGCATGGGTGGACCTCCGAACGGCTGGGCTGTGCTCGGGGCATTCCCGCCGCGGCGGCGATCCAATCGCGGGGTGGTCACCTTCCGCAGAACGGACGGAGCCGGAGACCCGTCGGGTCCCCGGCTCCGTGAAAGGCGGTCACACGACTCAGGCGTCGGCCAGCACCTTGGTGGCGGCGGCGAGGGCTTCGACGACACCCGCGATCTGCTGAGCGGTCTCGGCGTGCTCCTTGGCGTGCGCACCGGCGAACTTGCCGAAGGTCTCGCCGACGGACAGCGTGCCGCCCTCGACGACCTCGGCGCCCGCGATGCCCGCGACCTTGACGACGTCCTCGAGGGCCCACTTGGCGGCGTTCCGGCTCGGCGACTGGCTGACGACGGCGACGGCCTTGCCCTTCAGCGCGCCGGAGCCGTAGGGACGGGACAGCCAGTCGAGGGCGTTCTTGAGCACCGCGGAGACGGTGCCGTTGTACTCGGGGGTGACCAGCAGCACCGCGTCGGCGGTGGTGGCGGCCTCACGAAGCGCGGCGGCGGTGGCCGGGGTGCCCTCGCCGTCGATGTCCTCGTTGTAGAAGGGAACCTCGGCGAGTCCCTCGAAGAGGGTCACCTCGACGCCCTCCGCAGCGACGGCTGCGGCGGTCTCGGCGAGCTGACGGGAGACGGAACCATCGCGCAGGCTTCCGACAAGGGCGAGAACTCGGGTCATGGGAACATCCTCGGTTCGAAGTGATTGACGACGCAATGATAAACGGACCGCGGTCCACTTTCATTCCCGAGCGGCTACAGTGTGACCTTGTGAACACCCGCCCTCCGACCTCGACGGCCGGCCGGCCGTCCCGGCCGTCGGCGGACGAGCGCGCACTCCCCCTCGTGGACGAGCACACCGTCGAGCGCGGTGACGCCGCCCGCAACCGCACCCGGCTCCTCCGCGCCGCCGCGCTCCTCGTGGCCGAACGCGGGGTGGACGCGGTGACGATGGACGAGGTCGCCGCCCGCGCCGGGGTCGGCAAGGGCACCGTCTTCCGCCGGTTCGGCTCCCGGGCCGGCCTGATCCGCGCCCTGCTCGACCACAGCGAACGCGAACTCCAGGAGGGATTCCTCTTCGGGCCGCCGCCGCTCGGCCCGGGCGGTGAACCGCTCGAGCGACTCGTGGCGTTCGGCCGCGCCCGCATCGGACTCGTCGAGGTGCAGGGCGAACTGCTCCGCGCCGCCGAGTCGGCCTCCGACTCCCGCTATGCCGCGCCCGCCTATCTGGTGTCCCTCGCCCACGTCGACACCCTGCTGCGCGCCGCCGGGGTCACCGGCGACACCCGCCTGCTCGCGGCGTCGCTCATGGCCTCCCTCGACGCGACGCTCGTGCTGTACCAGTGGCATGAACTCGGCCATCCGCTGCACCGACTCGCCGACAACTGGGCGGAGCTGGCACATCGGGTCGTGACCGGCCGAGGTACCGCGGAATCCGCGGGCGGCGTCGTACCGTAACCACATGATTCGTACATTCCGGGTTCTCGCACTGGCGTCGCTGGCGGTCGTGGCCTCCGCGTGCAGCAGCGATTCGGGCACCGCCGACAGCGGTTCGGCCGACGACCTCACCGGGCGCACCTTCGTATCGACGAGCGTGACCGGCACGCAGATCCCCGGCGACGGTCCCCTGGTGGTCGAGTTCCCGGAGAGCGGACGGATCTCCGCGACCGCCGGATGCAACCGCTTCGTCGGCGGCGTCGAACTCACCGACGGGAAGCTGAAGGCCCCCGAGCTGGCGAGCACCCTCATGGCCTGCGAACCGGCACGCGAAGGCGCCGACGCCTGGCTGACCGGTCTGTTCGACGCCGAACCCCGGTGGTCGCTCGACGGGAACACCTTCACCCTCACCCACGACGACGTGACGGTCGCGCTCGAGGACGAGAAGGTCCTCGACCCGGACCGCCCGATCACCGGCACCGACTGGGTGGTGACCTCCCTGCGCACCACCGACGCCGTCGTGCGGTCGGTGTCGCTCGAGAACGCCGCGCCCACTCTGCGCCTGGCCGAGGACGGCACCGTCAGCGGCACCACCGGGTGCACCGACTTCACCGGGTCCGCGGAGGTCGGCGACGACGTCGTGATGTTCGAGCCGCTCACCCTCGACGGCGGCCCCTGCACCGATCCCGACCGGCTCGAGATCGAAGCGCACGTCCTGAGCGTGCTCACCGGCGAGACCACCTACACGATCGACGGATCGTCGATGACGCTCACCGGACCGAACGGCACCGAGGGCCTGGAGTTCACCGCCCGCTGAGAACCTGCGCCCGCCGAGAGCCGGCACCGCCCGGTCGGTACGGTGGGCGCATGGCCGGAGCAGTCCGCATGGCGATCGCCGTCGCCGTCGGTTCGTCGATGTGCGCGTGCAGCCTCTCGGGCCCCGGGAACTCGCCGTCCGATCTGGTGGGCCGGCGCTACGTGTCCACCTCGGTCGAGGGCCGGGCGATCCCCGGCGGCGGGCCGCTGGAACTCTCCTTCCCGGCCCGCGAGCGACTGGCCGCGTCGGCCGGCTGCAACCGCTTCACCGGCACGGCGGAGCTGTCCGGTGGGGTCGTGCGCACCGGGGTGCTCGCGTCCACGCGGATGGCCTGCCCACCGCCCCGGGAGGGCGCCGACGCGTGGTTGCGCGAACTGTTCTCCGCCTCGCCCCGGTGGTCGTCGGACGGAGACGTCCTGACGCTGACCACGAGCTTCGTGACGGTCACCCTCACCGACCGCGCCGCCGGCCGCTGAACCGGATCCTCGACGTCAGTACCGTTCGACGAGCCAGGCCGCGAGTTCCCGCGCACTGTGGTCGACCAGGGCGGGCCAGTCCAGCGCCGACTCGTCGGCGTGGTCGCTGACGTGCTTGACCAGCCGGCACCGGGCACCCATCCGGCGCGCGGCGTAGGCCACCGCGAAGCCCTCCATGTCGACCAGGTCGGCGCGGGCAGCGAGGGCGTCGCGCACCTCGGCGTCGGAGACGAACGCGTCGCCGGTCGCGAGGACGCTGCCGTCGCCGTCCTCGATGTCGAGGACGTCCTCGACGGGATGGCCGAGGCTCTTCAGCACGTCGCTGCTGATGTCGTGGTTGAGGGCGGTCGACGGCAGATAGAGGCCGGCGTGGTGGTCGTGCAGCGCACCTGCGGTGCCGATGTTGACGACGAGCGGCCGCGCGCCGGCCGGATACGCCGCCAGAGCGGCGGTGACGGCGACCGCCGCGTCGACCTTCCCGATCCCGGTGATCACCGTCTCGTAGCGGTCCGGCACATGGGCCGCTTCGGCGCGGGTGGCCGATACGACGAGGATCCCGTTCACGTGTTGCCTCCGAGTTCGAGTGTCACGAGTGCTGCCCGGTGCAGCTCCCGTCCGTATCCGGCACCGTATCCCGCGGCGTGCACCGCGAGCGGATGCAGCTGGTGCAGCGGCACCCGGTCCTGCCATCCGGTACGCAGCGGATGCACCGATTCGTAGCCCGCGACGATCTCGGCGAGGTGCGGGCACCCGAAGAGGGCGAGCATCGCGAGGTCGGTCTCCCGGTGCCCGCCGTGCGCGGCGGGGTCGATGAGCACGACACCGCCGGGTGACCACAGCACGTTCCCGTTCCACAGGTCGCCGTGCAGCCGCGCCGGGGGTTCGTCGTCGTCGAAGGCTCCCCCGGTGACGAGTTCGCAGGCCCGCTCGATGTCGGCCCGCTGACCGGCGGTGACGCTCCCGGCGTCGACCGCAATGCGCAGGAAGGGCAGGACCCGTTCGGCGATGTAGAACGCTCCCCAGCTCTCGTGCACGGTGCGGCTCATCGGGCGGCGGCCGATGAACAACTGCCCGTCGTAACCGTCGGGAGCAGCGCCGAATCCGGCGGCGCCCGCGTCGTGCATCCGGGCCAGGGCGGCACCGAAGGCACGGGCCGCCGGGGCGGTCGCCCGGGTGTCGGGGACGCGGTCGAGTTCGATGTGGTGCTCGCCCACCGATCGCACCCGGGCCACCGGCATCCCGGCCTCCGCGAGCCACGCCAGACCGGCGGCCTCGGCGCGGAAGAAGTCCGGGTGGGCGTGCGGATCGTGTTTGCGGAAGACGTCTGCGTTGCTCACGTCCCGAGTGTTGCTCACCTCGCGAGTGTGCCCGTCCGGCACTCCCCGATGTAGCGCGGCAGTAACACGCTCACGCTAGGGTCGACGAATGAGCAACCTTCGCGATCGGATCATCGAAGAACTCGGAGTCAAGCCCTCCATCGACCCCCGCGCCGAGATCGACTCGCGGGTGCAGTTTCTCGCCGACTATCTGCGCAGCACTCCCGCGAAGGGATTCGTGCTCGGCATCAGCGGCGGTCAGGACAGTACCCTCGCCGGCAGGCTCACCCAGCTGGCCGCGGAGAAACTACGGGCCGAGGGACACACCGCGGAGTTCGTCGCCGTTCGGCTGCCCTACGGCACGCAGGCCGACGAGCACGACGCGAAGATCGCGCTCGACTTCATCCGGGCCGACCGCACCCTGCGCATGGACGTCAAGCCCGGCGCCGACGCCACCGGCACCGAGGCGGCCGTCGCGCTGTACGGGCACGAGACGAAACTGCGCGACTTCGTGCGCGGCAACATCAAGGCGCGCGAGCGCATGATGCTCCAGTACGCGGTGGCCGGTGAGCTCGGCTATCTCGTGGTGGGCACCGACCACGCCGCCGAGGCCGTCACCGGCTTCTACACCAAGTACGGCGACGGCGGTGTCGACATCACCCCGCTGGCGGGTCTGACCAAGCGCCAGGGCGCGGCGCTGCTGCGCGAGCTCGGTGCCCCGGAGAGCACGTGGATCAAGGTGCCCACGGCCGATCTCGAGGACGACCGGCCCGCGCTTCCCGACGAGGAGGCGCTGGGCATGACCTACAGCGAGATCGACGATTATCTCGAGGGCAAGGACGTCTCCGACGATCTCGCCGCGCGGCTCGAGCAGAAATTCCTCGACACCCGGCACAAGCGGGCCATGCCCGTTGCCCCGTTCGACACCTGGTGGCGCTGACCGCCTAACCTCCGGCGAACGGCGGGAGCACGTCCACCCGGGATCCGGCCGGCCGGCCGAGATCCCGGGTGAGCTCCCCAGTTCCGCCCTCGCCCGGGTCGAGCAGGAACGCCGCGACCGTCAGCACCCGGTCCATGTCCGGCCCGTAGCGGTCGACCAGCGCCGCGCGCAGTGCCCCCAGGTCCGCACCCGCCGGAAGCTCGACGGTGTCCTTCTCCCGGCCCCCGGCCGCGTCGACCGCCGCCGCGAAGAACCGCACCTCGACCCCGGTCGTCACATCAGCCACCGATCGCTCCCATACTGCGTTGCGGCGGCGCGAAATCCGCCGCGTCCATGCCGTGTCCGGCCCACTTGTTCCACATCGCGCCGCGCCACAGCGCGGCGATCTCCTCGTCGCTCGCCCCACCGCGCAGCGCCGCGCGCAGGTCGGTCTCCCGATCGCTGAACAGGCAGGACCGGACCGTGCCCTCCGCCGTCAGGCGAGTGCGGTCGCAGTCGCCGCAGAACGAGCGGGTCACCGACGCGATGATCCCGACGGTCGCTGGCCCGCCGTCGACGAGCCAGCGTTCGGCCGGCGCGGACGGATCCTCGCGGGCGGTCTCCGTGAGGGTGAACCGCTGCCCGAGCACGTCGAGCAGCTGCTCGGCGGGCACCATCTGCGCGCGCGCCCAGTTGTGGTCCGCGTCGAGGGGCATCTGCTCGATGAACCGCAGTTCGACGCCCTCGTCCAGGCACCAGGCGAGCAGATCCGCGGCCCCGGCGAGGGTCTCGGGCATGAGCACCGCGTTGATCTTCACCCGAGCGAACCCGGCGGCCCTGGCGGCGCGGATGCCCTCGAGCACGGAGTCGAGGCGGTCCCGGCGGGTCAGCCGCGCGAAGTGCTCGCGGTCGATGGTGTCGAGGGAAACGTTCACCCGGGTGAGCCCGGCGTCGGCCAGCGCCCGCGCGCGGTGGCGCAGGCCGATCGCGTTCGTCGTCAGTGCCAGCGGAACCCCGGGCGCCTGCCGGGCGCATCCGGCGACGATCCGTTCGAGATCGCGGCGCATGAGCGGCTCGCCGCCGGTGAAGCGCACCTCGTGCACCCCCAGCAGGCCCGTCGCGATCCGCACGAGCCGCACCACCTCCTCGGCGGTGAGCAGCCGGTCGCGCGGGATCTCAGGCAGGCCCTCGGCCGGCATGCAGTACGTGCAGCGCAGCGAACACTTCTCCGTGAGCGAGACCCGCAGGTCGCGGGCGATGCGACCGAAGCGGTCGAGCAGGTCGGGCACGTCGGGCCGATCGGACACGTCGTCGCCGTGATCGCGCACGATCGGCATGCCCATGTGTACCGCCGTCATCCGACCTCCGCTCCCATGGACCCAGTATGCCCATTTCCCGGTACATGCGACACCACATCCGCACACCTGTTCGTCTCGCGGGGTCGCGGCGCGATGAAGTGTCGGGGTCGCGGCGCGACGAAGTGTCGGGGTCGCGGCGCGACGAAGTGTCGGGCGTCACGACACCCTAGGATGACGGCATGACGAGCGCCAGGCGGTCCGTTGAGGAGCACGAACGGCACGTGGCGTCGCTGCTGCACACGCTGCGTGCGGGGTCGACGGCACAGGTGTCGTTGTCACATGCCCTGCACCGCACCCTCGCGGAGACCGTCGTCTCCCCCCTCGACCTGCCGTCCTTCCGGAACTCCCAGATGGACGGCTACGCCGTGCGCGCCACCGAGATCGCCGACGCGCCGGTGACGCTCCCCGTCCAGGGGGTGGTGGCCGCCGGGGACGGGGAGACGCGCCTCGAACCCGGCCACGTCCTGAAGATCATGACGGGCGCGCCGATCCCGGAGGGAGCCGACGCGGTGGTGCCCGTCGAGCACACCCGCGAGGCCGGGCCGGGCCGGGTGACCGTCGAGCAGGGGGTCTTCGCCGGGACGTACGTGCGCGAGGCCGGCAGCGATGTGCGCGCCGGGGACATGCTGGTGCCGGCGGGCACCGTGCTCGGGGCCCGGCACATCGCCGCGCTCGCTGCGGTGGGGGCGATCTCCGTGCCGGTACGGGCGCGGCCGCGGGTGGCGGTCATCTCCACCGGCAGCGAGCTCGTCCCGGCCGGCGACGCACTGGCGCCGGGCAAGATCTTCAACTCGAACGGTCCCGCCCTGGCGGCGAGCGCCCAGGCGAACGGCGCCGACATCGTCGTCATCGACCACTGCCACGACGATCCCGACGAGTTCGTCACGATGCTCGGGCACGCGGTGGAGGTCGCCGACGTCGTGTTCACCTCCGGTGGGGTGTCCCAGGGCGACTTCGAGGTCGTCAAGGACACCCTGCAGCCGCTCGGGGGCGAGTTCGTGTCGGTGGCGATGCAGCCGGGCGGCCCGCAGGGCACCGCCGTGTACGGCGGCGTGCCGATCCTGACCTTCCCCGGCAATCCCGTCAGCGCCCTGGTGTCGTTCGAGGTCTTCGCACGTCCGTCGCTGCGGGAGGCGGCGGGTCTGCCGCCCGTGACCCGGAAGACCGTGCCGCTCACCACCGGCGTGACCTCCGTGGCCGGCAAACGCCAGTTCCTGCGGGGGCGCCTCGACGAGAACGGGGTCACCCCCTTCCACGGGCACGGCTCGCATCTCGTGGCCGGGCTCGCCGCCGCCGACGTCCTTCTCGACATCCCCGCCGACACCACCTCCCTCGAAGCCGGAGAACTCGTGAAAGTTGTGACCCTGTGAGCGATCTCAGCCATCTCGACGACCAGGGCCGGGCCCGGATGGTCGACGTCTCCGCCAAGGCGGACACCACCCGGATCGCCGTCGCGGCAGGCGAACTCGTCACCACCCCCGAGGTGGTGGCGCTGGTCCGGGCGGACGACATGCCCAAGGCCGACGTGCTCGCCACCGCCCGGATCGCGGGGATCGCCGCGGCCAAGCGCACCTGGGAACTGATCCCGCTGTGTCATCAGCTGGCGCTGTCGTCGGTGAAGGTGAACTTCGGCTTCACCGACACCTCGATCACCATCGAGGCCAGCGCGAAGACCAAGGGGCCCACCGGCGTCGAGATGGAGGCCCTCACCGCGGTCGCGGTGGCGGGGCTGACCCTGCACGACATGGTCAAGGCGGTCGATCCCGCGGCCGTGCTGAACGGGGTGCGGCTGGTGTCGAAGGAGGGCGGCAAGCGGGGCCGCTGGTCGCGCGAGGACGCCGCACCGGAGACCGCCACCGGATCCGACGACGCCGCAGGCCGTTCCGCGACGGTGCTGGTCGCGTCCACCGGGGTCGCGGCCGGGACCCGCGAGGATCGCACCGGCCCGCTCATCCGGAGCTGGCTCGAGGAGCGGGGATTCACCGTGCGCGGTCCGCTGGTGTACGCCGACGCCGACATCGCCGCCGGGCTCTCCGAGGCGGTGCGCCCGAAGCCGGCGCTCGTGGTCACCACCGGCGGCACCGGCGCCTCCCCCACCGACGCCACCCCCGAGGCCACCCTCGCGCTGCTCGACCGTGAACTGCCGGGGGTCGCCGACTCGATCCGGCGGCGGGGTCTCGACGTCACCCCGCACGCGGTGCTCTCGCGGGGCGTCGCCGGGCTGGTGGGGCGTACCGTCGTCGTGAACCTGCCGGGTTCGCCCGGCGGCGTGAAGGACGGTCTGGCGGCGCTGGACCCGATCCTCGACCATCTGCTGGCCCAAGTCGCGGGAGGCGGCGCACATGAGTGAAATCCTGGCCCGGATCTCGTCGGAGCCGCTCGATCCCGCAGTGGTCGATGCGGCGGTGGCCGGTGACGAGCACGGCGCGGTGGTGGTCTTCACCGGCGTGGTGCGCAACCACGACGGCGGGCAGTCGGTGACAGCGCTGCAGTACCAGGCGCATCCCGATGCCGAGGCGTTCCTGCGCCGCTGCTGCGAGGAGGTGGCCCGGAAATCGGGGCTGCCGGTCGCGGCAGTGCATCGAGTGGGCGATCTCACCATCGGTGATCTCGCGCTCGTCGCCGCGGTCGCCGCGCCGCACCGCGCGGAGGCCTTCGCGACCTGCGCCGAACTGGTGGAACGCATCAAGGCCGAGGTCCCGATCTGGAAGCGTCAGCACTTCACCACGGGCACCTCCGAATGGGTGGGTCTGTAGCGCTCACCACGGGCCGCACCTGCACTGTGGGGTAGGGTGACATGGTTCGGGTGTCACGACGACACCCACCGTCGTGGGATACCGGCGGCCCGGGATCGTGCCCGGCCCGCACGCATTCGTGCACCGGCCTTCCTTGCGGCGATCGCACAGCACCATCGGGACCCTTCCCGTCGAGTGCACACACGCCGCATCGAAAGGCAGCGCTGTTCCATGACCACATCCTTCTCCGACCTCGGGGTACCCCGCCCGCTCGTCGCCGCACTGGGCGACGCAGGCATCACCAGCCCCTTCCCCATCCAGGTCGACACCCTCCCCGACACCCTCGCAGGCCGCGACGTGCTCGGCCGGGGGCGGACCGGCAGCGGTAAGACGCTGGCGTTCTCGATCCCGCTGACCGCGCGGCTCCGCGGTGCCGCCACCCGGGCCGCGGGCCGTCCGCGCGGACTCGTCCTGGCCCCCACCCGTGAACTCGCGACCCAGATCGCCGCGACCGTCGAGCCGTTGGCGCACGCCTCCGGCCTGCGGGTGACGACGATCTTCGGTGGTGTCTCGCAGAACCGTCAGGTCGAGGCGCTGCGTCGCGGTGTCGACATCGTCATCGCCTGCCCCGGCCGGCTCGAGGACCTCATGCGGCAGAAGTTCGTGAGCCTCGACGACATCGAGATCACCGTGCTCGACGAGGCCGACCACATGGCCGATCTCGGCTTCCTGCCCGGCGTCACCCGAATCCTCGCCGCCACCCCGAAAGACGGTCAGCGCCTTCTGTTCTCGGCCACACTCGATCGCGGTGTGGACAAGCTCGTCACGCGCTTCCTGAACGACCCGGTGCTGCACTCGGTGGACGAGGCGCACTCGCCGGTGGCCGCGATGACCCACCACGTCTTCGACGTGCCCGGTGTGGAGGCCAAGAAGGAACTGGTGCGCACGCTCGCCTCGGGTACCGGCCGCCGGATCCTGTTCATGCGCACCAAGCATCAGGCCCGCAAGCTCGCCAAGCAGCTCACCGAGTCCGGGATCCCCGCGGTGGATCTGCACGGCAACCTGTCGCAGAACGCCCGCGACCGGAACCTCGCGGCCTTCTCCTCCGGTGAGGCGCGGGTGCTCGTCGCGACCGACGTCGCGGCCCGCGGTGTGCACGTCGACGACGTCGAACTCGTCGTGCACGTCGATCCGCCCGCGGAACACAAGGCGTACCTGCACCGTTCGGGTCGTACGGCCCGCGCCGGCAGCGCCGGTGACGTCGTCACCATCGTTCTCCCGGACCAGCGCAAGGATCTCGCGACGATCATGCGCAAGGCCGCCATCGACGTCACCCCGATGAAGGTGACGGCCGACTCGGAGCACGTGCTGAATCTCGTCGGCGAGATCGCGCCGCTCGTGACGCCGACCCCGAAGCAGACCACCTCGAACGCGTCCTCCCGCCCGCAGCGCGACGGCGGACGCCGCCGCTCCGGTGGCGCACCGCGCCAGGGTACGAGTGGCGCACCGCGCCAGGGTAGTGGTGAACGTCGCGGCAACGGATCCGGTCGCCGGGGCGGTTCGGGTCAGCGTTCGGCAGCAGCAGGTGGACGCAGTGGTGCAACCACGGGTGGACGCAGCGGTGCAGCCGCAGGTGGACGCAGTGGTGCAGCCGCAGGAGGGCACCGCCGGTCGCAGGGCCGGACGTCCGCCGCGCGCTGACGGCCCGTCAGCGCGGCGTGAACCGGTGGATGGCGTACATCGCGTCGCCGGACACCGGTTCGGTCGCCACACACCGGCCCAGCCGGTCGCGCACGTCGTCGGTGTCGAGATCGGCGCCGATCACCACGAGCCGGGTGCCGTCGGACGCCGCGTCGGCCCGGCCCGCCGGGTCGAACCGGATGTGATCGCCGACGGTGTGTACCAGATAGGTGCTCGTCCGTAGGCCCGCCGCGACCCGCACGTATCCCTTGATGCGGAACACCCCCGGAGGCTGGTTCTCGAGGAAGTCGACCAGCGCCCGGGGGTGCAGTGCGTCGGTCGTCTCGAAGGTGATCGCGTCGTATCCGTCGTGCAGATGGGTGTGGTCGTCCTCGTCGTGCTCGTAGAGCAACTGGTCGAGGGTGAGCTGTTCACCGGGTTGCGGTCCCGGCCGCTCCGGGATGTCGAACAGCAACGCCGGGTCGATGCGGGCGTGTTCGGTCGAAACCACCGCGGCGCGGGAGTTGAGCCGGCACAGCCGGCTCAGCAGCTCGTCGTGGGTATCACTGTCGATCCGGTCGACCTTGTTGAGCAGCACCAGATCCGCGAGCGCGACGTGTTGTTCGAGTTCGGGATGCCGCTCGCAGGTCGCGTCGAACTCGACCGCGTCGACGACGAGCACGAGGCCGCCGTAGGTGACGAACTCGTTCTCCGATCCGACGACGAGCCGGATCATGTTGCGGGGTTCGGCCAGTCCGCTGGCCTCGACGACGATCACGTCGAGATCCGAGGAGCGGTGGGCGAGTTTGTCGAGCATCGCGTCCATGTCGCTGACGTCGACGGCGCAGCACAGGCAGCCGTTGCTCAGCGACATCATCGAGTCGACCTGCCCGGCGACCATCATCGCGTCGATGTTCACCGACCCGAAGTCGTTGACGATCACGCCGATCCGGGCGCCGCGGGTGTTGCGCAGGAGATGGTTGAGCAGGGTCGTCTTCCCCGAGCCGAGGAATCCGGCGACCACGATGACGGGGATCCTCGTCTTCGCCATGACCGCTGCAGCCCTCCTCAGGCCTTCCGGACGACGCTCGACTTGAGTTGCATGGGCCCGAACCCGTCGATCTTGCAGTCGATGTCGTGTCCGTCGACGCCGTCGACGAGCCGGATGTTGCGGACCTTGGTACCCGCCTTGATGCCGGTGGCGCTGCCCTTGACCTTGAGTGTCTTGACGACGGTGACAGTGTCGCCGTCGGACAGGACGTTGCCGACCGCATCGCGGATCACGCCGTCGGTCTCGTCGGCAGCCGCTGCCGCCGGCTCCCATTCGTAGGCACACTCGGGGCACACGAGCAGCGAGCCCAGCTCGTAGGTGTACGTGCTGGAACACTCGGGGCAGGGAGGCAGCTTCTCTTCCACGACGGGCATCATACGGGGATGCGTCTCCCGGGCCGCCGGAGCAGCCCGGGAGACGCATCGGTGCGGCGTCAGCTGCCGCGCTTGATCCACTCCTCGAGGTGCGGTGACTCGGTGCCGATGGTGGTGCCGTCACCGTGCCCGGTGTGCACGAGGGTCTCGGCCGGGAGAGCGAACAGCTTGTCGCGGATCGACCCGATGATGGTCGGGAAGTCCGAGAACGAGCGGCCCGTGGCGCCCGGTCCACCGGAGAACAGGGTGTCGCCGGTGAACAGCTCCCCCGCCTCCGGCAGGTACAGGCAGGTCGAGCCGGGCGAGTGTCCCGGCGTGGCGATCGCCTGGATGTCGGTGCCGGCGACACGGATCCGCTGGCCGTCCTCGAGCGAGCCGTGCGCGACACCCGGATGGGTCATCTCCCACAGCACGTCGTCGGCGGGGTTGAGCAGGATCGGCGCGTCGAGCTTCTCGGCGAGCTCGGGGGCGACGGTGATGTGGTCGTTGTGCGCGTGGGTGCACACGATCGCCACGACCTTGCGTCCACCGACCGCGTCGATGATCGGCTGCGCGGTGTGCGCGGCGTCGATCATGACCACCTCGGAGTCGTCGCCGACGAGCCAGATGTTGTTGTCGACCTCCCATTCGCCGCCGTCGAGCGCGAAGGTGCCCGAGGTGACGACCCGGTCGACGCGGATCGGCGAGGTGCTCACAGGACCACCACCGAACGCAGCACCTCACCGCGGTGCATGGTCTCGAAGGCCTTCTCGACGTCCTCGATGCCGATGCGCTCGGTGACGAACTTCTCGAGCGGCAACCGGCCCTGCTGGTACAGGTCGACGTAGGTCGGGAAGTCGCGCTCGGGCAGGCAGTCGCCGTACCAGGAGGACTTGAGCGAGCCGCCGTGCGAGAAGAAGTCGATCAGCGGCATCTCGAGGGTCATGTCCGGGGTGGGCACACCCACGAGCACGACGGTGCCGGCCAGGTCGCGGGCGTAGAAGGCCTGCTTCCAGGTCTCCGGGCGGCCCACGGCGTCGATGACGACGTCGGCTCCGAAGCCGTTCGTCAGTTCCTTGATGGCCTCGACGGCGTCGACCGAGGTGGAGTTGATGGTGTGGGTGGCGCCGAGATCGGTGGCCCATTCGAGCTTCTTGTCGTCGCGGTCGACGGCGATGATCGTGCCGGCACCGGCCAGGCGGGCGCCCATGATGGCGGCGTCGCCGACACCGCCGCAGCCGATCACGGCGACGGACTGGCCGCGGGTGACCCCGCCGGTGTTGACGGCGGCACCGAGGCCGGCCATGACACCGCAGCCGAGCAGGCCGACGACGGCCGGGTCGGCGCTCGGGTCGACCTTGGTGCACTGTCCGGCGTGCACGAGGGTCTTGTCGGCGAACGCGCCGATGCCCAGGGCCGGGGTGAGCTCGGTGCCGTCCTCTAGGGTCATCTTCTGGGTGGCGTTGAAGGTCGAGAAGCAGTACTGCGGCTGACCGCGCTTGCAGGCGCGGCACTGGCCGCACACCGCGCGCCAGTTCAGCACGACGAAGTCACCGACGGCGACGGAATCGACACCCTCGCCGACGGATTCGACGACACCGGCGGCCTCGTGGCCGAGCAGGAAGGGGAACTCGTCGTTGATGCCGCCCTCGCGGTAGTGCAGGTCGGTGTGGCACACACCGCACGCGGCGATCGCGACGACGACCTCGCCCGGACCGGGATCGGGGATCACGATCGGAACGACCTCGACGGGCGCTCCCTTCGACCGAGCGACGACTCCGCGGACGGTTTGCGACATGGTGTCTCCATTCGTGATCCGACCGGCCGCAACGGGCCGGTTCCTGACGGTGACTCCGACCCTATCCACCTTCGGGCCCGTGCGCGCCTGATCGAACGACGGGGTCGGCCCGCCCGAACGGACAGGCCGGACAGGTCCGGGAACGAAGGCTGCGAAACGGTGACGGTGTAACGCCGTCACCCGCCCGGACGACACTCGTGGTGACCCGCCGGCACGCCTGCAGCACACGGCTCGCACGCCGAGAAACGGATTGGTATCACTTTCATGGCACTTCGAATGTCGACGTCGCGACGTATCCTCGCCGGAGTTCTCGCTCCGACCGCGCTGGGAGTGGCGGCCGCCGCCGCAATCCTCCTGCCACAGCAGAAATCTCCCACCGTCGCCGATCCCGCGCTGGCCGGCATGGCGTCGACCGCCGAGTGCCACGATCTCGTCAGTCTCGGGATCGGCGGCCGCAACGACATCCCCCGCGACCAGTCGAAGATGCTCGTCGACGAGAAGGGCAACGTGCTGCCCGCCGCGCAGCAGGGCGCCTATTCGAGCCACTGGGTCGACCCGGTGATCAATGCACCGCTGGAGGGCTACGGCGACCGGTACGCCGCGATCTACATCGAGTACCCCGCGGACCTGGCCAGCTACGAGGCCGCGGTGAACACCGGTGCCGCGAACACCATCGCAGTGATGCAGGCCATCAAGAAGTCCTGCCCCGACACGCAGTTCGCCATCGTCGGCTACAGCCAGGGCGCCGACGTCGCCCGCCGCGCGGCCATGCAGATCGGCGCCCAGGAGGCCGGTGACGACGAGACCTGGCCCCTGGTCGATCCCGAGTCCGTCCGCGGTGTCGTGATCCTCTCCGACGCCGGCCGCCGCGAAGGCGAAGGCTTCTTCCCGGGCGCCCAGAACCCGAACAACCCCGACGGTTTCGACCGTCCGTACGAGCCCGGCAACGGTGTCTCCCCCGGCCGCGGTGTACTCCCGAACACCAGCGGGGACTTCGGCAAGCTCGCGGGTCGGGTCGCGTCGTTCTGCTCCGAGGGCGACTTCACCTGCTCGGCACCCGAGAACATCGCGCTCATCGAGCTTCTCGCGAACGTGGGCCGCCAGATCAACGCCGACGCCCTCGAGCGGGAGGGCCTGACGCCGGCGACCGGCGCCGACCTCGCCCAGGTCGTCGGGCGCGTCGCCCTGCTGGCCCTCGACCACATCTCGGCAGATCCCGACTGGATGCGCTCCGACGAGACCTTCCTCGAGGTGCTCATCAAGGTCTCCGACCCGAACTACGACCCCGCCACGGCGCGTCCCGCCACGCCCGTCGCCGACGAGATCGAGGTCGACGTCGAGGACGGCACCGCGACGCCGATCCCGTCGGATCGCCTCGCCAACCTCGCGTACCTGCCGGACAAGATCGTCAAGGAGATCGTCGGCTTCATCCGCAGCAATCAGAACACCCTCGCGGTGGTCCTGAGCGATCCCTACGACCAGACCTTCGGCTACAACGCCGAACTCGACGACCACTACGGTCACCACTTCGACTACTGGGACCGCCCCGAGGGCGGCACCTCGACCGTCGACTACGCCGCGGCGTGGCTCGTGCACCTCGCGCAGCAGGCCAAGGAGGGCAAGCAGGTCACGCCCAAGGACGCCGACAAGGCCGCGGTACTCGCGATCCTCGCGCATCCCGAACTGCTCGAGCCCGACACCGACGAGGACGCTCCGGCGGCAGCGGTCGGCACCACGACCGATGAGGGCACGCCGCAGGCCCCCGTCGTCGATCCGGCCGTCCCGGCCGGGGGCGAGCAGGCCGCGGCGCCGGAGGTCACCGGCACCGCCCCCGAGGTGACCCCGACGACCCCGGTCGACGCCGAGACGAGCGCCGAACCGCCGCAGACGGAGTCCACCACCCCGACCACCGGGGACGGCACCACCGACACAGCCGGCACGGAAGGGGCGACCACCACCGGTTCGACCCCGACCGGCACCCCGGTCACTTCGACGACCCCGGTCCCCACGTCGACCCCGGCGGCCTGACCTCCGCCGGTTCGAGCACCCGAGAACTCGGCGTCAGCTCGCGGCTCTGATCCCGGCCTCCGCACCGAGCGCCGCGGCCTCGCCGCGAGTACTGACGCCGAGTTTTCTCAATACGCTCGCGACGTGGAACTTCACGGTCGATTCGCTCACGCCGAGGCGCTCGGCGATCGCCCGGTTGCGGCGACCCGCCACGAGATGTTCGAGCACCTCGATCTCGCGCGGCCCGAGGGCGGCGAGGGCATCGAGGGCCGGGCCGTCCGCCGACACCGGCAGCAGGTCCAGCGGAAAGGTCACCGACACGCGGGTGCCCCAGCCCGGGGTGGCCTCCGATTCGATTCCGCCTCCGAGGGTCTCGACGCGATCGCGTAGCTGGCGTTCCAGGGCGGCGACGTCGATGTCCCCGCCCCCGTCGTCGCGCACGTCGGCGAGCAGCGTGGAGTCGTCGCAGTTCCAGGCGACGCGGATGCGCGTCACGTCCGGCTGGCCCGACATCGCCAGCACCGCCCCGCGCACCACCGCGCGTGCCGCGTGCGCGACCTCGCCGGGCAGCCCGCGGCCCCCGACAGGCGGGGCGACCATCTGCAGTTCCACGGAACGGTGCCGCAGCAGATCGCGCAGTTCCCCGTGCAGCCGCGCGAAGGCGGTGGTCAGGGCCTCCTCGGCGAGCTCGCGGTGCAGATCCACGGCCGAGCGCAGCCCGATGAGGGCCTCGGTGGCCGTCTCGCGGGCCGTGATGCGGGCCCGCCGGTCGTCGAGGTCCTTCGACCGCAGGGTGGCGAGGATCGTCTCGAGCGTCACCGCGTGCGCCTCGGTGAGTTCGGCGACCGTGCGGGCCCGCTCCGCCGAGGCGGCACGGGACTCCGCGAGGTAAGCGGGGCTGGCGCTGTGCACCTGCAGCTGGATGCCGGTGGCGACGACGGCGAACGCGGCCCGCACCAGATCGAGTGCGGCGGAGGGCGGTCGGGTGCCGCGCGGAATCATCAGCAGGAGCGTGTCGGTGCGGTCGAGCATCACGCACACCTCGCGGTCGCGGCCGGCGATGCGGAAGGTCTCGCGGCGGATCTCCCCGGCGGTGAGCTCGGTCCGCACCCGGTCGAGTTCGGCGATGGTCACGCGGTCGACGACGGCGGGATCACCCGCCACCTTGCGGGGCCGGCCGGTGCACTCACGCGTGAAGATCACCAGGGCGCTGTGCGGGGCGAGGTCGGCGATGTAGGCCGAGAACCTTCGGGCGATCTCCGCGAGCGGTCCGGTCAGCACGTCGCGCAGGTCGGTGATCAGGGCGTCGGCTCGGACTGCGGTACTCACGGACCCACGATATCGGTGTGGGAACGATCCACCCCATCGGGTGGAGGAGGGGCACCGTGATCGGTGCGGGAGATGGAACCGCAAGTGTGGAAACGAATTCCGTGGGTGGAGCTAAGGGGACTCGAACCCCTGACCCCCACACTGCCAGTGTGGTGCGCTACCAGCTGCGCCATAGCCCCTCGGACGGATCCTTCGCGAGGACCGCCACCGAAGACTACAGGCGAGAGCGGAAACTCTCGCCTGTAGCGATCTTGTGGAGCTAAGGGGACTCGAACCCCTGACCCCCACACTGCCAGTGTGGTGCGCTACCAGCTGCGCCATAGCCCCGTATGCGGTTGTCACCGTCGCGCTCCGGTTGTCCCCTTCGCGCTGAAAGAAAACTACACCATGGCGCTCGGCGCCAACAAATCGGCTGGTCAGAGCGGTGAGAGCGGGCGGTCCGCCCCCACCGCGGGCCGTCTAGCCGACGAGTTCGACCAGCCAGTCGCCGTTGCCGAGCGCGTCTACGACGACACCCTCGTGGACGACGGCGGGGGTGCCGGCGGCACCGGTGGTGGCGAGCAGCTGCCGTCCGGCCTCGGCGTCGGCCGCGGCCTGCTCGACGCGGGCACCGTCGGCGATGCACTGCGCGACCTCGTCGGAGGCCCCGGCGTCACGGGCCATCTGCGCGAGACCGGCGTTGTCGATGTCGCTCTTGCCGCCCTCGGCCGGCTGGTTGTCCGGCGACATCATGGCGCCGTGGAAGGCGGAGAACACCACGGCGTCGCCGCTCTCGGCGACGCACTGCGAGGCCGCCACCGCACGGGTCGAGTAGGTGCCGCTGCTCGACATGCGGTCGAGGAAGGCCAGCATCCGGTACCGCACGGCCAGCTTGCCGTCGTCGACGGCCTGGGCGATCTCCTGACCGTGCTTGTGCTCGAGTTCGGCGCAGTACGGGCACATGGGATCCTCGAACAGGTCGACGGTGGTGGCCGCGTCCGGCAGACCGACGAGGATCGCGCCGTCGTCCTCCAGGGTGACCTGCACCGCGGCGTTCTGCACGGATCCGTATCCGTCGTTGCGGGCGTCGCTGCTCCGCGACGACCACATCACACCCCCGACGACGAGTACCGCGATCACCACGATCGCGATGCCGCCGAGGATGTAGGTGAACTTGTTCGACGTCGGTTCCGGCGAGTACCTGACCGGTCTGACCTTCTTCGCGCTCACGAATACTGCCCTTTTCTCGTGGAGAGATATCCGGTGGTCACTCTGCCACCGACGGCTGAGCAGTAGCTGAGAGAGGCGCCCGGGAGCCGGGTCCCAGGGCGAAGGGGGACCGCGGGAACACCGCGAGCCACACGCCCAGCGCCAGGAACCCGAGATCGCGGGCGATCTCGAGGGCGTAGTCCCATCCGTCCACGCCCTCGGCGACCCCACCTCCCCCGAAGCAGCCGCAGTCGATCGACAGACCCCGCGCCCACGCCGAGGCGATCGCGGCGATGAGCCCGACCAGCACGAGCGCCCCGGCGATCGCCGCGGGCCGGACCGCCAGTCCGACGAGCAGCAGCAGACCGAGGACCAGTTCGGCGACGGGGAACACCGCCGCGAACGGCCGCACCAGGTCGACGGGAAGGAGCTGGTAGGCCCGGACCGCCACGACGGTCTGCGAGGGGTCGGAGAACTTGCTCCATCCCGAGATCAGCCAGACCGCGGCGAGACCGAATCGGGCGAGCAAGGAGACGAGGCGGACCCACATGCCGCCGAGACTACTCACCCACCGGTTCCCCGGGATGCGTCGTCCGTCACCGCCGTCGCGGACTGCGGGGCTCGGACCCGGCCGGCGAGGAACCACGGCAGGGTGGCGGCGAGCATGATCGCGCCCGTCACCGCGAAGGCCACCGAGTACGACGTCCGGTCGGCGAGGAAACCGGCGACGATCGGGCCGATCACCGCCCCGATGTCGGAGGTCATCTGGAAGGCGGCGAGGACCGGTCCGCCGCGGGCCTTGCTGCCGACGACGTCGGCGACCGCGGCCTGCTGCGACGGGTTCGCCAGACCCGAGCCCATCCCCGCGACGACGGAGACGGCGAGGAACCACGGGATGCTCTCGGTGAAACCGAGCAGGATGGTGCTCACCCCGCACACCGTCAGCCCGGCGAGCACGAACGGGCGGCGCCCGAAGCGGTCCGACCACTTGCCGGACTTGATCAGCACCAGCGCGTTGCCGACCGCGAACGCGGTGAGCGCGACACCGGCGAAGGCCTCCCCCTCCTGCAGGGCCTCGGCGACGAACAGCGGCACCATCGCGACCCGCACCCCGAACACCACCCAGCCGTTGGCGAAGTTGGAGCCGAGCGCCGCCCGGTAGACCGGGAAACGCAGGGCGTCACGCAGCCGCATGACGGGCACACCGTCGCCGCTGTCGGGCTGCGCGAGGTGCGAGGACCGCAGGCTGAATCCCACCACCGAGGCGGCGACGAGCAACGCCACCGCGTAGATGAGGAAGGGAGCGCGCAGCCCCAGGCCGATGAGGGCGCCACCGACGAGCGGCCCGAGGATGTTGCCCATGAGGAAGCTCGTGGCGTACAGGCCCGAGACGCGGCCGCGGGCGTTCGGCGGGGCGATGCGCACGAGCAGACCGAGCGCGGAGACGGTGAACATCGTCGAGCCGATGCCGCCGAGCGCACGGAAGACGAGCAGCTGCCAGTAGGTCGCGGCGAAGGCGCACGCCCCGGTCGACATCGCGACGATGAGCAGGCCCGTGATGTAGACGGGCCGCTCCCCCAGTCGCTGGACGAGGCTGCCGCTCGCCGGGGCGAACAGCAGGCGCATCGCCGCGAAGGACGACACGACGACGGTCGCGGCGGTGACCCCGACGTCGAAGCTGCGCGCGAACTGCGGCAGGGCGGGGGCGACGAGCCCGAAGCCGAGTGCGATGACGAAACTCGCGACGACCAGAACCCAGATCTCCCGCGGCAGGGCCGCCTCACGTGTGCGCATGATGCCCACGATGTTAGCCATGCGCACGACTTTTCCCGGTCCCGCCGGGAGGTGCGGACCTCAGGACAGGACCTCAGGACAGGACCGAGGACACCAGTTCCCGCGCGGCGTCCTGCACCTCGGCGAGGTGCTCGGGACCGCGGAACGACTCGGCGTAGATCTTGTAGACGTCCTCGGTGCCCGACGGGCGGGCCGCGAACCACGCGTTCTCGGTGGTGACCTTGAGCCCGCCGACGGCCGCGCCGTTGCCCGGCGCGGAGGTGAGGGCCGCGGTGATCGGCTCGCCCGCGAGTTCGGTGGCCGTCACCTGCTCCGGCGACAGTTTCGCCAGGACGGCCTTCTGCTCGCGGGTGGCGGGGGCGTCGACGCGGGCGTAGGCCGGGTCGCCGTAGCGATCGACGAGTTCGGCGTAGTAGCGGGACGGGCTCTTCTGCGTCACCGCCGTGATCTCCGCGGCGAGCAGCGCGAGGACGATGCCGTCCTTGTCGGTGGTCCACACCGAGCCGTCGCGGCGGAGGAAGGAGGCACCGGCGCTCTCCTCACCCCCGAAGCCCAGCGAGCCGTCGCTCAGGCCCGGCACGAACCACTTGAAGCCGACGGGCACCTCGAGCAGGTCGCGGCCGAGACCGGCGGCGACCCGGTCGATCATCGACGAACTCACCAGGGTCTTGCCGACCTTGCTCGACGCCGCCCAGCCGGGCCGGTTACGGAACAGGTAGTCGATGGCGACGGCGAGATAGTGGTTGGGGTTGAGCAGACCGGCGTCGGGGGTGACGATGCCGTGCCGGTCGGCGTCGGCGTCGTTGCCGGTCGCAAGGTCGTAGGCCTCCCGGTTGCGGATCAGCGAGGCCATGGCATTGGGCGACGAGCAGTCCATGCGGATCTTCCCGTCGGTGTCGAGGGTCATGAACCGCCAGGTCGCGTCGACCAGCGGGTTGACCACCGTCAGGTCCAGGTCGTGCCGGTCGGCGATCTCACCCCAGTAGTCGACGCTCGCCCCGCCCATCGGGTCGGCGCCGATCCGCACCCCCGCGGCGCGGACGACGTCGAGGTCGACGATGTTCGGCAGGTCGTCGATGTAGGCGCCGAGGAAGTCGTGCCGGCCCGCGGCGGCCAGGGCCGTGGACAGGGGCACCCGCTTCACCCCGGTGAGGCCGGCGGCGAGCAGTTCGTTGGCGCGGGCGGCGATGACGGAGGTCGCGTCGGTGTCGGCCGGACCGCCCGAGGGCGGGTTGTACTTGAAACCACCGTCGCGCGGCGGGTTGTGCGAGGGCGTCACGACGATGCCGTCGGCCCGGGCGCCCCGCCCGGCGTTGTGCCGCAGGATGGCGTGGCTGACGGCGGGGGTCGGGGTGTAGCGGTCGCGGGAGTCGACGACGACCTCGACGTCGTTCGCCACGAGCACCTCGAGGGCGCTCACCCAGGCCGGCTCGGACAGGGCGTGCGTGTCGCGGCCGAGGAACAGCGGGCCCGTGGTGCCCTGCGCGGCGCGGTACTCGACGATGGCCTGGGCGGTGGCGAGAATGTGGGCCTCGTTGAAGGCGCCGTCGAGACTCGAGCCGCGGTGCCCGGAGGTCCCGAAGACCACCTGCTGGAGCGGGTTCCCGGGGTCGGGCTGCACGGTGTAGTAGGCGGTGACCAGATGGGCGAGGTCCTCCAGGTCCGCGGCCTCGGCCGGCTGCCCCGCTCGTTCGTGCGCCATGTGCCCTCCTCGTCGACGGTGTGTGTCCCATCTTGCCCGGCGCGGTGCCTGGGCGCGCGGTGGACGCGGGAGGCGGCGGTCTCCTCCGAAGGATGCCGTCGGCTAGGGCACAAGGACTCTGACCTGCGAGTATTGTTTTCCGCCGCCCGGTCGGTCCGCTATATTCGACGACCGGAACGACGCATGTCCGGGGAGGAGGATGCGTCCGTTTCGTTCCGCGGTGCCCACCACGCACACCCGGTGGACGGGTGGGTGCCGCGGACGCGCCCGTCGCGCCGAGACGCTCACACCCCTTCAGCTCGGTCGGCGGGCTTTCCTGTCGGCGGATCCCGTACCGTCACGCCGACGTGTCCCGGAATGAGAAGACCCCGGGGGCCTGGACCTCTCGGTCCGGGCCTCCGGGGTCTCGGTGGAGCTGCCGGGAATCGAACCCGGGTCCTCCGCCGCCTCGCGAGGGCTTCTCCGTGTGCAGTTCGCTACGCCTCTACTCGGATCTCCCGTTCACGCGAACAAGACGGGATGACGATCCCAGTCGCTGTTTGTTGTCCCGTACGACTCCGCGACCGAGCCGGACGGTAGAGCTCTCTAGTCGATGCCAGACACCGGGCCGAGAGCGAACCCGGGCTGACAGAGACGCGCTCGCTGATCAGGCAGCGAGGGCGTACTCGCGCTGAGTAGACTCGGCGCTTAATTGGTTGCAGCGACGCTTACGGTGGTCTCTTGCCTGCACCGACACGCTTCCCCTTGCTCAACGTACGCAGTCGAAACCGTTCAGCCCCGTACGTACCTGCGACCTTCGCAGGACTACCTACTTTAACGACACGACGCCCCGATGTCATTCCCATTTGCGGGCGTCGGTCCGTCCCGGATCCGTGAACCTGGTCACCCGGCTGCTCACCAGCCCAGAAGCACGGCTGCTCACCAGCCCCGGAAGCGCTGCGGGGTCACGCGGACGGGCACCGAGTAGTCGGCGCGGAAGCTGTCCGGACCGTATTCGAGCGTCCGCATCCCCTCCTCGTACTTGCGCACATAGCGCTCCCATTCGTCGTCGGTGACCGGCGTGCCGGCCACGGCCGTCCCGGTGAACACCGCGATGTTGCCGCCGAAGCCGTCGCCGTCGAAGTTGAGCGCGACCCGGGGCCGCACGGCGATGTTGGCGAGTTTCGCGGTGCCCGGCCGGGAGAAGATCAGGAACGTGCCGTCGGACCACAGGAACCAGACGGGGGTGGGGACGGGACCGCCCTTGCCGTCGACGGTGGTCAACCAGATGGTCGACTCGTCCTCGAGCCGCTTCCGGACGGGCTCGGGCAGAGTGAGGGTGGGTGCGGAGATCTCGGACATGGCGTCGGTTTCCTCTCGGAGATTTCCTCTTGGAGATGCTGGTACCGCAGGTGGTCCAACGTCCCGGCCCCGGCGGTTCATCCCCCCCCCCGCAGGCCCGTCCCCCGCGGACTCGATCCTCGCAGTCCGGCGCCTCCGCCCGAGGATCAGCCGGCGATGCTGATGAGCGCGACCGCGGCGAGGGCGGCGAGCATGCCGAGCACCCGGGTGCGGCTCGCCCGCTCCCCCAGCACGACCATCGCGAGCAGCACGGTCACGGCCGGGTACAGCGCCGCGACCACACTCACCAGCGACAGCATCCCGTGCTGGTAGGCCATGAGCAACGCGCCGTTGGCGACCACGTCGACGACCCCGATCACGAGCAGCATCGGTGCCAGGGAACGGGTCGGCCACACCACGTGGCGCCAGGAGGCGGCGGCGACCGCCCACACCACGAGGGTTGCCGTGACCCGCGACGCGACGAGAGGCCACAGGCCGGTGCCGGACTCGACCTGGCCGAGCGCGATGAACGACAGGGCGAAGGCGACGCCCGAGCCTGCGGTCAGCCAGGCGACCCGTGACGTGAACCGTGGATGGTCCGCACCGGTGACCGTCTCGTCGGACTCGCGGCTGACCAGCCCCACCGCCAGCACCGCGATGAGGATCCCGACGTAGGCGAGCGGGCCGGGTCGTTCCCCGAGTGCGAACCCGACGCCCACCGGGATGCCGGCGACGAGCACGGCGGTGATCGGGGAGACCACCGACATCGGTCCCTGCGCGAGCGCGAGGTAGAACCACCAGATGGCCACTCCCCCGGCCACCCCGGCGGCAGCGCCCCAGGCCAGTGATCCGCCGGTGAGCTCCCCGCCGAAGAGCGGTGCGGCGGCCAGCGCCACGACGAGCGAGATCGGGTAGGTCACCACGACCACACCGAGCGCACTCGTCCGGCGTGAGGTGGCGCCGCCGGCGAAGTCACTGAGCCCGTAGGCGACGGCGGCGAGCAGTGCGAGGGCGAAGGCGATCAGCGGCGCATGCCCTTGACTCGACGGCCGAGCTCGCGGGTCACCTCGCGCTCGGCGGTGCGGCGGGCGATGTCCTGACGCTTGTCGTAGTCCTGCTTGCCCTTGGCGAGCGCGAGCTCGACCTTGACCTTGCCGTCGGAGAAGTACATCGACAGCGGCACGAGGGTCTGGTTGCCCTCGCGGGTCTTGCCGACGAGCGCGTCGATCTCCCGCCGGTGCAGCAGCAGCTTGCGGGTGCGGCGCGGCGCGTGGTTGGTCCACGTGCCGTGCCCGTATTCGGGGATGTGCAGACCGCGCAGCCACACCTCGCCGTCGTCGACGGTCGCGAACGCGTCGACCAGCGAGGCCTTGCCTTCACGCAGGCTCTTGACCTCGGTGCCGACGAGGGCGATACCGGCCTCGTAGGTGTCGAGGATGGTGTAGTTGTGGCGCGCCTTCCGGTTGGTGGCGATGACCTTCCGGCCCTTTTCCTTCACGTGCAGGCCTTTCCGGTCCACGATCGATCGAACAGAACATCGTCCAGCATAGGAACCTCGCACAACTCCTTATTCGCGCACGTACAGGCGCAGGGTCGCATACGAGGTGAGCGCGGCCATGCCGACACCGACGAGCACGAGGAACGGCGCGACCAGCAGGATGTCGCTGTCGGTGATGCGGGCGACGATGTTCGCGTCGTAGACCTCGGTGAGCATGTCGTCGACGAACATGCTCTTGGCGACGAACAGGCCCGCGATGGCCAGGGCGGCACCGACGATCGCGGCGACGACCGCCTCGAGGAGGAAGGGCAGCTGGGTGTACCAGCGGCTCGCGCCGACGAGCCGCATGATGCCGACCTCGGTGCGGCGGGTGAACGCCGCGATCTGCACCATGTTGGCGATGAGCAGCACCGCCGCGATCGCCTGGATCGTGGCGATGGCGAAGGCCCCGTTGCGGATGCCGCCGAGCACCCCGAACAGGCGCTCGACGAGGTCCTGCTGGTTGAGGACGCTGTCGACGCCGGGGCGGGTACCGAAGTCGTCCTGGATCAGCGCGAAGCGGTCCGGATCCGACATCTTGACCTTGAACGACGCCGGGAAGCTGTCGGGGCTGACGAGTTCGGCGAGTTCCGGCTGGTCGGCGAAGACCCGGTCGGTGGCGTCGGCGACCGCGTCGTCGCGGCTGAGGTACTGCACCGACACCACGTCGTCGGTGTTCTCCAGGTCCGAGCGCAGGGACGCGCAGATGTCCTGCTCGCACTCGGGGTCGGAGGAGGAGATGTCCTCGGTGAGGAAGACCTGGACCTCGACGCGGTCGAGGAAGATCCGTTCCGTCTTGCCCGCCATCTGCACCACGAGCAGGCCCGCCCCGAACAGGCCGAGGGAGATCGCCGTGGTGAGGATCATCGCGACGGTCATGGTGAGATTGCGGCGCAGGCCGGTGGTGACCTCGCTGAACAGGAAACTGGCACGCATCGGGTGGGGGATCCTTCGGTTTCCGGGTGGATGCTCGGGACTTCGGGGGCCGGCTAGCGGCCTACGCCGTAGACCCCGCGCGACTCGTCGCGCACGACGCGGCCGAGGTCGAGTTCGACGACCCGTCGCCGCATGGAGTCGACGATGTGGTGGTCGTGGGTGGCCATGATCACCGTCGTGCCCGTGCGGTTGATGCGTTCGAGCAGCAGCATGATGTCGCCGCTGGTCTCCGGGTCGAGGTTGCCGGTCGGCTCGTCGGCCATGAGCACCAGCGGACGGTTGACGAACGCGCGGGCGATCGCGACGCGCTGCTGCTCGCCACCGGACAGTTCGGCGGGCAGGCGGTCGGCCTTGCCGGACAGGCCCACCAGGTCGAGGACCTCCGGGACGGTGCGGTCGATCACCGAACGCGGCTTGCCGATCACCTCGAGGGCGAACGAGACGTTCTCGGCAACGGTCTTGCGCTGCAGCAACCGGAAGTCCTGGAAGACGCAACCGAGGTTCTGCCGCAGTTTCGGGACGCGGCGGGCCGGCAGCTTGTTGACGTGGAAGTCGGCCACGTGGATGTCGCCGCTGGTGGGGCGCTCCTCGCGCAGCAGCAGGCGCAGGAAGGTGGACTTGCCGGATCCGGACGGCCCGATGAGGAAGACGAACTCCCCCTTCTCGACGTTGACGGACACCCCGTCGAGCGCGGGTCGCGTGGACGTCTTGTAGGACTTGGACACATTCTCCAGCCGGATCACGTGGCCATGCTAGCCGTTTCATCGCCCGGAAAGGCAGGCTGGTGACAAGTGCCCTACTTGCCATTTGCCGGAGTTTACCTCGGAGAATGTCGGTGGGGCAATGTGCGAAACCTTAGGGAGTGAGAGTGTCGCGCATTTGCGGTACGTATCCGGTACATCCGAAGCTCTCCCTGAAACGACGAATGCGCCCCACCCTCACGGATGAGGATGGGGCGCATTCATGTCAGGGGTTGGTGACGCGGAGGTAGGTCGTCGCACCAGCAGAGATCGTTCCCTTGAAGATGGCGTTCGTGTCCTGCGCTTCCACGGTGAACTCGTCACCATCGGAGACCGACACGCCTGTCGCCGTGCAGGTCGCCGTCCCCGATGATCCACTCACAGCAGTTCCGGTTCCGATGATCGCGCCGTTCACAACACCGAAAATGACGATTCACGGAATGTGGTGCATGCCACCTTCCGACTCGGAGCTGCGGAAAAACCTGTGGTGACGAGTGGGGAATCCCGGGTCACTACCTGATGAACGGATCCACGTACCCCGCCGTCTCCTCCACAGCCGCCGGCGCCGGTGCCACTTCTCCCGCCTGGGGCTGCGCCGCCTTCTCGATGCCGATCTGCACTGCCTGCTCGATCCGCTGCTCCTGCACCGGCGACGTCCTGCCGACATAGAAACTCGCAAGAACGTTACCGATGGCGGACAGGATCATGGCGGCGTAGCTGAGGTACTGCGCCGCTTCGGATTCGGTGAACAGCTTGGCGCCGACCGCGACCGCGCAGGCGAGCGCGAACAGACTGTAGAGGGCCTGCCGGATGGCGTCCCAGTACGTCACGATGTGCTTCACTTGCCCCCCTCGAGGAGTCGATCGAGTTTCGCTTCGATGCGCCGCTGCCGGGCCGCGATGGTCTGCACCAGCCCCACCAGGGACCGGCCGACCTCGTCCGGGACGTCTGCGTATTCGTCGCGGATGTCGTAGCCGTCCCACACCGTCTCGTTCCATACGTCTGCCCACATGTCGTAGGGCCACGGCTCGTCCGGGGTGCGGGTGGACGGGTTCACGTTCTGCGGCCGGTTGATCCGCCGCAGCCGCTCCACGTGCGGATGCAGCTGGCCGGCGCCCTCCTCGACGATGTCTCCCACGATTCCCTCCTCGGGTTCGGTTGCGCTACCGGAGAACAGCGCGCGGAGTTGCTGCTCGGTACCGCGGTAGGCGTTGACGTCGACCTTCTGCCCGGCCACCTGGCCCTGCTCGGAGAACTGCAGGATCTCCACCGGTGGGGCCCCGGTGTGGAACTCGGCCCACCCCGCGAAACCATCCCCCGGATACAGCACGGAGGCGTATCCGGTGCCGGTGACGTAGTGGCTGTTCCAGATCGGTGGCGTCCCATCCAAGCGGGGGGCGCCCATGTGGCCGGTCCAGTACCAGCGCGGCAGGTAGTTGGCGAACACCCGCATGCCGCGTTCTTCGATCGCCCGGATCAACGCCTTCATGTTGTCGATCGAGCCACGGGTGCCGGTGTCCTCATAGTCCAGCTGGATCGGGATCGACGTGTCCCCGAGGTGGGCGAGCAACGCGTCGGCCTGCCGGTTCACGTCGATGTTGTTGCGAGCGAAGTGGTAGCCGCCGAACAATCCCGGGAAGTGCTCACGCATGAGGTCCCGGGCCCGAGGCCAGTAGGGGTCGCGGTAGTAGTCGCCCTCGGTGACCTTGTGGGTGGCGAACACGAACCCCTCACGCCGGGCCTGCGCGAAGTCGAACGCACCCTGGTGGTTGCTGATGTCGATTCCGTAGAGGGTCATCGGGTTCCCTTCGGTGGGACGAGCTGCGCGAACCCGACCCGCACGTAGTCGGAATACTCACCCCGCCCCGGATCGGCCGGTACCGGGCTGGGAGCTTCGCCGGGGTAGAGGGCACCGTCGAGCAGCGGCAACGGATCCAAGCGATGCGGGCCGGGCGGCGACCACACGTAGCGATGCCACTCGAGGTGCAGATGCGGAGCGACCCCACCGTTGGTGGCTGAACTCGGGTCGATGTGGGCGATCCGCTGCCCCGCCTCGACCCGCTGCCCCACCTGCACCTCCGGCACGACATGCCCGTACACGGTGGTGCCCCCACCATCGGCGGCCGGATGATCGACCACCACCCAGCGACCGAACCCCGACGCCGGGCCTGCCGCGGTGACGGTGCCGCCCTGCACCGCGTACACAGCCATGCCGGCGGAGCCACCTTCACGTCCGAAGTCGACACCCCAGTGCACGCCACCCCACCGGTCCCCGAACCGGGAGGTGACGATGTGGCCCCGTTCGAGAGGCCAGTACTTCGGTGCCATGCCCGTCACGGTAGGGGTCTGGCGTGCACCGACCTGCTATTTGAGGTTCCCGGCGACCGCCTCGAACGCCGCGAACGCCGCCAGCTGATCGTCCTCGTCGAACCCCTTCGGCTTCTCCGACGGGTCCGGCCGATACAGCTGGAACCGGAACTTCCCGGCCTCCGCCCGATCCATCGGCTCGAGGATCGCCGCCTCCACCACATCGAGCACGGCGTGCATATCCGGCAGCTGCCGCAGCGGATCCGGTATGCCGGTGAGGATCAGCTTCGCCCGCACCGTCCGCCAGTGAGTCACCGCCGCCAGCGCGAGACTGACGACGGCCCGGTAGGGCGGGCGGTGCCGAGGGTCGCGATCCTCCTCATCACCTCCCCCAGCGACCGCACATCGAACGAGGACGCAGGATCGAGCATCACCACAAGCACACGTTCCCAGTCCTCCGGATGGAGATGATCCTGCACGAACACGGTGGTCATGTCGTTGCGGAACTGGGCGGTGGCCTTCGAGTTCGTCGCCGCCGTCAACGCCTTCAGCGCGGCCGGCCCCGGTTTGCGGGCCCGCACCGTCACCCCCTGCACCGTGATCTCGTGCCACCGATCGACCCCGGCCTCGAGATCGTCGATCTGCGAGTACAGGTCATCGTCCCCCGGTGGCGGGTCGTAGTCGATGCTCGGCGGTGGTGGCGCAGCAGGGGGTGGAGGTACGGGTCGTGAGGCCATACCCCGCAAGGTAGCCAGAGACGGTGAACGCTACAGCGCGGGATACGCGAACACGTCGAGCTGACTGGCACCGGTGTCGAGGTTCGACTCGGTCTCGGACAGCCCGCCCTGCGGGGTCCGATAGTCCCAGTAGTGCGACATGAACCGCAGCTCCGCCTTGAACTTCACCGTCTCCCCCGGCGTCAGCAGCACCCGATCCCCGAACAGCATCGTCCGCTCCGCCATCCGGGACTCGGCGATGACGTAGTAGGCGGTATCCAGCGCGGTCATGCCACGCTCGAACCCGATCCCGAACCGGGAGATCGCCGTCAGCGACGACGGATCCGCCGGCGACACCCCCGACGTCTGCCCGGCCTTCGTCTGAATGTAGCCGGAGCAGTTGCCTTGCAGGATGACCTTGCTGCCGGCGCGGGTCAGCAGCGCATACGCGTATTGGTTGATCGGGGTGGTGTTGGTCCACTGCACCTGGACCGAGTGCAAGAGCTCGTCTTTCGCGATCCCGTCGTTGATGTCGAATGTCAGCACGGTCGCGGGGGTGTAGTTGGTGGCGACGTGCCGCCACTGCATGTGGTCCTTCGGCCGCAGGTGCGTGCCGTCCACCAGCTCGAAGCTGCCCGAATCGATGCACGGGTCGGTCATCAGATACTCCCGCTCACCCAGGGGGACGCCCACAACCGCAGCCGCGCCCACCGTGCGTACATTTCATGCCGCGCCGAGTTCCCGGTGCGCCACTCCCCCGGTGTCGAATACAACGCTCGATACCGGAAGTGCACCGACTCGTCCGGCCCGATATAGCCGATGTCCACATTCGACACCCAGTCCGGGATGTCCCGGAACAGACGGCAGAACGACACCGTGGTCTCGGTGGACCGGTTGCGTTTGATCCGCGCCCCGAACCCCTTGTCGTTGGCCGCCGGGATCGGTGCCGCCGGAGAATCCCCGACATCGAACGACCATGCATCATCGAGGGTCACGGTGTTCGGGGTCGAGGTCACCAGCGACCGGGACGCCCGATGCACACTCATGTACAGATGCTGCGGGTCCCCCGTCGTGTTGGTCCACAGCAGGTCGGTGTCGATGAACGCCACCTGGTCCGGGGCCCGCTCCGTGGCCCCGTCCCGCCCGGAGGTGACCATCCGCTCGGCCACCATCCGCGGCAGCCACGACTCCGCCATCCCGGTGCCCCGGTTCGTCGACACCATGAACTCCGCGGTGCAGATCCTCAGCGACACGGTCGCCTCCCTCGTGTGTAGTCGTCCATCAGCGCATCACGTCGGTGTCTTGGGTGGGGAAGGCGATCAGCTGGATCCGGGTCGGATCGATGGTGCACGAGTGCACCGGGGTGTTGGCGTTGGCGTTGTTCGACCACGGCGGCGGCGTCCACAGGTTCGCCCGATAGTGGAACCGGAACGTGCTGCCCGGCGGCACCGGCCCGTACCAGTCCTCGGAGATCATCGCGTCCTCGAACAACCGCAGTAGCCCAGCCGGTGGCTGGGTGGTCACACCCGTCGACAGGTCCCCGCCACCACCCCCGGCGCCGAGATACTGGTTCGAGGTGTCCGGCACGATCGGGGTCTTGTCGATCGCGGTGGTGACACGGTCCCGCAACTGAGCCATGTTCGGCGCCGACACGAAGAACGTGCGGGCACCACGGTTGAGGCGCAGCAGGATCTGCGCCGGCAACGGGCTGGTGTTGGTCCACGATTGCACCCCGGAGTCGATCATCAATTTTCCCGGCAGTGAGGTCAGGGCCGAGAAGTTGCCGTTCCCGACCGAGGAGAACGACTGGTCGTAGACGTGCCGCGGTACCGACCACGGCTGCAACGCCAGCTCGCCATCGGTGATGTCGAGGTTGCGGGACACACAGACTTGCGCCATCAGTTCATCCGATCGGGAAGCGGGTCAGGGTCAGATAGGAGGCAACGGTGTTGTTGAGCACGGACGGGCCGAAGTTGCTCGTGCGGGATGTCCACACCCGGCAGGTGATCTCGGCCCCTGCCGGGAGCATCAGCACATCGGAGACCAGCAGAGTCGGCTCCATTTCCTCCTCCTCCGGCATCATCGGGGAGCGAGCCACCATCTGCGTCACCCCGTTCACGTCGAGCACGGCAGCGAAGCGGCCCTGGTACTCGTCGGCCTTCGACGCGGAGTAGTGCACCAGCCACATCCCGTCTTGCGGGATAGCGACCGACGACACCCCTGCCTCCGCCGCGAAGTCGGTGGTCTTGTGCACGAGGGTGTCCCAGGTGAACGCCGTGTAGGTGTTCGCGGGCATCGATTGGTTGGCGCGGCGCTCGAGCTTCAGATACGAGCCGGTGTCCGCGGTCACCACATCCGCGTCCCCCTCCCCGGCCGGGGGCACAGCGATGACGACACCACCACCGTTGACGTGGGAGGCGATCAGGTTGCCGGTTTCCGGGTCGGTGGCGAGCACCCACTCCCCGACCCGGGTGGACGACGGGTGCTCGACCTGCTCCAGCCGCCGCTGCGTGTTGCGCGCCCATTCGGCGTCGTCCTTGGGGGTTTTGACCTTCGCGGTACCGGTCATCCGACTCGACCCTCCTGCACAAGCTCGGACACGTCTTCGGTGTTCTGGACAGCGACGAGAGTCAGCTGCGTGTCGTAGCTCGACGACGACGCAACCACCTGCACCTGGTCGATCATCATCAGCTCGACCACCCCACTCGCCGTGACCCGCACACACTTGCCGGGCACGAGATCATCCACCGAGATCGGGGCCTGCGGATGCAGGGACGCACCGGACGGCACGACCAGCGAGTCCCGGATGGCGGAGACCTCGTTGGCATACAGGCGGGTCGCCTTCTGAATGTTCGACACCCCGAACAAATCGTCCATCGACACCAGGGTCTGCAGCCGCAACCCGGCCAATGGAGCCACCGCGGTCTGCGCCCAGTTCTGCCCCTGCACCCGCACGTCGTTGAAGGTGGAGGTGCCATCCCGCAGCCGCTCGATCTCCACCAGGAAATCGCACTCGTCCAGCTGCGCCACCGGGTCGGTGCCGAACTCGCCGAGGATGAACCGGCCGGACACCACCGTCCACGCCAACCCCAGCTTTGCGAGGTCGTCCATCATCTGGTGCAGCATCCGCGAATCCGAGGTGGCGGTGTAGGTGAACGCCTCGGTGACCCGCGGCAGCACGATCGGCTCCCCCGGGATCCGGTGCAGCTCGTTCATCGCCTGGATCAATCCCGCCGCGATCGACGTCGGGTCGGTCATCGACCACGTCTTCGAAATCGGCGAGCGGGTCCGCCACATGAACGTCGAAGGATCCTTCGCGGTGATCGTCGCTGTCTGCCGGCCGATCCGGATCTGCTGAATCGGGCCCTGCCACACACAGTGCAGCCCGTCCCATGCGGACACCCAGTGCACCCACGGCCGCAGATCCTCGAGCAGCTCCGGGTCAGCTTGCGGGGACACCGTCGCCGTCAGCCCGGACACCTCGTTGCGCTCCCGCGCCCACCGCACCTCGGACAACTGCTGACACACCAACTGCCCGAGATTACGTCCGTCCACGGTGTGGAAGGTCAAGGCGATGTCCTCCCAGAGTTGGGAGGGCGCTTCGACCTTGCGAATGACATCGAGGTCCGCGGAGATCGGGATCTCCCAGTCGACCTCGGCACCGATGTCGTATTTTTGGCCGACGTACATGTCCGCCGACGTCGACCACACCACCGGCCTGGACGCCTCGATCGGAGCCTGTTTCCCGACCAGCGCCTCGACGTCGAACCCGATGTCGACCGCATCCGCATCGATCCCGCGGCCCAGGCCGGCGGAGGCGCCGGTGTACCAGCCGATCTCCGGGTCCGACGACGCCGGATGGTTCTGCGTCGTCTGCACGTATTCCAGCCACCCGGACGCGTACAGGCCGAGGTAGCCGGTGTTGGAGATCTGGAGTTCGAGGGTGTCACCGGCCAGCACCGGCACGTTGAACACCTCACCGGTGGCGGTGCTCGTGGTCGGGGAGCCGATGACCTCGGTACCGTTCTTGACGACCCGGGCCTTCAGATCAGAGCTGGCGAGGAAGCTCTGCTGCCACCGGACAGTGCCAGCCCCAGCCTCGTTCATGACCAGCGCGTCGTTGACGATCACCGTGTCCGGGAACCCCGCCCGCACCGTCATCCCGGTGACCTTCGTCCACGTCCCACCACTGCTGATCAGTATGGTGCCGGATCTGGTCATGCCCATCGACGACACAGCAGGTCACCTCCTCCCAGACGGATCGAACGCAAAACGGCGGTCAGACAGCGATCGGACTGTTGCCCACAACGAGAGTGGTCATGGTCAGGGTGTCGCCGTTGACCACCGACCTCGGAGTGTTCAAACACCGCCGAGAACTGAAACGCCCCACCCGATGCGGCATCCCACACCGAGATGTGGGTGATCGTCTCGGTAGCAGTCATCGCCCACGACCCCGACATCGACGACAACGTCATCGACCCACCGGACGCGGCGTTCATCGTCGCCTCACGACGCGTGGTCACCACCGACGCATTCGCCGTCCCCGCCGCACCCGGATCCCCGGTGTGCAGCTTCACGAACAACCCCGCCGGCGGAGTCGGCGTCACACCACGCAGAAAGTTGAGGACGGTGTTCGCCAACGCCACACTGATTCCGGTCGCCATCTACTCGTCTCCCTCGTCCTCGACCTGATCCGCCATAGCTGCCGCCCAGGCGTCCGGATCCCGGATCACCTCGACCTCGGCCACCGCCTGCACCTGAACCGGCACCTGCGTCATGCGTCCCTCTCCCTCACATCGATCACCACGGAGTAATCCGCGCCAGGCGCGGCCTCGGCGACCAACTCCCAGCACATCATCGTGTCCAGCAGTGTGGGCCTCCACGGTGCACCGTCCGGAGTCCCGACGATCCCGACCTGCCGCTGCCGGGTCCCCTGCTGGTCGATATACGGGCGTCCGGTGATCGAGTCGGCGACCACCGTCATCCCGCCCGGCAGCCCCGACACCGACATCGGATACACCCTCGAGCACTGGTCCTCGTCCCCACACGGACGCCAGTAGAAGTTCACCGTCAGCGGGTCCTCCCCGTTGTTGGTGACCCGAATGTTGACCACCGCTTCCTCGCAGGCGGACACTGTCGCTGCCTGCAGCGTCCAGACCCGCCGCTCGATCGAGCACAGCGGAAGGCAGCCACCACACACCGGAATATCGGCGGCGCGGAGTTCCACCGTCGGCGGCACACACTCGGCGTTGTAGACGGTGGGCAGGTCACAGCTGCCGGTGTCGGTGCAGTCCGGGGCGTGCGCCCAGGTGATCGACTCCTCGCTGATCTCGTCCCACACCACCGTCTGCATGTTCTGCTGCCCGTACAGATACGGGTTGGTGCACACCATCTCCCACTCGACCCGGAACATCGACGCCTGCCGATGCCGGGCCCCACCCCCTTTGCCGGCCAGCTCCACGATCTTCGGGGACGAGGTGAGCACCACCCCCGTCGCGGTCCGCAGCAGCGACGCCGGATCCGCCGCTGACCCCGACGGATGCGCCTTGAAGAACTGCAGATCAGCGCCGCCACCGCGGGTGGCGTTACGGAGCAGACACGCCAGCCAGGTCAGCCCGTAGCGGGCACCGGCGTTCGAGCAGGCCACCAGCAGCGCCGAGAAGGTCACCGTGCGGCTGGCGTCCCGGGACGGCCCCGCGACCCCACCGAAACACACTGCTTCGGAGATCTGCCGTTCGATCGGGACGGTGTCGAGGCCGTCCACCTCCATCACCCACACCCCCGCGAACTCCGCGGACTCCGGCACCGCGGCGTTGTACCAGGGCGCCTCGTCCAGCCGGTAGGGCAGCTCGTGGTTGAGTTCGGCCGGCAGGTCCGGCCAGGTGTCGTCGTACGGGATCCGGATGTCGCACGCGCAGTCCATGACCGGCGCGATGTCCGTGTCGTTCGTCGGCACCACAGGGGCCAGGTGTGCGAGCAGCCGGGAGGAGTTGGCGAACTCCTGCCCGTCGATCGTGAACCACCCACGGAACGTCATCGAGTCCTCCTCAGCTGTTCAGCAGCGACAGCAGCCGGTCGTTGGTCTTCGCTGCAGGGTCGCTGCCGTGAACGTTGATCGACCCGACCTGCACCGTCTTCGACCCGGCGCCCGCACCACCGGTGCCGGAGATGGCATCGACCAGACGCTCGAACGCCGCGGTCTGCCGCGGCGACAGCACCCGCTCCGGCTGCACCGTGTTCTTCGGCAGCACACCGATGCCGTTGGCGATACCGCCCTGGTCGAAGCTGTCGATGGCCGCGCCGGCCGCGACCCCGATACCGGCGATGGCTGCCGCCGCCAACCCGGACAGCGCCATACCCACCAGGCCGCCGACAGCGACACCGATGGCGGCACCGATCGGACCGGCGATGGCCCCACCGATGGCTGCACCGATCAGCCCCGTGAGGATGCTGATCATGCCGGTCATGATCGCGGTGATCGCCGGCAGCACGACGTTCACGAGCAGATACCGCAGCACGCTCTTGATGAGCTCCCGGTTGATGCGGTTCTGCTCGGCGATCACCAGGTCCGTCGACGACGCAGACCGTTCGATCAGCGACGCGGTATCGGAGATCAGCTCGCCGGTGTCGGTGATGGTCTGGAACTCGTCACCACGGTAGGCGCGGATTTCCTCGGCCAGCCCGTAGATGGTGTCGCGAACCTCGATCTCCACCCCCGTAAGCCGGACGATCGTGTCGATGAGGGTGCCGCCGGAATTGTTCTCGTCCCCGAGCACACCCCGCGGGTTGTCGACCGACGACTTCTGCTGCTGCAGCGCCGCCTTGGCGATGTCGTTGCCGACCTGGATCAGCGACTGCGACACAGAATCCGTCACCGACTGGACCAGATTCCCCAGCTCGGTGACCAGGTCGAACGACGAGCCGGGCATCCCCACCGGGGCCGACGACTGGGTGGCGTCAGCAGTGGCGAGGTCCTTGACCGCCTCGGTGGTGGCATCCTGGCTTTCGATGACGTCGTCGGCGGATGCGGCCAGCGCGTCCTCGACGATGCCGAGAGCTCCGCGCATGGCGGTCTGCACCATCGGCCCGAGCACGCCACCGGAGAGTCGGTTGGCGAGGTCCACCAGCTGCGCCTCCAGCGCCCGGTACTGCTCGGCCTGCACGAGCTCCTGGCTGGAGGCGGTCCGCTGGAGTTCGCTCACCGTGTCGGACAGTAGCTCTCCCTGCTCGTCGAACCCGGCGCGGATCTCCTCCATGACCCGGATCTCGTCCGGGTCGATCGGGTCGGCCAGATCGATCGGCTTCGGGGCCAGCGCCCCGATGATGTCCCCCGCCACCTGAGCAGCCCCATCCCCGAGAGCGGTGACCACGGCGTCGCGCAGGTCGAGGACGGCGGCGATGAACGGGTGGTCCTCCTGCATCCCGTAGGACGACAAGGTGCCGTCGTAGTCGCCGTCCCGGACCAGGGTCTCCACCGACCCTGCCACATCCTGCACCGCCAGCGCGGTGTCCCGCATCGACAGCGCAGCGTCGATCAGCGGGTTGTCTTCCTGGATTCCGTAGCGGGACAGGACCCCGTCGTAGTCGCCCCGGCCGACCAGGCTGTCGATCGACTGGGCGACTTCACGGACGGACAGGACCGCATCCACCAGCGGGTGGTCCTCCTGGATTCCGTAGGCCGACAACACCCCGTCGTAGTCACCGCGGTGCACCAGATTGCCCACGGAGTCGGCGACGTCCCGCACCTCCACCACGGCCTCCCGCATCGACAGCACCGCGTCGATGAGCGGATGGTCTTCCTGGATCCCGAAGCGGGACAGGGTGCCGTCGTAATCACCCCGGTTGATCAGATTGTCGATCGACACCGCAACCTCACGCATGGTCAGCGCCGCATCGACCAGCGGGTGGTCCTCCTGGATAC
Organism: Rhodococcus sp. Z13; assembly: GCF_025837095.1. NCBI lineage: Bacteria > Bacillati > Actinomycetota > Actinomycetes > Mycobacteriales > Nocardiaceae > Rhodococcus > Rhodococcus sacchari. The sequence goes on from NZ_CP107551.1 coordinate 2,978,757, forward strand.
CGACCCGCGTCAGGCCACCGTCGTAGTCACCGCGGGCAAGCGCCTCAAGGGACCGCACGAGAATCTCGAACAGCTCGGTCTGCTGCGGGGACAAAACCCGTTCGGGGGCGATGATATTCTTCGGCAGGAACCCCTTTCCTCGGGCCAGACCGCCGGAGTCGAACGGGTTGAGCGCATCGAGCACCGACGACCCGAACCTCTTGGCTGAGGTCCACGCCGACGACAGCGCATCGCCGAGCCCGTCGATGACCTTTCCAGCGCCGTCGGTGACCGCGTCGACACCGGCGTCGAGGTACCGCGGGGGGATCTCCCTCCAGTGCGGAGGCGGGGATCCGACCGCCCCGACGATCAGACCCTTGATCGGGTCCGTGATCGCGGTCAGAACGTCGTGGACCTTCTGCACGAGGAACGAGCGCTGTTCCTCCGGGGACGGACCGATCGACATGCCCTCGCCCGGCTGGAAGAACCCGTTCGCGCCGATCGGCAGCGTGTACGTCGCCGCGAACGAACGGACGTCCGGCCCGGCACCGTAGTGCACGCCGCCGATGGATCCGCCGGACTCGACCCTGGCCGCGGCATACATGCCCGGCACCTCGCCGAGGACACCGGCGGTGTGTCCGCCACCGGGGCCACCGGGATCGTCGGTGACACCGATGGTGAACCCTGCACCGAGCCCCTTCGTGAACCCCTGCGGGCCGACCTGCGGATAGCCCGCGAAGTTCCCGGTGTACCAATATCGGCGCCACGGGTCGCCGCCGAGGATGACCGCGGCGATCGACGCCATGAAACCGGAGCAGTCGAACGAGGAGCCGGGGCCGGTGGGACCGGCCCACTGGTACGGCTTGCCGTGTTGCGACCGGGCGAACTCGTGGCCGCGGGCGAGCTGCAACATCCACGGCTCGACCTTGATCTCGCCGCCGTTCGCATACGCCGGGGCGTAGATCTTGTCGAACAACCCTTGTGGGTCGACGTTGCCGAAACCCTTGCGCTGGACCGCGGCCCCGTAGCTGGCGAGATTGTCGGCGCCGAGCTCGGATATGATCCGGCCGTTGTCCCATGTGAACGGGATGCCGCGCAGGATCATGTCGCGGATGGCGTAGAGGATGCCGTGGCCGCCGGCGGCGATGACTTCGGCGGCGGTGACCATGTGCTCGCCGTTCGAGCCCCACATCAGGACGTCGTCGCTGGTACCGGTGCCGGGGCCGACGATCCGGCCGCCCTTCCGGTACTCGGGAATCAGCGGCAACTCGGGTGCTTCCACGAGATTGGGGATGAACTCGCGGATCTTGTTCCAGGCGTTGCGGATGCCGTTGTTGTAGACGGTGCCGATCATGAAGTTGATGGGCTTGGCGAGGATGTTCCGCAACCCGTCCCACACGTTCTTGATGCCGTCGACGACGGTGCCGAAGAAGTCGCCGACGGACTGCAGCGCCGACTTCATCCCATCCCATGCGGGTTTGATGACGTTGTCGATGACCCACCGGATCGCGTCACCGATGCCGTTCCACACCGGGGTGATGACGTTGTTCCACAGCCACTCCGCCGCTGCACCGACCGCGTCCATCCCCGCCTTGAAGAAATCGAAGACCGGCATGATGACCGAGTTCCACACGAAGTTGATCGCGGCGCCGATGCCGTCCCAGGCGGGTTGGATGGCATTGGTCCACAGCCAGTTCGCTGCAGCGGCGAGGGCGTCGATCGCGGCCTTGAACGCGGTGAACACCACCGAGATGATGGTGTTCCAGACGGTGGAGATGATGTTGGCGATCCCCTGGAACACCGGGGAGACAACGTTGTTCCACAGGAACATCAGCACCGGCACGATGATCCCCATGACGACGGTCTGCCAGGCGTTGAAGATCGGCGAGATGACGTTGTTCCAGACTGCGGAGATCGCCGCAGAGATGGCGTTCCATACCGTCTGTACGACGCTGACGAGCCCGTTCCAGGCGCCGACGAGGACGTTCGAGATGAAGTCCCACATCGTCTGGAAGATCGGCTGGATGAACTCCCACGCTGCCGCGAACGCGGCCTTGATGGCTTCCCATGCGGTGCCGAGGAAGTCGACGAACTTCTGCCAGATTTCCCGACCCAGTTCGGTCTTGGTGAAGAACGCCACCAACGCCGCCACCAGCGCGCCGATGGCAACGATCACAATGCCGATCGGGTTCGCCGACATCGCGGCGTTCCACGCCCACTGGGCAGCGGTGGCGATGCCGGTCGCCGCGGCACCGGCGACCTGGGCGGCACGCATCGCGCCGGACGCAATCGCCGCCGCACCCATCGCGATCCGGTTGGCGGCCAGGGCTGCAGTGTTCCCGCCGGTGGCTGCGGTGGAGATTCCGAGGGCTACCGACGACAAGGCTGCCGCTGTCCGCATCGCCGCGTACGCACCGACCAGGGTTCCGAGGACCCCGGCGAGGATCTTCGCTGTGTCCTGGTTCTCCATGAAGTACTGGGCCACCCGGCCGAGTACGTCGATCAGTTCTGACTGGATCGTGTTCTTCAGCTTCTGGATCGCGACACTCGGACCGGAGTTCATGGTGTCGGCGGCCTGCTGCATCGCCCCTTCGAACCCAGCCATCGAACCGCTGGCCCCGGAGATAGCCTGCAGGAATCCGGGGATCTGGTCGACCGCCAGATCCTCCAGGGGAGTACCGAACAATGCGATCGCTGTGTTCGCCCGGTCTGCCGGGTCCTCGATCTCGAGCAGTCCCTGCACGGTCTTCTGCAGAGCCTCCTGTGCCCTCTCACCACCGGAGGCGATCATGTTCGACATCTCTTCCGCGTCGAGCCCGATCGCCTCGTAGGCCTCCGACGACGCCTTCGACATGTCAGAGCCGCGGATCGTGAATTCCTTCAGGGCGTCGCCCGTCTTGTCGAGCGCCCACTTGCCCTTGTCTGCGGCGTCGACCAGCAGTGAGAATGCCTCGTCCCCTTGGAATCCGAGGAGACGGAAGAACTCGCCATATTCGTTGATGATCTCCGGCAGTTCTTCGCGCATCGCCATCGGCACCCGAGCCCACGCCGTGGTCATCAGGTCGAACGCCTGAGTGCTGTCGTTCGCAAGCCCGTTGACGACAAGCTGGGAGGCGGTCTGCACTGCCTGCGTGACGTCGACGTCCCACGCGTTCGCGAAGGTTTGTGCCGCCGCTGCGATCTCATCGATCGCTTTCTCCCCCTCGAACCCTGCGGTGGAGAAGCTCGAAGCGACCGCGTCGATCGCAATCGTGGCCTCCTCCATCGAGGAGACAATGCCGGTCTTGAACAGGTTCCCGGCCATGTCGCCGTAGAACTCGGCCAGCTCGCCGGTGGCTTCGAGTCGGGCAGCGAGCTTCCGTTCCAGAGCGTCCTGCTCGATCGCCGCCCCCACGGTGTCCATCGCCGCCGAGATCCCGACGATTCCGGCTGCGACACCACCGAGCTTGCCGACCAACCCGTCCGCCGACGAGCCCAGCCCCTCGAACCGGCCACGAAGCTCGTCGGTGTCCCCCTCGGTCTGGTTCATCTCCCGCTGCACGTCGGAGATGGAGCGGAGCAGACCGTCCAGCTGGGTGGCATCGAGGCGCCGCAGAGTGCGTTCAGCGTGCGAGGCACCAGCTTCGATCTCGTTGCCGATCAACTCGCCAGCACGGTTTACCTCCCGCGCCAACGCCTGGAGCTGCCAGCGGTCCAGCTGCCGCAGGTGGTCCATTGCGTCGTCCGCGCCAGAAGCGATACGTGAGAGAGACGAGGCGTCGATGCGTTGCAGCGCTGTGGTCACCGACCGTGACGCCTGCTGCGCATCCTCGCTCATCTGGCGACTGCTGCGACGCGAGGACTCCGAGGTGCGTTGCGCCGCCTGCTCTGCCTGCTCAGCGGCCTCACGAGCAGCACGGGCGATGTCGGCGAAACCGGAGGTGTCGATGTTCCCGAAGGCGCCCTCGACCTGCCCCATCCCGGATCGGACGTTGCGGAGCACGTCACCCATCGCCGACTGCACGGCCCGTGTGATCTCGGTGGGCAGGTCGTTAGCGTCGACGGAGACACCGATGCTGATCGAGCCGCTGGGAGAAGTCACGCGGTCAGGCTAGAGACCGGCGGTGCAACCCCCAGGGCTACCTTTGAAAGCCCGCCACCGCCATGGTTTTCACGATCTCGATGGCATCTTTGGAGGGAACTCCACCTTGCATCAGGCCGTTGTAGACCCCGGCCAGCAGAACCCCGAGCCGTGCACCGTTCTGCAGTTGCACGGCCAGGTCCGTAGAGGCGCCGGAGGCGATGTCGGCCATCACCCCGGCGATCAGATCCTCGGGGTTGTCAGCCACGATCCGCCCCCGCTTCGATTTGGTCGCGGCCGAGGGTGGCGATCTCGCGCATCATCTCACCGAGTGTAGCCGGGGTGAAGTCCGGATCGTCCGGATCCATGAGCCGCTCGTACATGCGCTCGAACGACGTCTCGGACATGTGGTTGCGGATGAACAGGCCGACGAGGTCGTTCTGCAGCTTCTGCGGGACGTACTTGCCGGAGGCGAGCGTGAACCCGGCGAGGGCCTGCTCGGTGGGTTTCCGCACCTCCCAGTCCTCGCCGTAGAAATCCGCGAGGATCTCGTGGGGCCACGGTTCCTTCTCGGCGACCGCGACGGTGGTGGGGGTGGCGACCTGCCCGTCCTCGGTCACCTCGATCACCTCGGGGGTGTCGGCGCCGTCGAGTCCGAGGCGCTTCTTACGCTCGGCGAGCTCGGCTTCGTCGCGGGCGATCTTGGCGGGGTCGTCCTGGAATGCAGACATGAGGCCGTCCTTCGATGGTGGTCTGTGTGGAACGCGCCCAGGCTAGAGACCTGCGGTGCACTCCACCGGTGGTCACTGGCGGAGGTTCTCGCTTCGCATGACCTGCTCGGCAGCGTTCCGCAGGAACGGCCGCGGCCGGGTACCGGGGTGGTTCACCGAACGCCGGAATACGGGACTGCCGTCGGAGCCGGGGAACCGCAGAAACCCGCCGTTGCGGGCCCGGATCACATGGGGGCGGGTGCCGTCGTGCACGGCCGCCGCGTAGTTCGCTGTCGCTGTCACACCGGAGGTGACCCGGAACGGACCCTGGAACACGATCGGGCCCTCTTGAATCGACCGGGCGAGGTTGCCGGTTCGGACCGGGGCGTTCAGCTTCGCCTGGGCCGCGATCCTTCGAGTGACCGACGCGACCTTGCGGGCGATGATCGGCTGGGCCGTCGCGGCGACCCGCCCGGTGTCGAGAGTGAACCGGTAGCCGGCGTCCGCCATCGGTCACTCCCCCGAGCTGCTGGTGTGGGTGGTGTAGATGTCGACGAGCTCGTCGCGGGTCGCCTCGGCCGGGTAGTCGAGACCGATGGTGTCGAAGAATTTCGCCCACGTGTTGCGGCGAGCATTCGGAGACGGAGGGACCGGGATGTCCCCACTCTGCACTACGGCGGGACCCTCACCGGTGGCAGATTCGGCCGTGGCCTCTTCCACCGGTGCCTTCTCTGCCACCGTGGGGGCCGGGGCAGGCTGGTCGACGACCCGCACGAACCCCTTCGCGATCAGCTTCTCCACGAACCCCGTCCGGGACACACTCCTGCGTTCCCCCGTCGCCAGGAACGTCGACGGGGTCACGGTGCCCTCGATCACAACCTGCTCAGCCATCCCAATTTTCCTTCGCTCACAGTTGCACGTAGGCGGTGCCGATCTGCGCGATCACACCACCCTCAGGCCCGTACGGAACCACCGCGTCGATCGCTGTCGCCGTCCCGCACTCCTTCCGCTCGATCCGGCCCATCGCCCGACACAACGCCAGGTCGATGCGCCACGAGTCGTCGATGCTGATCTCCGCTTCGTTCGCGTAGTCCTCCCACGCCGGCTCCGTATCCACCACAGCGCAGCGGCCGACGCCGATCTCGATCGCCACCGCCTTCGGCAGCCCACACGGGGCGGGGCCGACGAACGGAGCAGGGAACTGCTGGGTGCGGTAACGCCGTACGAGCCGCACCCACACGAACGGCTGATCGCAGCCCTCCCCATCACGGTGGGCGTCCCACGCCGACAGGGGAATCGCGTCCCCGGCGAACACCCTCACATGCTTGGTGCCACCACCGAGGGGCGGGCAGGCGGAGTTCGGGTCGAAGGCTTCTCGCAGGGCGGTGATGAGCTCGTTGATGACGCAGTCGACGTCATTGGCGCAATCCACCACAGGGGCCGGGTCTGTCATCGGACCACCGGCCTCTGCTGCAGGGCGATCGGGTTCACCGACGATAGCCACAGGTCGATCTCGGGGATGCCGGTCTTGCCGGATGCGTAGATGTCGGTGGGGTCGACCATCTGATAGGTGACCCCCTGCCGGGACACGGACTGCACCCGTCGTGGCAGCCGGCACTTGCCACCCGAGCAGGCGGCAAGGAACTCTTTGGTCAGCAGTCCGACCAACGTGCCGACTCCGGCGGGGACGGGGTGGCCTCGAGTGTAGGTGACCGACCAGGTGCCGTCGGAGTCGAGCGGGGCGAGCAGGTTCTGGTGCGGCCACGGCTTGCCGTCGGTGCGGTAGAGCCGGTCACCTTCGAGCCGGTACGCGGCCTCGTCCAGGACGATGCCCTCGATCTTCACCTCGGCGATTTCCCCGACCGGGCCTGGCAGGTGGATCACGGTCGGGCCGGAAGCCTCGCACGCGCCGTAGCACCCGCAGTTGACCTCCAGCCAGCGCCCGTCGTCGAACAGCGGGTACCGGCCAGGTCCGAGCGAGTAGCCGGACAGCGACGGGCACGGGGTCGGGCACGGCCGGGCTATCACCGGGCACTGCCCGAACTGTCGACCCGACAAGGCCCACAGCACTGACACGGCGAGGTCCTCGGCGTGCCGTTGCTTCAGCCACTCCTCCGGGGTCTCTGCCTCGGGAAGGCAGGACCGGTCTACGGGCCAGTTGCAGGACATGCCCGTCACGGTAGAAACCCAGCGTGCAACCAGGGGCGATGCACCCCTGGGGGCCTGCCCGACCTTAATCCCGACATGGGGGATGATTTGGGCATGAGACTCCGTACCGCACTCATCGCCGTGCCTGCTGTCCTCGCGCTCGCCGCATGTGGATCGAACGACTCGGATACCGACGTGGCGGCCGACGACCTCACCTGCCCCGCCGCTCGAACCATCGACGACCCCGCCGTCGCCGACGCAATCAACAGCGTCCAGATCGACGGGCAGGTCACCGCAGTCCGGGTCACCACCGACAGTGACCATCCGGGTGAGCAGGGCATCGCAATCGACCTGTGCATCATCCCCACTCTCAGTGCGGACGAGTTGCGCCCGATCGCCACCGAGTACGCGAAGGCCATCAAGGCCTCGCCGCTGGCGGACACTACCTTCGCGGTGTGGGTGGAGAACTACGCCTACAACGCCGATCAGGAGATCGTCGGGGACGTGAAGCTGAAGGACCCGCACTTCCAGTCGAATCTGTGGAACGGCAAGCCGTCCGCGGACGCGGAGAACGCCCGCTGGGAAGTCTTGACCGGATAACCCCTTTGATAGCTCTGAGGCCCCCACCAGATGGTGGGGGCCTCAGGCGGACAACGAACCGGTAACCGGCGCGTCGACGACTTGGGAAGTCGACCGTCAGCCTACAACCGGTCGACGACAGTCCCGGCTACGCGGCCCCACCGAGATACGCCGCCAGGACGTAGTTTCCGTGCCGGTCCAGGTTGTGCCGGGCCCGGTCGTAGCGTGACGTCATCCGCGGATCCGAATGGCGCGCCATGATCTGCACATCCCGCAACGGCACCCCAGCATCAATCTCCGACGCACGACGTCACATAGCCGTGACGCAACAGGTGGCGGTGCACGTTCCGGGTGCTATGGCACACCTCGCCGTCGTAACATCAAACCGGAATAATCTTCATCAACCTATATGTGTGTTGTGTTTCATTTGTAAGCTCATCCGTCACGCTAGTTGCGGAGATTGCCACCAAATAGTTGGTATTAAGACGAGCACGCCCGAACGCTTCCATCGCATCTTCGTCAACATACCCAGTGTACCTAATTTCACTTTTCAGATCCGAGAGACCGAAAGTCTGATTTGAAACATCACCCATAAATAGGCGCATCGTTCCTGTAATGACAGTTTCCTCTTCGTCAGGAGCAAGATAGTTCAAGACGGCAAGAAGTTTATTGATTTCCTCAACTTCAAGATTGGCTTCGACATACCTTAAGTCTTGCGATGCCGCCACAACCGTGGCCGGTCCATTGAAATTCGCCAGATCGCGCACGAACTTCCTAAAACTCTTCGCCGCCCTGGGGTGCAAGCCGCTGATTTGATTCTTGAATGCACGGGAATTGCCCTGAGTCGCGAGTGCGCGCGCAATCAACCCCGCACTCTCCTCGAAAACGGATCCGAACAAACTGTTGAATCTGGTGGAAGCTATGTCGACGACGAAACTTGCGGCAGATAAACCGATTACTTCACTCGAGGTCTCATAGAGAGAATCGGACCGTATGCGACCCTTGCTGCTAATTTCTCGACCACCGGATAAGAGCGAGTTTCCGACATTATCCAAGAGATTCTGGGCCGAAACAAGCAAGGCCCCCACCGCTCGTGTTGGTGCAGCGGTTCGCTTACTCATCGCCGGCTCCACCTCCAGCCTAAGTATGGGGCGAAGCTCTCGATGGGCCTTTATAGCAAGTTCTTCAGGCGTTGACGCGACCGGAGCCGTGTGCGTCGGCAATTCGATCATATAGTCACTATCAGGAAGCCATTCATCTGGCAGATCGGAGCCCGCCAGTATAGAATCCAAAGTTATCTCTTCTGTCTCAGCAAATGGCATTTTGACAACGAAGACGCGATCCTCGGCATTCACTAGGGCATCACGCACTGAAACCCCTCCCGAGCGAATCACCGCGAATCTCTCACGGGAGACCGGCAAATACAACCAGAGGTCGTGATCTTCGCCCTCGTCGGCCCACGTCACTAAGTAAAGTTGACCCGTCTTGGACTCACAGGTGAATAGCCTGGGCCCGTCGTACTGCTCGAAAACTTCCCCGAGGCGCAACTGCCCGAGAATTGTTCCTTCAGGAAGCCAGTTCATGCGACTATCTCGCAGTTCACCCAACTGTCATCACCGACGGGCCTCCACCAAGTGTGATGCCCTTCGCGGCGCCCAGTTCTCTTGATTACACCGGGCCCGGTGACGTCTATGCTTGCCGCCAGTTTCCTTCGGAGTGGAGCCATAGCCTTTTGCGCCTTCTTAGCGGACTGAATATCCTCGAAGACGCTATATCCCGAAGCCTCGCACTCCATGTCGCCGAAGGAGTCGGACTTAAACGTCCGCCTTCCCGAGATGCGAAGTTCTACGTGGCTCATGGTGTCTTCGCCCTCGGGAGGCAAAGCGTCAACAAACCGAATGAAGATCCCTCGTGCAGGTCGCGCATCAGCAGGCGGACACATCGGGGGGTAGTGGTCAGGCCACTCTGTCATCCATGCTCCTCGGTTCGCAATTTCGACGGATTGTGCCACACGGTACGAGGACCGAGGAAAGGGGTGCGTAAGGATGCGTTACGGGCGGGACGGCTCGTGAGCCATTGAAGTTGGCTTGAATTCCGGACGGCCAAATTCAAGCTTCGAGCCGTTCGCTTTAAAAGCCCAGTTGAGGGCCAACTTTTGCAAGATGTGCAACAGTTGGCGCCCGCCCCGTAACTGCCATCGCGGGATGCGCTACGAGGCGGATTCCAGACCGTCCGTCTCCCATTGATCCGGGGTGATCTGCTCGGGCATCGATCCGACCACTGCCATCCACCACTCAACGGTCTTCCCGCGGATCGCGATCTGTTCCTCGGGCGGGAGGTTGTGGATGCAGTCGCGGTGGTGGAGATGCTTCCCGCCCTGCGCGGACCGCTTGCGCAATGCCGACATCATCAACTGCTGAACATCTACGGACATGAGCATGCTCGCTTTCGGTCATGTAACTGTCCTCGCGGGATGCGTTACGCGGCTCGTCTATCGACCTACCGTGGGTCGAACTCGTCGAGCAGCAGACTCGCGGCACGCCGCCGCAGTTCGTCCGTGTCGGTGTAGTACTCGCCGTGTGTGTAGTCGCTTCCGCCGACCGTGGACCGGTACACGAGCAGTCGAGAGCCGGGCAGCTTGACGGCCCAGCACCTACGGGCAGCGAATACGCAGGAGGCATGACGAGCCCGGCTCCCCCAGTCATTCGATGAGAACTCCGTGGGCGACAGCCACCAGCGCTTGATCGCCCACACCAGCGCTCTGCCCCAGAAGTAGGCGGCAACGATCACGCCGGCCGCGATCGGGAGGGTAGCGAGACCGAGGATGTATTGACTCACTCTGATTCCTCCTCAGGGCACTGGGGAACGGGCCCGAACTCCTGGTGCTTGGACACCAGGCCGCAGGAGCACCGATACGAGACCTCGTTGGGTCGCTCCTGCCAGACCTCGACGAGCCGGTGCGCGGCGATGCTCTGGGGCATGCTCATACCTCCCAGTGCGGTCATGTAACTGTCCTCGCGGTCGGTGTTGGGGGCGGGGCATAGGCGCCCGCGTCCGGACACGACGAGCAGTGCTACTTCGGGCCGCCGAGGATCGGCGCCACGTAGTCAGGTGTCAGGTACTCATCCCTGCCGGCCTGGGTCAGCCTGGCGCGGAAGGTCCGTTCCGTGATGCCGTGCATCATCGTGATGAGCCCGCGCCGTTCCAGCGAACGAGCAGCGGCCGTCGCAGTGCGATTGGCAGCGAACGTCCACAAGATGTGCCCCAGGCGAGTGCGTGCAGCGAGAACCTCCATGATCAAGTCCTCAGTCGGCGTCACAGGCGCCTCCTTCTGGTCATGTAACTGTCCTCGCGGTGGCGTCCAGTGCCGCCTCCGACAGCCGGCCGTCGAGTTCGTCGTGGGCATCCTTGACGCCCTTCTCCCACCGCTTGATATCCGCCGCATAAACAGGCGTCCACCCCGGCAGCGGCGGAGACGACGGAGTATCCACCCAATCCTGACGTTCAGGTGTACGGCATGACAGACCTCTCCTCACACGGCCCTACTCGATTCCCCAGCCCCCTGGGTCTCCCCTAAAAAGCCATCTCTCGGAGGACTACGTCAGGGGATGGCCCCGCTGCCGGGCAGGAACCCCCCACCCGGCAGCAAGGGACCTAAGGGGAAACCGAGCAGGCCGCCTGCGCGGGAGCGACATCCGCGGCCGGCTCACCATCCGGGCCACCGAAGTAGAAGTTCGGATCAGTGAACTTCCCAGCGATGTCGAGCGGGCAGCACTCCTCACCCGGAGTCGGATCCGGCGGAGCGATCGGGGTCCGCTGGAGCAGGAAGTGCTGATCGTCCGTCACCGGGGTCAGCAGACGGCCGGGCGTGTTGCTCGCGTTGGTAGCGACGACGTTCCACGGGCCGCGGCCCCACTGCGGGCCAGCGAACGTGATGCCGGTGAGGGTGAGGTTGGCGACCGACGCGGCGATTTCGATGTCGCCGAGGGTGAACTCGGTGCCGAACGTGAGGAAGTAGCCGTAGCTCTTTCCGCTCGTCGGCGATGCGAAGATCGAGTCGTCCTCCGGGGTCGGGCAGTCGTCGTCGGCCTTGCCGCCGGCCCAGACCTCGAGGGCGACACCGTAGTCGGATTCGACCTTGCGCTGGTCACGCAGACCGACAGCGTTGCCGTCCCAGTCGAGTTCCTGCTCCCAGCCGTTGAACAGGGAGATGAGGCAGGTGTTCACCTGGCACAGCGTCAGCGTCAGGTTGTAGTACTTGCGCTCGGGCGGGGTACGTTCGGCGACACACACACGCCCTTCGGCGTTGCGCTGCTCGAGTTCCTCGGCCTCCTGCATGACGGGGGAAAGCGTGAGGGACACCCAGCCGTTCGTCACCGCGTAGTTCGCGTTGCCGGACACTGGGAGGCCACAGCTGTTGACCTTTGTGGCCCGCAGGCGTGTGCCCTTGACCACGGGGAAAACTGCCACGACGGGCTCCTTCGGGTATGCGGATGTGACACGGTGAGGCCGTCGAGTCGACACAGTAAACGCGGGGGGTGCACGTCACTGTTCGCTGGCTTCGGCCTCGCTGCTGGGGGTGGGCGTGGTGTTTCGGCGGGCGAGCACGAACTCGCGGAACGTCATGTGCGGTGGTGGAGTGAATCCTCCCCCGGCGGCGCTGCGGTCGAGCTCGGCGTGCCACTCGGCGTCATACGCCAGATAGTCGTCGCGGAGGTCCGCGTCGGTCTGCAGCCGGTTGAGTCGCTTGTCCATTGTCTCGACGCGGCCGACGAAGTGATCGACCTGGCTTCGCAGATCCTCGATCACAGCGTTCTTCGCGGCGCGTTCCTCCCGGGCCTCCTCCTCGGCGCGGCGGCGCTGCGCCTGCCAGCGGCGGCCGAGCCCGCCGAGCATCTTCGCGAACGTCTCGGAGGCCTGGGCGGCGATCTTCAATCCGTAGTAGATGAGGATCAGGAACCCGAACAGGGAGATGATCCGCGGGTCACCGGAGCTGGACAGGAACGAGATTTCGTCACTGGACACGCGCCACCCTCCACGCTGCGAGGGATTGGCGGGCGAGCACGGCGTGGGCGACAGCTCCCACCAGCCAGGCGGTGGCGGTACGCCAGCCTTCGATCGGGTCGCGTTGCAGCACTTCGATGATGGCTCCGGTGGCGAACATGGCGTAGAAGGTGGCGATGACGACGTGGGCGTAGGCGGTGAGGGGGAACTGGCGGACGAGGAGGCCGGCGAGTCCTGTGATGGCGGCGATGGTGAACACCCAGCCGGAGAACTCGAGGGGGAGGGCTCGTTCGATGACGGAGAGGATCGCGGTGGAGCCTTGTTCGAGGGAGATGTAGTCGAGACCCCTCGAGAGGGCTTGCAGGAGGAGTGTGACTTGGAGGATGGCTGCGGCTACGACGGTGACGTGCAGGGCGAGCCAGTGGTCGTAGAGCCAGCGGAAGGCGGCGGTGCGGGGCGACATGGGGTCACTCCTCACCGCCGCGGTTCACCGGCCGGGGGGTCATGAACCGTCCCCCGTGGTGGTGCGGCGCCGGCGTCCGCCTCGCCTGGTGGGTTTGGGGGTGTCGATCAGCCCGGCCTTCCGGGCGTCCTCCTCGAGCACCACGTAGGCGCGGCGGGGGCCGGAGGTGTCGGTGCGGATCAGCGACGGGTGATCCACCGCGGCCAGCAGAGAGGACAGGACTTCTCCGCGCAGCCCGGGCGTGGGGATGACGGTGGCGAAGCCGTCTTCGAGGATGACGTCGACTCCTGCAGGCATCAGGGGGTTCCTTCCGGATCCTCGGTGGCGGGGGTGATGGTGACCGCTCCGATGAGGCATTCGTATCCGATGACGATGGCGCGTTCCGCGATCGCGGCCTTGCGGTTGTGGCGTTCGTCCAGCGTGGATCGGGTGGAGTAGGCGTCTCGCCACACCGTCACCGGGCCGGTCGCGACGAGGGTGTTGTCGAGGGTGTCGTCGTAGCCGGCGCCGAACGCCCACGTGTGTCCGAGCGGGGTGCGCAGTACCGGGGAGCCGGAGGTGGTGACGATCAGGTTCGCTTGCGCGGCGTAGGCGGCGAAGCGAGTGGAGGCGTGGATGACGCCGTAGAACCCGGCGGCTCCGAGTTCGGTTTCCAAGGTTGCGACCGCGGCGACGAGGTCCTGCACGGTGGTGGGGGTGGCGTCGTCGGCGAGGCGGGTGCCGAAGTGGGATTCGGCGAGCTGCTGCTCGTGCAGACGAGCGTTCTGCAGTGCGCGGGCTTCGTATTCGGTGAAGTCCTCGAGGGGGCCGCATTCGTCGTAGCCCCACACCACCAGCGGGGTGAACGCGTCGGGGGCTTCGGGGCGGTCCCCTGTCTTGAGGGTGTTCGGTGCGGGGTCGGCGCAGATGTCGGTGTCCCAGGTGCCCCAGCCGGTGCCGCAGTTGCGGGGCCGGATCTGGACGCCGGCGAGGATGCGGGCGGGTCCGGGTTCGTCGATGAGGGTGGCCGCCGAGTACAGGCCGACACCGATCGGGTTGACCGGCGGCGCGTCGTAGTCGACGGGCAGCAGGGTTTCGGGGGTGGTCACGTCGGTGCTCCTGAGTGTTCGGCGGTGAAGAGGGGTCTGGTGGCGGGGCGGGACGGCCTCACGTGCCGCCCCGCCACCAGGTTGTTACCTGGCTGGGTGAGGAGTGGAACTCACCCAGCCAGGAGCTTCACGGCGGGTCAGCTCTGGCCTTCGGTGCCGCCGCCCTCGGTGCCACCACTACCGGTGCCTCCGGTCTCACCGTCGTCGACGATCGGGGTGTTGCAGGAGATCGTCTGGCGTGCACCGATCGCACCCGACGGGCAGATCGGGACAGTGACCTTCAGCGACTTGTTGCACCGCTTGCCGACGGCGATGGCGTCCTCGGTGAAGAACCGCGTGTAGCGGTTGATCTGGAGCTGTTCCTTCGGGTACATCGCGCCGAGCTCGATCACGTTCGACAGGGACCGGAACCAGGTGCCGGCCGGGTACAGCAGGATGTCGACGGTGGCCGGGTAGGCGACCGTGGCGATGTTGCCCGGCTGGCCGGTGCCGCGGGTCTGCCAGTCACCGACGAACTGCAGCGCGATGTTGCGGGTCGTCAGCCACGAGGTGACCTGCGTGTCCGTGACGGCCTTGGCGTCGAGTCCGGCCTGGTTGGCGAGGTCGGCGCGGATGACCTCGAACAGCCAGGACGGGGCGACACCCTCGATGGTGGCGGTCCGGCCGAGGCCACGATCCAAGCGGAGGTTCGTCGCCATCAGCGCGAGGCTGTTGAGCACCGAGGATCCGGCGGCGATCTGCGAGTCGGCGGGGATCGTGACCGCTGTGGATCCGGCGACCATGTCGAGGACGGTGCGGCGGGAGATGGCCCGGAAGTGCTCCTGGGTGAGGGAGCGCAGGAACCACTCGATCAGCTCCGGCCAGCCCTGGTTCTGCAGGATGCCGGCCTCGACGCAGTAGCCGACGGCCTTGAGGCGGAGCTCCTCGAATTCGTCGGGGCAGGGGACCTCGACGCATTCCTTGATGGCGGTCGGGTTGCCCTGCTGGTCGGTGGCCTCGAGCTGCGGCTCGGTGAAGAAGAACTGGAAGCTCTCGAAGATCTCCGACAGGTCGGGTTCGATGGGCCAGCGGATGCCGCCGCGCTTGATGGCGATCTCCGGGAGGCTGATCAGGTCGGTGGCCTGGGGGACCTCGCAGAAGTCGTAGAGCTGCTCGCTGGGGGCGCACCAGCCACCCGCGGCGGTCAGGCTGCCGCCGGGGAGGTTCTTCTCGTTGGTGGCCTGCTCGATGGCGGCGACGAGGGCGTGGCTGTCCTCGACGAGCGGCATGTTGCGGTCGAGGCGGCCGAGGGTGACGCCGGAGTAGCCGCCACGCACCGGGCGGCTGGAGCGGACTCGGCTGCCGGGGCGGACGGAGTCGACGGCCTCGGCGAGGGTGGAGAATCCGACGTAGCCGGGCTTGTAGCCGAAGACGTTGGTGTCCATGCGCCAGCCGATCTTCGGCTTGTCGACGTCGACGTTGGGGTTGGTGCGCTGCAGGCCGGAGAACCGGGTGGAGCGCTTGGCGCCGGATGCCGCGACTGCGGTGGCTGCCTCGGACGCTGCTGCCTCGGCTTCGGCGACGACCGCGGCGGCTTCCTCGTCGGACACCTCGACCTCCTGATCGGTGTTGTCGATGGTGTCCTCGGCGGTAGTAGCCTCGCCGCCCTCACCGTCACCGTCGGTGGCGGTGGCGGTGTTGACCTGGGAGATCAGGCTCTCGATCTCGGCGCGGCGAGCGTCCTCCGCCTCACGAGCAGCGCCGATCGCGTTGTCGATCGTCGTGATGTCACCGGCGAGCTGGCGCAGCTGCTGGAACTGCTCCTCGGTCAGGTCGCCGCCGTCCTCGACGATGGCGCTCAGCTCGTTGAAAGCGTTGGTGGCTGCGGTGCGGAGTTCGTCGAGTTCCGCGATACCGGCCGGCAGCTCTTCGGGGAGAGTGAACGGATCCACGTTGGGCTCCTCGTCTCGTTCATGTGTCATGTCGGTTGACGTCTGGAGTCCCCGGCCCACAGCCAGAACAGGCCCTCCGATGTCTGGTGCGACACGGTAGAGAGCGGGGGTGCACACCCCAGCGGCCCCGAACCGTCGGGGGTCGGGGCCGCTGGGGTTGGTGTGGGGTCAGGTGGTGGCCGGGGCCTGTTCGGCGATCCGCTTGATGGTTCCGCCACCGGCTTTGCGGACTTCCCGCTTCGCCTCGAGTGGGGTCAGGAACACGTCGGTGTCACCGTTCGGGTAGGTCACTTCGTACTTGTAGGACTTCACTCCCCCACCCGATGCGGTGAGGGTGGAGCCTGCGCGGCGTCCGCATCCACATGCCATGTCTACTTCGCTCCGATCGTGTCGATGATCGCCAGTGCCTCGCGACGGCGCTGCTCGGTGATGATCTGGCGGGCCTGGGCGTTTCGGCGCTCCTGCGCACGCAGCTCCTGGACGACGGCCCGGGCGATCGCGGTCGGGTCCGCGGGGGTGGCCTTGCGGCGTTCAAGGTCGCGGGGGCCGAGGGACGCGACGAGGGTGCGGGGCCGGTCGTCTTCGTCGGAGGCGCCGGCGACGAGGACTGGGAATCCGGGGGTGTTCACCGACAGGGCGGCGACGAGCTCGAGGTTGCCGCCGATGGTGCGCCAGTCCCCCGAGAGGGGTGCGGAGATGCCGGCGCGGATCTGGTCTTCGGTGGCGTTGGGGTGGGGGACGCCGGAGAACCAGATGCCGTGCTCGTCCTCGCCGACCCGGACGAGGGCGAAGCAGGTGCCGGTGTTGTCGTAGTGCTCGGCGGCGGCGCGGGCTCCCATGCGGGCCCCAGCATGGCCGGTGCCGACGGTGAGTCGTCCGACGGGGAGTCGGCCCTCGGTGGTCTTGACAGGTGGGGAGGTGTGGAAGTGGGCGTAGTTCGTCTTGGAGTGAGGGGCGACGACGCACTGGTCCTGGATGCCGACGTGGCACTGGCCGAAGCACGCGAGGTGCCCGTAGATCCGGCCGGTGGTTTCGTCGTAGGTGACCGGGGTGGGGCCGTCGAGCTGCGGGTTCGAGAACAGTTCGATGTCGTAGACAATCTCCGCCGGCGCCGCGGCCGTCAGGGAAGCGACCAGGTCGATGCTCTTCGCGGCGCGTTCGGGGTCGAGCTTGATGAACGTCTCCCCGAACGCTGGGGTGGAGACGAGGGTGAAGCCCATCAGCTTCGCGGAGGTGACCGTCTCGAAGATCTTCATGGGGGTGCCGGATTCGATGGACTCCTCCCACATGTCGTCGGTGACCTCCTCCCCGGCCTCGTTGGTGTAGATCCATTCGGCGTCGCCGAGGTCGACGGAGGGGCCGGTGACGCCGTGGGCGATCTGCTCGGCGGCCTCGTCGGCCTCCGGGGTGTTCAGCAGGTAGCCGGTGGCGTAGACCTTGTCGTCTTCGACTCGGGCGGTCTCGAGGACGCCGACGGTGTAGGCGGCGAGGTGCCCCTCGGAGGACTGCTTGGTCCACATGACCGGGAGGGGGAACTCGCGGAAGCGGAGGTCGATGTCGGCGGCGAGGATGCGGCGGTCGTCGGTGGGGGTGCCGAGCACGGCGATGACCGAGTCGGTGAAAGTGCGGAACAACTCCCCCGACTCGACAGTCTCGTCGGTGGTTTCGTCGGTTTGGTCCTCGACCGTGTCGTCGGCCTCGGTGGCGTCGTCGATGATCTCGTCTGCCATTGTCACGTCTCCTGTCTCGATGGATGCGACCCGTCCGAGGCCGTCGGGGTCTTCACGGGCCCGGATGTTCCCTTCCGCTGCCCGGCGGTCGATCTCGTCTTTCTGGCTGCCTGTGCGGTTGACGCCGGTGGAGTCTCCGGGGCCGCGTTCGGTGTGCCGGTCGTGTTCGGTGGGGAGGGGTTCGTCGGCGGCGAGCACGGCGACTCGGCAGCGGCAGTTGGCGACCTCTTCGACGGGGCCGCGGGGGTCGCCGGGGAATCGGAGTTCTGCGTGGCCGACCCGGAACTTCCCGCCCAACGGGACGCGTTGCCCGTCGGCTGCCCAGTGGGATCGGCGGGTCTTGGAGTCGAGGGTGCATATCCAGGTCTGCTCGAGTTGTTCGTCGAGCAGTTCGTTGCGGAGCCGGGCCGCTTCGATGGTGGCGTGGCTCATCGCTCCCGCCGATTCGGTGCGGGCGACGGTTTGGGCGCGGCCGGCCCAGTCCCCGGTGGCTGGGGACAGGAACTTCTGCACCCGGGCCCTCTGCTCGGGGATGCCTTCCCCTGCGGCGAGGCCTTTGTCGAGATCCTTTGCGATGTCCCGGAACACGGTTTCTGGGGTGTTCACCATGCGGTTGCGGACCTGGCCGAGGTAGTCGGATTGCAGGTCCCGCACGGTGGGGAGGGAGGCGAGGAGCCGGTCGAGTCGGGTGATGTCGTCGGTGGGTTTCCCGAGTGCGGCGGCGACGATCTTGCGGGCCTTCCGCGCCAACGGTGAATTGTTGACCGGTTCGGTGGGGGTTTCGCGGGGGAGGTCGGTGATCTCCTCTACGACGTCGACCGCGGCGGCGGCTCCGGCGCCGGCGGCGAGCACCTCGAGCATCTCGTTCGTGTAGAGCAGAGCGAGGCCGTAGAGGATGGCTTCGTCGAGGGCGATCTCCCACCAGCCCACGGTGTGCGGGATCCCGTTCGGGTCCGGAGGCAGCGGGTTCGCGTCCGCCGTCAATGTGGGGAGGACGGCGGTCTGGACGTGCGGTAGCCAGTATTCGAACCCGGCGAGGGTGAGGGCTTTGATGGCTTTCTCGGTGGCGAGTTGGGTGGAGAGGGCTCGGGCGAGGTTGTCCGGGTACACGTCAGGCTCCGGTGAGGATGTCGGTGGCGTCTGCCTCCACCCAGGCGGTGATGGTGTCGCGGGTGAGGCCGAGTCGTTCGACGGTGGGCCAAGGGATAGAGGTGTCCCAGCCTTCGATCAGTTTCGGCACCTCGGCCTTGGGGAGGCGTGGGAGGTTGCGGTGGGCGAGGTGGATGGGGGTGTCGCGGAACAGGTGTGCGTTCGCGCGGTTCCGTCTGCGCTTGTTGGCGAGTTCGACGGCGCGGGCGACGAACGTCTCCACGAGGGCGATGGTGGCGGATGCGTTGACCTGGTCGGGTTCGTCGGTGGCGGTGGGCTGGGTGGCCGGTTCGGTGTGCGGCAACTCGTCTCCCTCCCCCGCATCGGTCGTGGTGGTGGTGTTGCCGGCGGGAAGTTGCTGCTGGGTGGCCTGGATTTCCGACACCCCGGCCCCCAACAGGGGGGCGAGCATGGGGATGAGGGAGACGTCCTTGGCGGCGCGGTCGCGGGCGAGCTCCTGCCAACCTTCAGCGGTGGTGAGGTCGTAGCCGTCCTCGTCCACGAACCCCGAATACTCCCGCAGTGCCTTGGAGGTGATGGCGCCGCGGTCGTGGGCGTCCTTCGCTTCGGCCTTCTTGTCGGGGTCCTGGGTGAGTGGGGTGGTGTCGTACCAGATGACGTGCTTGTCCGGGTCGATGCCGGCGCGTTCCAGGGCGGGCCGCAGCACGAATCGGGTGAGGGCGTCGACGATCGTCTCCAGTACGGGGACGACGTGGACCTTGACGTCGTCTTCGGCGATGGCCCACGCACTCCAGTGGTTGCTGTTGGAGCCGAGACCGAGGAGCCGCTCGGGGGCGACGTCGAGGCTCATGGCGAGGCGGCGGATGGCGGACTCGCGTGTCTTCAGCGAGGACTCGGCGACCGGGGAGTCGAATTTGAGGTGCTTGACCTTGTCGGTCCACTCCCCGGGCACCGCGGCGATGATCGGCATGTGCGCGGCCATCGAGTCCTGGTCACTGTAGGCGGTGGTGCCCACTTGGTAGAGCAGGTCCTGGAGTTGCTGTGCGGCCGGAGGGGCGACGATGTCCGGGTCGTAGCCGGCGGGGGTTTCGGACGGTAGGGGTGTGGCGGTGGGGGCGTTCTGTTCGGGCAGGCTCATTTCCTGCGGGATGAACACGATGCCGTTACCGACGAGCCTGGACTTGGAGGCGTTGTCGATGGAGACGGTGGCCCGCACGATCTCCACCAGCGGGTCCTCCGCGGCCCGCACCGGGGAGTCCGCTTCCGACGCCTTCTGCGGGTGAGGATTCCACACCCGGAACAGCAGGTCGGTGGTCTCGTCGTAGGTGTGGGTGGAGCCGTCCTGCAGGGTGAATTCGATGCCGTCGCTGCCGGAGGCTTTGACTTCGTCGCGGGAGAGCGCGATCCACTCCTCGATACCCCCGGCGGCCTTGTCGGTGTCGGAGATGGGTGAGCCGTCGGAGTAGGTGTCGATGTCCCCGGAGCGGACGATCATGGCGACGAAGCCTTCGCCGGGGACGGTGAGCATGTAGGTGAGTCGTTTGAGGAGTTGGGATTGTCCGGGGGCGCCGCCGGCGATGTCGCGGACGATCTGTTGGACTCGGGGGTCTTGGGTGGTGCCGGTGGGGCGGCCGGTGGCGGGGTCGATGTCGCTGCCGACGAGCTGGCAGCGGGAGACGGAGGCGGCGCGCCATCCGACGTAGTAGCGGAGTTCGCCGACCTTGTTGTAGAAGGTCCAGGCCTTTGTCTGCCAGTCGTCGCCGGAGCCCATCGAGGATTTGAAGGTTTTCGATGGGTCGTTGATTTTCTGTCCGGCTGCGGTGAGTGCCCCGGGGTGGTGGGTTGGGGTTTTCTGACCGGCAGCGGTCAGTGCCCCGAGGCGGTGTCGGGGGCGGCGTCGGATATTGACTCTGCGGGCCACGCCCAGAAAGTAGAGGCCCGGGGTGCAGGCTCAGATGGACGCAGGCGGGCCACCCAGATGCTCGAAGCACGCCTTCAAGTGGCGGGCGTCGGCGAGTGCGTAATGCAGCCCATCGGTCTGTTCCGGCAGTGCCGGCCGTCCCATCGCGTTCCAGGCCTGCTGGAACTCGTGGGTGAACATCGGTATCTGGGGCGGCAGGTTGATCATCCGCCCGAACAGTTGGGCGAGGGCGACATGGTCGTATGCGGCGTAGTCGGCCCACAGTTCGATGCCGTCCTCGTCGGGCATCAGGAACGAGCTGACGTCGTTTGCGATCTCGACGTGGGTCTTCCAATCCGGGTCGGTGCGCGGTGGTAGGTGCGGGACCACGTTGTCCATGAGCCACGGGTCCTGGGCGATCCGGTCCCAGAGTGCGGTCTTGTTGACGGCGTAGTACTCGCTTCCGTCCTCGGCGACGATGCCGATGGAGATCAGGTCGATGGTGTGGCCGTTCTCCAGGAACTCGGTGTCGTAGAAGTAGCGCACGTCAGGCGTCCTCGATTTCGATCTCGAGGTCATCGGCGTCGAGCTGCGCGGCCAACCCGGTCAGGTGGGAGGCGGCCAGACCGAGGATCGGCCAGATCCACAAGGCAAGACCGAGCTGGTGCAACACGAACGGGGCCGTGGCGCCGGCAACCCAGATCGACACGCACCACGGGCACGACATGAAGTACGCGAGTGTCGACTCGGGACCGAACTTGCGGAGCAGCCAGATTCGGGGGGTGTCGAGGATCGTGTCCGCGTTGATCAGGCGGGTGACGCGCATGACGGCGAGGACGTAGAGGGTGAGGACGAGGAGTGTGAGGCCATCCATATCGCGTCACGGTAGGTGCGGTGGGTGCAGCCGCTATCCGAGTTTCCTCGTCATCCAAGCCGGGGCCTGCCGGGTCACAGTGGGGCGGACGGGGTTACCGAAGGACGCGGTCTTGGAGGAGCGGAGCTGGAGGCGGTCGTGGGCGATGATCGCCGCCGCAACCCGGTCCGGCTGGTGCTGGCCCTGCTGCCACGACACGGCCTGGTCGACGAACTCGACGAGCTCGGGCCACACGACGCGGCAGGTGCCGGTTTCGATGGCTTGGCGGAGGAGAGCGGAGCGGGCGATGGCGTCGCCCTTGCCTCGCCACGGGTGGACTTTGAGGTCGTGGGTGCGGCGGATCGCGGCGGCGGTGTCGCGGTCGCGGCCGTCGAAGGTCTCCTCGAGTTTGCGGCGGTAGGCGGTGATGGCGCGTCGGATGACGTTCACGTACGTGGTGCCGGCCGTGTAGGTTTCGACGGCGATCTCGGTGGCGTGGGTTTCCATTGCGAGGGCGACGGCGGCGTGGCCCCATTGGTCGGAGGTCATGTGCCCGGATCGGTCGTGGGTGAGGGCGATCGAACCGTCGGGCTGCAACGCGGCTGCGATGACTCCGGCTTCGTCGCCTTCTCCGGTTTCGGCGGGGTCGACGGCGACGACCCGCATGGTGGACCGGTCGGGCTGGTGTTCGAGGCGGTGGTCATCGAACCACGACCTCGAGAAGAGTCCGCCTTCGTTGGGGGTGGGGACGCCTTGGTAGAGGGCGTACCAGACGCGTTCGCCGACTTGGCGGCGGCGGGCTTCGAACTGGTCCTGTGTGCGTCCGCGGGCGGAGATCATCGCGACGCCTGGGGGTCGGCCGAGTTCGTCGGGGATCCCCGCTTCGCTGATGGCGGGGATGTTGATGTGCCGCCAGGTGCGTTCCTCGGGTGGGAGTTCCGCTTCGGTGGCGATGATTTCCCCTGCCAGGTCGTTTTCGTGCCAGCGGGTTTGGATGACGATCACCGACGCATCGGGTGAGAGACGTGTGAGGGCGACGGCTTTGAACCACTCGGAGACTTTCCGGCGGTGCGCTGCCGAGTCGGCTTCCTGCATGTTCTTGTAGGGGTCGTCGACGATCAGCAGGTCGGCGGCGCGGCCGGTGATGGAGGAGCCGAGACCGACGGCTTTGTAGCCGCCCTTGCCGGAGGTGATTTTCCAGTTGGAGACGGCGGTGCTGGTGCGGTCGAGTTGCAACCCGATTTTGTCTTCGACGGGTTGGCCCGTGATGGCGTCTACTGCTCCGGTGCCGGCGGTTTCGATCCAGCCTCGGGCGGTGCGGGAGTGGTCTTCGGCGAGGGCGTCGCCGTAGGCGGTGACGATGATGCGGGTGTCGGGGTTGATCTGGAGTGCGCGGAGCGGGGCCCACACGGCGCAGAGGGAGGAATTGTGCGTCGGAGTCATGTGGTCGCCCACGAGGTAGAGGCCGTCCTCTGAGTCGACGGTGATGCAGTGGCCGGGGGTCGGGTCGATCGCCTCGATCTTGGTGATGGCGATACGGCGGCGAATGGCAGGGCGGAATGCGGCTGCCTTGCGAGGGAGTCGCGCTGGTGCAACGTCGTGTGGGGAGAAGGTGAGCCGCCACATGCGCTTCTTACCTTGGATCCCCGATGTGGACAGCTTGGGTTCGGTCGGCTTGTGAACGTGGGCTCGGTATCCGAGGGACCTGGCGAGTTCGGCTGCGCCGCGGACCAATGTCTCGTTGCTGTTGTCGAATGAGACCTGCCCGTTCTTGCTGACGTGTCCGTCGGTGTCGATGAGGCCGGCGAGGAGAGCTCGACGCTGCTCGATGGATCCGCGCAAGTACTTCTGGGGGATGTGCTTGTTCTTGAACACCCCAGCGGCGATCAGGTCGCGGCGTAGCTCTTCTCCGTAGTAGTCGGTAACGATCCCGGTGGTGGCGTGAATGAAGCTCTTGGTGACCGCATACGGGAGTTCGTAGTGGTCGTCGGGGTGGTGGGTGATGGCGGGCTTCGTGGTGGTGCCGTCGCCGAGCCACACTCCGAGTGTGTACGGGTCGAGTGGGAGGTCGGCTGGTTCGCACCTGAGTGGTTCCTGCCAGGGGAGTTGGAATCGGTAGCGGTGGCCGCGGGTTCCAGGGGGGCCGCTGCTCAGTTTGACGGATTCGAGCCGTGCGGTTTCGACAATTCGGTAGCCCCCGCAGGCTCGATCCCAGACGGTCCATTCGTGGCGATGGTGGACATCGATGTAGCTGTGGTCGGAGAAGTGTACGCGGCGATCAGCTGCTGCCGGCTGGTGTACTTCGAGGACTTTGATGGGGACGCCTGAGGGGTGGAAGACGGTATCGCCGGGGCGGATTTCGCCGTGAGTCGTCCAGCCGTCCGGGGTAGGGACCGGTGTGTCGTGCGATACCAGCTTGCCTTCTTGAGGAGGCATCGTGACGAGGAGGTTTTGGCGGGGTTCGCGGATGGCGTGTTCGACCGCTTTCGAGATGGTTTCGGTGGCGGGGGTGATGACGTAGTTGGGGTCGCAGGCGGCGGCGAGTTGGGCGGGGTGGGTGTAGTGGGTTTGGATGACGCGGCGGGCGTGTTGGGCTTGGAGCCAGGCGAGCATGGCGGCTTTGCGTTCGGGGGTCCAGGTGCGGGTGTGTTCGCGGAGTGCCTCGGCCGTGTAGTCCATTGGTGGTGCCTGTCAGATGGTGGTGTCGTCGGGGTCGCGGAGGAGGTGGGGGTCTTGCTGGTAGCTGGGGCATTCGCACGGCTGGCCGTAGCTGTCCGGTCTTGTGCAGTGGGGCTGGTGGTTGCGGTGGTGGTGGTTGCAGGTGCAGTAGGCGAGGTCGGGGTCGATCGCGGTCACTACGGTGTCCCCTCCACGCCAGCGCCTCCGAGGTCGTAACGCAACAGCCCGGCGAACTCGAGTGCTTCCAGTGCTTCCGATGCCGGCAGCCACGGTTCTGCGAGGTGCAGATTCAGGATGGTGTGGATCGTCTTGTCGTCGAGTCCGCCCGCACTAGCGGTCGCCAATCCAATGGTGATGTACTTCCGGATCACGGCTTCAATCCGTTCGTGCGCGGCTTCGCGGGCGGTCTTTGGGAGGCCGTCGGAGTTGAGGCCCCATGGAGCTTTGCTCATTCGCTCTTCCTGAGTTCGAAGTGGCGCCGGGGGTTGGCCGGCTTCGTAGCTGGCGAGCAGGGCACGCAGACGCTGGTTTTCGGCGCGGAGCTCGTCGATCTGCCGGACAGCCGCGGCGATCCCGACCTCGAGGTGCTCGACGTGTCCGCTCACAGCTACCCCCTCTCGGTCTGACGCTGTGCGGCGAGCTGGTCGATCAGGTCATCCCGCTGCTTCTTGTAGCGGGCCGCCTCCCGCCGGGCCTGCTCCAGTTCGAAGTCCCGGGCCTTCTCCCCTGCCTTCGCCCGCGACTCGATCGTCTCCACTTCCACGGCGATGTTCTGGGCGTACCGCATCACCGCGGTCATCGGATGGGCGCGGATCTGTTTCACCAGGCGGATCGAGCAGCGGAGCATTCGGGCGATGTCGTCGGCGGTGGTTCCGCGGGCGGTGAGACCAGCGACGACCCAGCAGCGGTCTTCGGTGGTGAGGTTGCGGATGTGGAGTTGGCCGGCTTGGGCGGCGGTGATGAGGTGATCGTCCGGCACCCAGGGGTGGGTGGTGGACGGGGCCGGTGCTGGGGTGTCGGTGTGGGGGTGGGGGCGGCCGGGGGCGCGGCGGGGGCGGCTGGTGCAGGGTCGACGTGACACCGGCTCTGGGGCTGGTGTGGGGGTGTCGAATGTGAGGATGTCGAAGAGGGTGGGCTGGTGGTACGTCATCAGGGTCACTTCGCCTTGTCCTCGCCGTTGTGGGTGGGGTGGCGGTGGAATCCGTCGTCGAGGATCGCTTCGACGATGTCGGGGATGGATGCGCCCGACAGGTAGCCGTGGGTGATCAGGGAGTGGAGCTGCTGCCGGTCCGCCTCTTGCTGCTCGTGGTATTCGCGGAGTGCCATCAGTGATTCGATGACCTGCGGGGTGCGGAGGAGTTCGGCGCGGAGCTCGGGGTCGGGGGTTTCCCAGCCGTGGTGCTTGCTCCAGATGATGAGGTCGGAGCAGGTGAGGCACACGGCGACGTCCCCGTCGTCGGGTGGGTCGGTGACGTCGTCGGGGCCGAGGAAGTCGCTTCCGCAGGTGGGGCAGCGGGTGGAGACGGGGGTCATGTGAAGTAGGTCCTCTCCGGGGTGAAGTGGACTCGCATGTGTTCCCCGGCGATGCGTTGCTGCTCGATCATCGGGACGGTGGTGGTGTTGTCGGGGCTGCCGTCGAACCATTCGGTGATGAGTCGCCAGTCGCATCCGTCGACGGGGCAGGACTTGTAGGCCTTCGGCCGGCGCTCAGGCACAGCACTCACTCCTCAGTGTTTCCTCGAGCTGTTCGACGAGTTCGGGCTGGGTTGTGGAGTCCCAGTCCTCGGGGAGGACGACGACAGCTCTGAGATCGTTTCCGCAGTCGCACGCGTACTGGACGGTGAGTCGGTGGCCGCCGGATTCGTAGGCCTGCCCGGTTTCGGGGTCGACGACCGGGGAGAGGAATTCGAGGGTGCTGGTGGTGTCAGCCACGGTGGTCCTCCTCGTCCTCGTCGCTGCTGGCGTCCTCCTCGCCGTCGGCAGGGGCTGCCTCCAGGGCGCCGGCGGCAGCGAGGTCCCGCATCAAACGTGAGGCCTCGGCCGCGAAGTCCACATCGCTCGCACCCACCGACACCCGCACCGGCGCATCCAAGCCGAGGAGCTTCGAACGACGATCCGAGATCCGCACCAGCGACGACACCGCCGACGACGCAGCCGACACCACCGACGGATCCCCCGTCTTCGGCAGCGACAGCAGGTGCCCGAGCTGCACCCGATGCAACTGATCCAGCCGATCCGCCTCCAACGCCCGGTACTCCTCCACCGCCTCGAACTCCGTCCGATCCAACAACCGGCGGGCAGCGTTGTACGCCGAGGCCCGATCCGCATACCCAACCTCCTCGGCGATCTCCTGCCACTGATACCCCTGCCGGCGCAGCTCGAGTGCCTTCCAAGCCCGCATCGTGGCGTCGATGTTGTCGGGGGCCATTGGTGATCTACTGCCCATTGGTGTGCCTCCTGGGGTTGTGGGGTGGTGGGTTGTCTGTGGTTTGTGGTGGATCCGATGGCATGGGTTCTAGCTGGAGGCCACGCAGTACTACGGCTGCGGCTTCGTGCAGCAACTCAGCAATGTCAGGTGTGTCGTCGCGGCCCCACCGCTTGACTGAGACTTTCTCGACGGTGAGTTCGCCGGAGTCGCTCACGACGCGGATTTCGACTCGTGCCATCAGTCCGCCTCCGGATCTTGTGGCTGCTGCGTCGAGTGGGTGTTGATGAACTCGCACCAGTTGGTGTCGGCCAGCCAGGTTTTTCCCATGAGGTGCGCGGTCCAGTTCAGGAGTTGAGCGTGGGTATGGAGTTTGCTCACGGGGATGCGGTAAGGGTTGTTGTCGGTCTCTGGATCACAGTCCGCATGGTGGGTGCGCCATCGAATGGGGCCGCCTATCGCATCTAGTGCAGATGCCTTTAGCACTACAGCTCTTTCGTTTACGGTGTCTTGTGGGACCCCCCGTTCTGCAGCTATCCGAGATACGGCTCGGTTCATGACCACTCGAGTTCGTTCTCTGCGTTGAAACACTGCGGACTTATCGATGTGCACGTAGCCGGTCTGGCCTTGGACCGGCTTTCGGCAGGCTTCGCAGATGTGAGTCAGGTTGGTCATCGTTCCACTGCCTTCGCGTTGCTGACTGCGGCGAGGTATCCGGCTAGGTAGTCCAGATCTGCCGGGCTGTGTTCGCTGATGTTTCCGTGGACCGTGGGTTGTGCATCGATCGCGCCGGGTTCGGGGAGTTCGACGATGCCGAAGCGGGCGAGGATCTGGTCGAGCTGGTGGCCGAGGATGTCTTCACCGATCCATCCGCACCAGCATTCGACCTGCTCGCCCTTCGGACGTGTGGAAGACCAGGAGCGCATCGAGTGGCCGACGAGGACATTCCGGAGTTCGTCGCGGATGCTCATGCGATCACCACCAGTGCGAGTGCTGCCGCGGCGATGAGGACAGCCCAGACGAGCAGGGCGGCGGGCACGGGTGGCATGTTCTCGCGGACGGGGCCGCTGTTCAGGCTAGTCATCGACACCCTCGGGGACCTCGGGGGACTCGATGTAGTAGCGGTGAGAGGTCAGTCCGGACAAGGTGACTACCGATCCGTAGGACCATCGCCAGCCGTGAGGGGCACTTCCGCTCCGGTGGGCTTTCCCGTGGGGGGGTGAAGACGGCGAGGACGTCGTCGGGGACGTCGCGGAGGCGGGACCACTGACGCAGGGTCTTGGTGTCGTTGCCGTCGCCGTCGAGTTCGTCGAGTCTGTCGAGGACGGCTCGGATGCCGGCGCGGATTGCCTCGCGGTTGATCTCGCTGAGTTCTTCCCATCCGAGCCAGTCGTCCTCGATGGCAAAGTACTGCATGCCATCGGCGTAGACCTTGGCGAGTTCGTCGATGAATGCGGCGCGCTCGGTGTGCTCGCGTTCGATCAGGTCGGCTTCGTCACGCAGGACTTTGGCGGCGTGGTGAAGGTGCATGGTTTCGAGGAAGTCGGCGTTTGCGCGCATGGCGGCGATGCGGACTTCGACCGGGATGTCAGGGTCAGGCATATCGGGATCCCTTCTGACCGGGAGCGTTCGATCCGGTGCACGTGTGATCGTGGTGGGTGGCTTTCGGGCAGCGTTTGTTTCCGCAGTCGGGACAGACGATGAAGTCCCACGTGGGCATGATCCGCGGGTCGTATTGCTCCATTGCGTCGATGTATTCGTCCTCGCAGGTGGAGCACCAGCAGGAGCAGATCGGTTTGACGATGACGTCCTGGTGGCGGACTTTCACGCGGGTGCTGCGGTTGTCGGATGATGCTTCGAGCCATCCGTTTTTGAAGACGCGGTCGACGGTCAGTTCCATGATTGGGCCGAACGAGACTCCGGGCTTCAATTTGACGCGGGCGCCCACTCTCAGGGGTGCAATCTCGGTGGTCATCGGGTCTCCCAGGTGGTGATGGGTGGCTGGTAGGGCTGCGGTGTGTGGCAGCCGGTGAGGAGGGCCGCCACGAGGTAGCCGATCGTGAGGGCCGCGGTGGCGTGGAAACGAGTCATGCCTCACCGCCCAGGGTGCATACAGCCGTCGTGGTTCGTGCGAGTACTTCGGCGGTCTCCCACATGCGGAGTGGGTGGGAGGCGGTCCAGCCGGTGAGGGCCTTCCAGCAGAACTCTTCGTCGCCGGCCGCGATGATTTCCATGCGGGGTGCGTGTCCGTGGAGGTCGGGGTCCGGGTGTTCGCCTGCCGGGTCTCCACTGAAGTAGATGACGGCGAAGTGCATGGTGGGGTCTACGGCCACAGTTCACCTCCAATGGCCTTGTGAATGGCCCGCCCCCACGCCTTGTCGCCGGGGTCGTCGAGACTGAGGGCGTAGTCGGCGACCTCCCGCACCCGCTTCAACGCTTCGAACGCCTGCTGTTCACGCGTGAGGGTGTCGTGGAGGGCCTGCTCGCAGTAGTCGAGCTTGGTGCGAGGTGCCGGGGCCTGGGTGGGCTCGGGTGTCTCGGTGAGGATTTCGACGGGGAGTTCGACGGCGGAGGCTTTGCAGGATGTGTTGCCGAGCCAGAGTCGTCCGGGGGTGTTGTCGGTGGTGAAGGTGCGTCCGAGGGCGCCGAGTTCGCGGATGTGGGTGCCGGCGGGGAGGTTGTAGAGGTCGGCGGTGGTGTAGACGACACCCGGTTCGGTGGCGGTCACGAGTCCGCCCCCGCGATCACGCCTCGATAGAACCCTGGCTTCACCAGGTCATCGCGGCCACTCTCGTAGGCGAGGACTGTCAGGTTCGCGACTCCGATGCGGAGCTGCTGCTGTCCCATGAACTCGATGACGTCCATGAACGACCATTCGGCAAGCTCCGCTATGTCGAGTCCTGTCGCAGTGGACAGCGCCTCCAACACCTCGCCGGACTCGAACAGGTCACGGTCCGGGGCGAACTCGGGAAGCTTCCGATATCGGCCGAACACCATGTTCGCGACCCATTCGTTGATGTCCGGGTCGAGGACGATTCGCACTGCGTCGTCCGGTATTCCACCCCATCGGCGGAGCGCTTCGATCCTTGCTTCGCCCCGACGCTTGCTCTCCTCCTCGAGTTCCTGTCGTTCCTTCTCAGTGAGGACGTGGAAGTGCAGCGAGGATTCAGCGAGGGCGACTACGTCGTCGAAGTTCTTCGAGGTGAAGTACTCTGTGCCGGCGCTGGGGGTTCCCAGTTCTCGAAGCAGGGAGGTCTCGTTGTCCCGGTAGCCGGTGTGTGGCACGGAGAGCCACAGGCGGGTGATGTCGGCGCCGAACTTTCTGGCGTGTTCCCAGTGCGTCCGTATACGTCCGCGGGGGTTGTTGGTCCGGCCGACCTTCATGGTGCCTGTCGAAAACTCGATGATGTACAGGTAGCCGTCGAATCCGCTCCCGTTTGCTCGCCGCACTTCTGGGAGTTCCCAGAGTTTCACGCCGTTCGAGGTGTAATGCGTGGTGGTCATCGGCGGACCGCCTTCACGACGCCCTCGTAGTGTCGGTTCCACACCTGGTCGAACAGGTGCCGGTCAGCCTGGGTGTATGCGTAGACCTCGCGCACGGTGCCGTTCGGCAGCTCCTGGTATGCCTTGCCGGGGGCTTCGCCGTGCTCGGCCACGTACAGGCCCTTGAGTCGCTTGCCGAAGCCGGGGGCTTTCGCAGTGACCAGGTCGGCGTCGAGTCCCTTGGACGACAGGTAGTCGGAGACGTACAGGGGGATGCTGGTGGGGTCGAGTTCAGGCTTCTCTCCGAGTGCCCGGGCGAGAACGACCCGGCCCTTCGCTTCGAGGTGCTTCGGATCGACGATGCCCTTCAACGCCTGGAGGACGTTGGCCTGCGCCTGTGCCTGGCGGGCGAGTCGTTCGAGCTGGTCCTCGGTGGCGGAGGGGTTGATGGCTCCACCATCGTGGAAGTACGAGTCGAGGGCGTCTGCGGCTTCGTTCTGGAAGGCGATGACCGTGGGGCGGACGTCTTCGTTGACTCGGCTCTCGTCGATGGTGGCGAGCCACATGGTCATGGTCCGACGGTCGATCATGTACATGTCGCGGGACTTCCCGTCCTCCGCAACCGAGGTCATGATGACCCCGGTTGCCCACGCCTTGGCCTGGAGTTTGCGCCGCTGACTGCGGTCATCGATGCCGATCGCTTCGCACATCGGCTTGAGTGCGACCATCGGTCGGCCGTTGATCTCGGCGGCGGTGATGGTGGCGTTCGTGCCGGGGACTGCGATCTGCACTACCTGTCCGGTAGTGTTCGTGAGTGACATTCGAGGCTCCTCCTCGGGTGTCCACGCCCCGCGGAGTTGCTGCTCCGGCGGGGCCTTTTTCGTTGTTGTCCTGGTCAGACTAGCCGAATGACACGCGGGTTGCACACCGCTTGTCGGCGTGTCTCTATGCGCCCTTCTCGGTCCTCGCCTGCTGGTACAGCGATCGCAGACTCGGCCGCGACTCCGGCGGCCTGACGTGCCCGCAGACGTTCTTTCCGACGTAGCCGTCCTCATCGCACAGGTCGCATTCGTCGATGGCTCTGCGGCGCTCCTGGGCGGCGATACGGCGTGCCTCTTTGCGGGCCTCGATCGCCAACCGTTCCTGTTCGGCGTCCCAGGCTTTCCGGCGCCGGCGTGCGTCCCCGCAGGGGCCGCACGGGGCCTCGCTGCCGTCGGGGTGTTGGGGGCAGTGGGAGGGGGGTGGGGTGGGGTCGTCGTTCGCGCGCGCGACGTTCCCTTCCGTACTTACGTAACCCCCTTGGAGAAATGGAGCAGGAGAAGGAGCAGGAGTAGGGCCGGGGTTGGCGGTGGGGTTGACCCCTACCCTTGGGTTTTCGTTAACCGGGGGGTTCGGCGAGGGGTTAACCGAAGGGTTGGGCCAACCCTTAGCCCAAGGGTTAGCCGAAGGGTTGGCGGAGGGGTTGGATCGGGGGTTGAACGGCTCCAACGTCGCCGGATCAACCGGCTTCTGAGACAGCATCGACACCACCGCCTCCCGCTGCCACGACGACAGTCCCGGGTTCGCGGCGCGGATCTTGAGCACCTCGTGCACCACCACCCCCCGCAGCGTCCGGGACGCCAGCTCGGCGCGTGCGTTCGCCATCGACACGGCCATGTTCGGGATCTTCCACAGCCCGTCGTGCTTGACCCACGACCGGATCAGGAACTCCCCCGTCACCTCGTCGATGATCAGAAACAGATCCCGGGACAGTTCGACGGCCGCGGCCTCCACCGCCTCGGGTGTCCAGTCCTTCGCTTTCGTCGAGATCTTCCCCGGATGCCACTCCCCCGCACCGCAGTACGACAGCCCCGGCGAGTGCCACAGGGTGTGGTAGAGGTGCTGGGCGGGTGGGGTGCAGTCGAGCCAGTCGTCGTCACCCCAGATCGCGAGGTTCATGCGTGAGTGATCCTTGCCAGTGGCGGCCATCAGACGGCCCTCCCCGAAGCAAAGGTGTGGGTGATCTTGGATAGCATTCGGCTATCCCCCTCTCTGGTGAGTTCAGTGAGTGGGGTGAGTGGGCCTGTGGCGTGTGACCAGCACTCCACAGGCCCCGCCCATCCTAGTGACAAGTGGCAGGGATTCCACATGTCGATCCGGTCAGGTCATCTGTGAGGGGCACCGGCTTCCCCGACATCGGGCACGCATGGTGCGCCGTGTCCTCGTGGGGCCGAACCCGCCCGGTGTGCTCGGAGGCGAACACCTCACGCCGGCACACCGGGCAGCACACGGTCACGACTCCGACTCCGGGACGTAGGCGGTGCACTGGCATTCCGTGCACCACGGCGGCTCACCATCGGTGACGATCAGCCAGTGCGCGGCCTTCTCGTGACCGCAGGCGCAGACGTTCACCACAGCGTCAACTCCTCCACCTCGACGACCACAGGCCGATCAACCGTCGTGCGGCCGAGGAACCGGTCCACGATCGCCTTCTGCGCTTCCCGGCCGCCCTCGAAACGCTCGCGCCGGGCCTGGGCCCGAAGCTCCCCGGGGATCGACTCGCCCCACCGGGTGATCTGCTGCCAGGTCAGCGTCACCGCGTGGGCCGGGTCCGACGCCTTCCGGGAACCGAAGTAGTCCCCCGCACCGGTCATCGCGATGCCCCACGGGTACGTCCGCAGGCCCAGGCCGGCGGCACGCCACTCCGGATCCTTCGCGGTCGCACCACCTCTCCGTTCCCGGAGGTGGCTGATCCAGTGCTCCGGGACGTCGATGAGGCCGAAGACCATCCAGTCCTCGAGCTCGCCGAGGAGCCGCAGCTGATCCGGGGTCATGACGCACGCTCCCACGATCCGTCCGGCCCGTAATCGCCCTCGTCGAGGTCCCATTCCTGCCCTGTCTGCGGATTCCACACGTGGTCATGCCCGCAGCGGGTGCAGCGTCGCAGGACCAGCCGGTAGGGCCAGTGCGGGATGTCGACTCTCCCCTCGGCGGTGACGCGATCGGCACGGACACCGCAGTGCCAGCACATGGCCGGGGGAAGCGGCTCCGAGGTGCCATCCGCTTCGGTCCGGCACATGAACGGGTCCGGCGTGAACTCGCCCCACGTGACCGGGTGTCCATCCCAGGCGACGGGGAGGCGCCGCTGCTCGGCCGTCATGACCGGTCTCCGATCGTGCGCTCGAGGCCCACCGCCGCGGACCGGTACGCCACCGACGCCCGAGAGTCCCCGCCCTCCACATCAGCCAGGAGGTGCAGGTGCTGCGCGTACTCCCGGACCCGGCGCAGGACGCGGCGCAGCTCGTCGACCTCGGCCACCATCCCCGACAGGGCAGTCTCGGCGTCCTCGAGACGCTCGCGGGTGCGCTGCCACTCCTCTGGCGGATCAGCACCCGGGTCGCCCCACCCGACGGCCGCGGCGGTCATTCCGCACCTCCGAGGTACTCAACTTCCCAGGTCGGATGCAGCGTCATGATCTGGCCAAAGCAGTTGTCGAGGCGCACTCTCAGGTAATGACCGCGCGCGGCGACGATGGTCCCAATCCACCGACGCCCCTCGCCGCGGTAGGCGATCCGGGTGCCGCGCTTCGCAGGTACGCCGTAGTACCGGCGGATTGATTCCATGCTCACTTGGTGTCTCCGATGTGGATGAGTGCTTGTCCGGCGTGGTCGCAGGCCCAGGCGGTGATGGTGAGCCATCCGGCGAGGCACATGGTGGAGACCCCGGCCAGATACACCGCGGTCCTCACGACGCACCACCGTCGACACCGACATAGCGGATGAACAGGCGCCCGCCTCGGCTCACAGCCTCGAACGATCCTTTCGGCGCGAACCCGATCCGCCCCTGCCTCACCCCGCCCGCGAACTGGGTGGCGGACTTGAACGGGTCCTCCTCCGTGGATCGGTACTCCACCCACTGTCCGCGGTTCGCCTTCGCGAACGCGATGAGTTGCTCACGCTGCTCCGGGATACGGCGGCCGACCAACTGCCCACTGCCGGGTATATCGCTCTCGTCGACGATCTGGAACGCCGGCGGGGTGTTGCGGGCACGCCGGGCCTCTTCGCGCTGCATACGCCGGAACTCCCGGTCGTCCTGGTCGCGCAAGGTGATGGGGGTGACGGTCATCGCAGAATCCCCTCGGGGAGGCCGTTCTCGGCGAGGAACTCCTCAGCTGCACCGTCGAGCTCGGCGACGTCCGCGGCGACCGTGTGCAGGTGCTTCAGTGCGTTGAGCTTGTCCGGCCGGTAGCCGCTCCAGTGCATGTCGCCTGCCACCACGACCGGCGCCTGGGTGTAACCCAGCACCGCCACCTCGTCTCGAGCAGCCGGGTCCTGATCGACGTAACGCAGCGCGTACGGGGTGCCCTGACGGTCGAGGTGCCGCTTGGTAGCGATGCACTGCTGGCAGTTCTCGGTCTTCGCGAAGAGCGTGACAGGGACGGGATTGGACTGAGTCACTGAGTGTCTCCGATCGTGATGGTGAGCCAGAGGGAGCCGGGCAGGCCCTTCTCTGCGGGGTGAATCAACGGCATGAGCTTCGTCATGAACCGTGGGGTGTCATCCGGGACCAGGCCGTGATCGACGAGACCGTCGAAACACGCCTTCCCGGTGGCGATGAGGTTGTCTTCGTCCCGGCGTCGGTTGTCGCGCGGCCGATAGTGCAGACACACCGTGGCCCGCTCGCAACCGGTCGGGACCTTCGCCTCCTTGGCGAGCCATGCAGTGGTCGAGCGGACCTCGCGCGTGACCCGAGCCCGGACGCGGTAGTGCATCCGGTCGTTCAAATTCAAGGGCGGCTTCGAGTACGGGAGTTGGATCGTCCACACGTCGACACCGCACACCTTCTCGACGCTCACAGGACTACCCCACTCGGGGTGGACTGCATCCGGGCCGCCGCCAGCAGCGCCGCCGCGGTCTCGGCGAGCTCGTCGTCGGACAGCACCTCACCCGCCACCCACACGTCCCCATCGGCAACGGTGGCGAGCTGCAGGTCCCCACACTCGGCCTTCCAGGTGGTGCCATGCTCGTTCGTGAACGACGGCGCCGGCAACTCCACCACCTCGTGGCGTTCGAGGATCGCCGCCGCAACCTCGTTCGCCGGGGTCAACACGAACTCGGGCGAGGACGGCATCAGGGTCTCGGCGATCAGCTTCGCCAGCGCGGAATGAGTCATCATGCCTGCAGCTCCTTTTCGATTGTCTCGGCGATGGAGAATGCGCCCGCATCCGCAGTGCGCTCGAACTCCGCGCGCATCACCAGTGCGATGTATTCGGCACCCTCGCGCGAGACACGGATAGCCGTGACCGGCTCAATAATCGGGTGGTCGACGCAGATGTTGAGGTCGCCTTCATGCGCCCAGGCGTCACATGCACTCATGCCGCACCGCCGATCCCGCGGCCGGCCAGCTCGCGCAGGTACTCGTCGACATCCGCGGTCCACCAGAACAGCGGAGAGTTCCGGGCCCGGCCGGACTTGAACGCCTTCCGGTAGAACGGGTGCGAGGAGGAATCCTCGCGGCGCTTCTTGATGGTCCGCGTACTCACTCCGATGGCGACGGAGACCTCCGACAGGGTCATCTTGTCCTTGTGCGGGCTACGCCGGAACGGTGCGCGCTCGCGCAGCTCCTCCTCGAGCTCTGCGCACTTGGCGCGCAGCTCGTCCCGCTCGGCGGCAAGGTCGGCGAGCAACTCCTCGATGAGGTTGTTCACCCGGGATTTCGCTGCATCCACGAAGTCGGGATTCGTCACGGATCAGGTGTCCTTTCAGAAAAGAGTCGGTGGGTTGGATTGCCGGGGTGGCGTGGTGCGCACATCTGGTGCGCCGGATCAGGACTCCGTTCGGCACGCCACCCCGGCAGGTCTTCTCAGCCGGATTGGGCCAGGTCGGCGAGGCGGACGCGTATCGCGTTCGAGACCTCGCCGTAGCGGTAGCCGAGCTTCTCGGCGTTCTGCGTCCACAGCGCCCGCAGCTCGTCCTCCGACTGCGCGGAGTTGACCTGTTTGAGCAGCTCCTCGACGTCCACCGTCGGCGGCTCCGGCTCCGGCTCGGGCTCGGGAGCACGACCGCGCTCCTCCTCGGCGTCGTGCAGGTCGCCCTTGTGCCACAGATCCAGGGCAGCACCGAACCGCATCCCCGCGTTCCGCAGGGCGTCGCCGATGGCCTCCTTGATGGCGTTGCCGCCGCGCTTGCCCTCGGCGTCGCCGTAGCCGATGCGGGTCACTCCGCAGATCGTGAGGCGGATCCACAGGCCGCCGTTCGCATCGAACTGCGGCAGGCCCTTCTCGTCGAGTGCGAGGGGTTCCCAGGTCCACTCGGGGTCGACCTCGAG
Organism: Rhodococcus sp. Z13; assembly: GCF_025837095.1. NCBI lineage: Bacteria > Bacillati > Actinomycetota > Actinomycetes > Mycobacteriales > Nocardiaceae > Rhodococcus > Rhodococcus sacchari. The sequence continues at coordinate 3,015,205 of NZ_CP107551.1, forward strand.
GAACCGGTCGGTGAGGGCGGCGTGCCCGACGTAGTCGAGGTGCACCGCGGGCATCCCGTGGTAGCTGGCGCATTCTTCGCACCAGGCCTTCTTGGCGTCCTTGGAACGCGGCTTCGGGAGTTTCCCGATCTGGTGGTCCGGGAACGGCTCCCGCAACCGAACGAGAGCCTTCAACCGATCGTCAGTCATCACCCTCACCACCTTCGAGGGCGAGCACCTCGGTCCAGGACAACTCGCCCGAGGCGGTCATCTCCTGCACCAGGTCGACAATGTTGCGCGACGGCGTGAACCGCGGCGCCGGATCCCGCACCGGAGGAGTGCTCACCGCCACCCCCGGAAGATCGAAGTAGTCCGGGCAGCCCTCCGCCTCATACCGCTCGAGCACGTACGCCTCGAAGCTCTTGCGGCCCTGCTCGGTCAGCTGCACCACTGTCTCGACCATGCCGTCGCCGAACAACTCGGTCAGCCACGCGAACGCCTGCGCCTCGTCGGTGATGACGATGTGAGGCTTCGGCTTCGACGCCTTCGGAACCGTCGCATAGCCGAGCTCAACGCCGGCAGCGTTGTGGGCGTATACGGTGCCTCGCCGCAACTGCGCGGCCAGAGTCGACTTCGCCCGGGCCTCCACCTCGGCGAGTTGCTTCTTGGCGGCGGCCACCAGGGCCAGGGTTCGTACAGCGGTGTTGATATCGGTCCCGCTCGTGGTGTTCTCGATGCTCACAGCGGGGCCTCCTCTCGGTCTGCGTCGAGCAGCAGCTCGGCGTGGTAGTCGTCGTCGATGTCGCGGTAGATCGCGCAGTCGGGTTCGTGCCCGAATCGGGTGCGGGCGCAGGTGCAGTCGTCACGCCACCGCATAGCCGTCCCTCTCCGCCTTCCCCGGGCAGCCCTCACAGGTGCCGCCGATCCAGCCGCAGCACCGACCCGGTCCCTGAGCCTCCGGCTCGACCCAACCGCAGTCCGCCTCGTGCTGAGGGAACCCAGGCGCCGCACCGGCACAGGTGCACTCGCCGTGGCGGCCACGGCCCTTCAGATGCGGGGTGACGTAGATCGTGCTCACAGCCCACCCCCAGCGAAGTAGAAGACCGATCCGACCGTGGCGCCCAGGGTGACCACCCACAGCACCGCCGCGGGCCACACCCGCTTCGGCACCGGCGGTTCGGTGTCATCGGGGTCGACGATCAGGTCGCCGCGGTCCACCGCGAACACCTGGGTGAACGTCTCGTCCGCAACAGGGGTCGGCTCGTTCGCGACCGCAGCCTTCTCTTCGGCGGTCAGCTTCCGGTTCAGGATCGACATGATCAGGCCCCCTTCACCAGCTCGAAGCACGGCGCAGCGGCAACGAACGTGTCATGCAGCGCCAGGATGGACTCCTGCAACGTCTCGCCACGGGCGAACATCACCGCACGCTCCGGGCCGGGGTAGACGTTCGCCCCGTGGAAGTCGAGCGTCACGACCATGTGGGCCAGCCAGCCACCCTCCAGGGAGGGGGTGAGCACCGGGGCCCTGTCGGGGGTGCCGTAGAACTCGGCGAGTTCTTCGATTACGACGAGCAGTTCATCGCTGGTAAGCTGCTGTTGCATCTTTGATTCCTTCCAGGTGATCGATGCTCGGCCGTCCCGCGCCATCGGGGCGGCCGTTTTCTTTGCGTCCTCCATGTCCGAGCGGGTCACGCGGACACCTTCTGATTTGTCTTGTAGGCACCACTTTCCACAACCGGCATGGCGATGGATTCATGGAGGGTGAAGAGGCTCTCCCAGGGGGTGCCGAGCTTCTTGGCCAGCGCCCCGGCGAGCGCGGCCGACAGGGTGGTCATCTTGCCGGTCTCGAGAAGACTGATCGTCTGTTGCGTGCAGCGCACCATAAGGGCCAGATCACCCTGGGTAAGCCCCTTCATCACACGCAGGGTCTTGAGCGTCTCAGGATTCTTCACCCGCATCCATATCCCCTTCCCGTAAAGCCGCCGGGCCTGTGCCCTCTTCGCCGTGGTTCCCATCTTGCCCCCTTACTTGTATCACTGACAAGCCGAGTAGACACCACACTTCACCACTTGTCAATGCGACAAGTGGAATCTGTGTCGTACGCTGCGGATATGGTTCGACTACTTGTAATCGCCTAGGTGGATTACTGGAACAAGTAGACCCAGTGGAAGGACAGTCGAGACATGCCAGAGCCACACGAGACCACCGCACTCTTCCCGCCCGGCCGTGTCACCCTGCAGGCCCTCCTCGACTACGCCGCATCCAAACGCAAGATGTCCGGCCGCAAACTCGCCGAACTTGCCCAGTCCAAGGGCTTCGAGATCACCCACACCACCATCAACGGCATCCGCAACGGCTCCTATCGCTTCCAACCCTCCGACGACTCCATCCGCGCTATCGCCTGGCTGGCCGGCGTCCGCGACGAGACCGCCTTCGAGGCAGCCGGCCGCAAACCACCAGGCAAGCCCTTCGCCGAAGAGCTGCCGCCCGGGGTGGATCGCCTCGGACCGAAGGAGCGCAAGGCGGTAGTCGAGGTCCTACGGGTCCTCGTCGCCCAATCCACACGGATCGACGAACTCGAACGTGAACGTGACAGCGTCCTCGGAAACTGGAGCGACGCCGAGATCGTCCCCTTCGGACACGACCCCAAGACCCTCGCCGCCCGGGAAGGACAAACCCAGGACGCTCGCGAATCCGAGCAGGGCACCCTCGACCTCCCCGACCCCGACGGCCCGGAGTTCGGCGCCTGACAATCACCGGGAGGTGTGACATTCCGGGGTGAAGCGGCGCGTCGATACGGACAAACTGATCGAACAGGTGTTCTAATTTCCGCCATGCCGAAGACCCGGAAATGGCATCCCTGGAGACACCTACGCGACACCTACCCGCACATCTCCGTCAGCTTCGTCGACCTCCGCCCCCTCGGGCTCCTCGGCCGCATCACCCACCACGGCATCGAAATCGACCGGTCCAGCCGTCAACGAGAGCGCCGCACCACACTCACCCACGAGCTATGCCACCTCGAACGCGGACCGGTCCCCCGCCACCCCCACTTCGCCCGCCGCGAAGAACGCACCGTCGAAAGTCTCACCGCACGGCGTCTGATCCCACTCGACGCCCTGATCGACGCCCTCGCCTGGTGCGGCGGCCGAGTCACCGACGAAACCGCCGACGAACTCTGGGTCGACCTCGACACCCTGCGTACACGCATCGACACCCTCACCCCGAGAGAACGACGCTACGTGCAATCCGAACTCGACCGCCGACTCCGCTCCTAACCACACACCTGGAGGCCACACGATGGGACGGCCACCCCTGCCGATCGGCGCGCACGGCAAGATCGCGCGCACCCAACTCCCCGACGGCCGGTGGCGTGCGAGCTGCCGCGTCCGGGACTTCGACGGCGTCACCCGCAAGGTTTACCGGGAGACGCCCTTCGGGCAGCGCGACCGCACCGGTGCCGTCGCCGAACGCTATCTGCTCGAGGCGCTCGCCGAGCGGTCCACCCCGCAGGACGGGGACATCACCGCCGACACGAAGGTGCGCGTGTTGTGGCCGGAGTACCGGAAAAAACTCGTCACCGCCGGCCGGGCCGCGTCCACCCTAGTGAACTATGACCGGATTGCCGCCCGCATCGTCGATGGCCTGGGCGAGCTGAAGATCCGCGAGGCCACCACCCCGCGCCTCGAGAAGTTCGTGCACGAGATGGCCGACCGCCACGGTGTGCCGACCGCGAAGAACGCCCGGACGATCCTGCTCGGGATGTTCAAGCTCGCAGTGCGGTACGGGGCGTTGACCGTGAACCCGGTCCGGGAGGTCACCACCCCGCCGCGCAAGGGGCCGCGCCGGACCGCGCGGGCGATGGACGCCGCCACACTCGCCAAGCTCTTGCGGGACGTGCACGAGTCCACGGTGCCGTGCCCGCCGTGCCCGACGCCCGCGGAGCGCCGCAAGATCAAAGGCGTCCTGCACCGGCGGGTGCCGACGGTGGCCGAGTTCTGCGCCGCCACCGACACCGCGGACGTCGTCGTCCTGTTCGCCGCCACCGGATGCCGCATCGGCGAGCTGCTCGGCATCCGATGGAAGGACGTCGACCTCGACGAGAAGGTCGTGCACATCACCGGCAAAATCGTCCGCATCACCGGCAAGGGCTTGATCCGGGAGGACATGACGAAGACGCCGGCGGGTATGCGAACGTTGCCGCTGCCGGACTTCGCGGTCGCCATGCTGCAGCGGCGGGCGCAGATCGGGCCGCTGGTGTTCGAGTCGCTCAATGGTGGCGGGCCGCGGCATCCGACGACGGTGTCGCGGCAGTGGCTGCAGATCCGATCGGCGCTCGGACTCGACTGGGTCACCACCCACACCTTCCGGAAGACGGTGGCGACGCTGATCGACGAGGAGGGGCTGTCGGCGCGTGTGGCAGCTGACCAACTCGGCCATGCCCAGGTGTCGATGACAACTGACACGTACTTCGGCCGGGGCCGGACCCACGCGGCGGTGGCCGAAGTGCTCGAGGGGGTACTTGGTGGTGATATCCGGTACGTTTCCGGTACATCTGGGCCGTCCAACGACGATGGCGAACCCGCGGCGTGAGCGGCCGCAAGCCGCCTACCTCGGCAGATGTCGGACTTCCGGTCGTTCGGGGGTGCTCACTGTGGCATTACTAGCCGTTACCTGCCGGTGATCTACGGCGCCCGCTCCCCGGTTCCGTCCGGGGTGTCGGAATTCCTGTTGTCCGTCAGCCCCGGGATATGCGGCAGCTCGAACGGGAACGGCCGGTCCGTGGTGGTCGTGGACGTGCCGGTCGTCGACTCGGACGATCCCGGGCCGGTGGTGTCCTGCGGCGACCCCGGCGTCGGCGACCCGGTCGGGGCCACGGTCGTCGTCGGCACCGGCGTGTCGGTCGTGGTGTACGGGGTCTCGGTGGGGGTCGCGGTCTCCGGCACGAGCGGCACGTACGGCGTCGAGGAGATGACCACGGCGTCGGCCGGGGGCGGGGTGGAGTCCTCGGGCTGGTTGAGGAACAGGTAGAGGAACCACAGACCCAGCCACAGCAGGCACAGCGCCAGGGTGGTGGTGCGGACACGGCCGCCGAGGATGTGGGCGGGGATGTGCCGGCGGGGCTTCTCGCCCTTCTCGTCGGCCTTCTTCCCCGTGTCCTTCGGGGGCTCCTTCTTCGGGTCCCTCTTCGCGGTCTCGCCCACTACGCCTCCGCCTTCACTACGCCTCCGCCTTGTCGACGACGCTGACCGTGTCGAGCTGCGGCGATACCGTGATGCCCTGTTCACGCAGCTTGGCGGCGATCCGCGCCCGCAGCAACCGCCCGACCTGGAACTGTTTGCCGGGCAGGGTGCGCGCGACCATGCGGACGCTGAGCTGGTCGACCTCGAGGCTCTCGACGCCCATCACGCTCGGCTCGTCGAGCAGCAGCTCCCGCACTCGCGGCTCCTTGTACGCGGCCTCCCCCAGCTTGCGCAGCATCTCGGTCACGTCGGCGATGTCGGCGGTGACCGGGATCGGCACGTCGACGACGGCCCGCGCCCAGTCCTTCGACAGATTGACCGCCTTGTTGATCTGGCCGTTGGGGACGATGATGACCTCGCCGGCGGTGCTGCGCACCCGGGTGATGCGCAGCGTGACGTCCTCGACGGTGCCGACCGCGTCCTCGGACGCGCCGGTCACGGAGATCTGCACGGTGTCACCGAAGCCGTACTGCCGCTCGGTGATGATGAAGAAGCCGGCGAGGATGTCCTGCACGACGCGCTGCGCGCCGAAGCCCAGTGCGGCACCGAGCACCGTGGCGGGCGCGACGAGGCTGCCGATCGGCAGTTCCAGGAAGTCGAAGACCTTCAGCGTCGCAACGATGTAGACGAAGGAGATCGTCATCCAGGTGACGACCTGCGCCACCGAGTGCCGGTGCTTCGTCGCCTCGGAGCGCACCAGATCGTCGGACTGCATGTAGCGCTCGTCGATCCGGCGGGTGACGCGTTCACCCAGCCACGAGATGAAACGGGAGATGATCACCGCACCGAGGACGGTCAGTGCGATGAGCAGCCCGCTGTGGGAGAGCCAGTCGAGGATCCTGCTACCGGGAAAGGCCATCGAGACATCCTCTTCTGCGGTCTAGGACTTCTGTTCCTCACGCATACGCCACCGGATGCCTGCCTCGAGGAAGCCGTCGATGTCGCCGTCGAGCACCGCCGAGGGGTTGTTGACCTCGTACTCGGTGCGCAGGTCCTTGACCATCTGGTAGGGGTGCAGCACGTACGAGCGCATCTGGTTGCCCCACGAGCTGCCGCCGTCGCCCTTGAGGGCGTCCATCTCGGCGCGCTCCTCCTGGCGCTTGCGCTCGAGGAGCTTGGCCTGCAGCACGCGCA